>NZ_JBKQOI010000100.1:0-35951 GCF_052145595.1 Mycobacterium sp. | reverse complement strand
CCAGAAGATGAGGCCCCACACGATGACACCGACGACCAGCGAAGCGACCACCGCTCCGATCCACAGCTCCCGATTGAGGTGGGCCTGCGGGGTGATGCCCTCCGGCCAGCCCATGCCCAGCGCCTCCGACCAGCTGCATCCGCTCAGGGTTAGCGCCAGGACGCCCAGCGTCGCGGCCAGCGCCAGCGGCCGCAGCCGACGAAACAGGCCCCGGTGCGCGCCTCCAAAAAAGCCCTCAAAAAGGCCTCCAAAAAGGCTCTGAAACCTGCCCTGCGACAAACGTTGCGAACGGATCTGCTCGCGAGGTGTCACGTTGGCGCCTCCTGCTTGGACATCGAATACTACGCAGCGTAGACCACGCCACTAGCCTCGGCGACGAAACCCCGACCGGTCGGTCGGCCCGCCGCCGGGTGTGCCGCATCCGCGGGCGGCGCGAGTGCGGCATACTGGGGCGCCGTGTGTGGTCTGCTGGCGTTCGTGGCGGCCCCGGCGGAAGCCGAGAGCCCCGGCCGCGATGCTGCCCGGTCCGACGCCGCCATCGCGCGCGCCACGCATTTGATGCGGCACCGCGGGCCCGACGAGCCGGGCACCTGGTCGGACCCCGGTGAGGACGGCACGGTGGTGTTCGGCTTCAACCGGCTGTCGATCATCGACATCGCGCACTCACATCAGCCGCTGCGATGGGGGCCACCGGATGCGCCCGACCGCTACGTACTGGTGTTCAACGGCGAGATCTACAACTACCTCGAGCTGCGCGACGAACTGGCCACCCGGCACGGGGCGGTTTTCGCCACCGACGGCGACGGCGAGGCCATCGTCGCCGGCTATCACCACTGGGGCACCGACGTGCTGACGCGGCTGCGCGGCATGTTCGCGTTCGCGCTGTGGGACACCGTCAAACGCGAATTATTCTGCGCCCGTGACCCTTTCGGCATTAAACCGCTCTTCATGGCCACCGGCAGCGGCGGTACCTCGGTGGCCAGCGAGAAGAAATGCCTGCTGGATTTGGCCGAGTTGGTCGGGTTCGACACCCGCATCGATCAGCGGGCGGTACAGCACTACACCGTCCTGCAGTACGTTCCCGAGCCGGAGACGTTGCACCGCGGGGTGCGCCGGCTGGAATCGGGCTGCTACGCGCGGATCCGTCCCGGGACGGCGCCTGAGGTCACCCGCTATTTCGTGCCCCGGTTTGCCGTCACACCGATCACCGGCGACACCGAACAGGCCCGCTACGACGAGATCACCGCGGTGCTCGAGGACTCGGTGGCCAAGCACATGCGCGCCGACGTCACCGTCGGGGCGTTTCTGTCCGGGGGCATCGACTCGACTGCCATCGCGGCGTTGGCGATCCGGCACAACCCCAGGTTGATCACGTTCACCACCGGGTTCGAGCGTGAGGGGTTCTCCGAGATCGACGTCGCGGTGGCCTCCGCGGAGGCGATCGGTGCCCGGCACATCGCCAAGGTGGTCAGCCCAGACGAGTTCGTCGCCGCCCTGCCCGAGATCGTCTGGTACCTCGACGAGCCGGTTGCCGACCCCGCCCTGGTGCCGCTGTTCTTCGTCGCCCGCGAGGCCCGCAAGCACGTCAAGGTGGTGCTGTCCGGCGAGGGTGCCGACGAGCTGTTCGGCGGCTACACGATCTACCGGGAGCCGCTGTCGTTGAAGCCCTTCGACTATCTGCCCCGGCCGCTGCGGCGTTCGATGGGCAAGGTGTCCAAACCGCTGCCGGAAGGCATGCGTGGCAAGAGCCTGCTGCACCGCGGCTCGCTGACACTCGAGGAGCGCTACTACGGCAATGCCCGCAGCTTCTCCGATGCGCAGTTGCGAGACGTGCTGCCCGGGTTTCGCGACGACTGGACCCACACCGATGTGACCGCGTCGCTGTACGCCGAATCGGCCGGCTGGGACCCGGTGGCCCGCATGCAGCACGTCGACCTGTTCACCTGGTTGCGCGGCGACATTCTGGTGAAGGCCGACAAGATGACGATGGCCAACTCACTGGAGCTTCGGGTGCCGTTCCTGGACCCGGAGGTGTTCGCCGTCGCCTCGCGGTTGCCGGTAGAGGCGAAGATCACCCGCACGACCACCAAGTACGCGTTGCGGCGCGCGCTGGAGCCCATCGTTCCGGCGCATGTGCTGCACCGGCCCAAGCTCGGGTTCCCGGTGCCGATCCGGCATTGGCTGAGGGCGGGCGAACTGCTGGAGTGGGCCTACGCGTTGGTGGACTCGTCGCAGGCCAGTTCATTGGTCGACTTTGTCGACCCAGCCGCCGTGCGCCGCATGCTCGACGAGCACCGAAGCGGCGCCAGTGACCACAGCCGCCGGCTGTGGACCGTGCTGATCTTCATGCTTTGGCACGCCATCTTCGTCGAGGGCAGCGTGGTGCCGCAGATCAGCGAGCCGCACTACCCGGTCCAGCTCTGACGGCGAGCGGGCGAGCAGAATTCAGGCCAGCACGGCGCTGATCTCGGCGGAGGCGTCGTCGCCGTAGGCGCCGGCCAGCCGGGTCGCCGCGATCTCGTGGTCCCAGGTCCACTCCTGGGTTCCCGTCGACTCCAGCACCAGCACGGCGACGAGCGAGCCCAGCTGCGCGGAACGCTCCAGGCTGAGACCCGCGCTGCGGCCCGTGAGGAATCCGGCCCGGAAGGCGTCGCCGACCCCCGTGGGGTCGGTCTGGCTGATCTCGGGCACCACGTCGACGTGGATGCTGGTGCCGTCGGGCTCGACCACATCCACACCCTTGGGACCCAGCGTGGTGACCCGCAGATCGATCTGTCCCATAACGTCGGCCTCCGTCCAGCCGGTCTTGGACAGCATCAGGTCCCACTCGTAGTCGTTGGTGAACAGGTACTTGGCGCCATCGATCAGCTTGCGGATCTCGTCCCCGGATAGCCGGGCCAGCTGCTGGGACGGGTCGGCGGCGAAGGCCAGCCCGAGCTTGCGGCACTCCTCGGTGTGCAAGAACATCGCGTCGGGGTCGTTGGCCCCGATGATCACCAACTCCGGCGCGCCGATGTTCGCGATCACGTCGGCGAGCTTGATGTTGCGAGCCTCCGACATGGCGCCCGGGTAGAAAGATGCGATCTGGGCCATGTCGATGTCGGTGGTGCAGGTGAAACGCGCCGTGTGCGCGCTGTCGGAGATCAGCACGTTGTCGCAGTTCACGCGGTAGGCCTGCAGCCACTTGCGATAGTCGGCGAAGTCGTCACCGGCCGCACCGACCAGCGCGACGTCACCGCCCAGCACACCGATGGCGAAAGCGATGTTTCCCGCCACACCGCCGCGATGAATCACCAGGTCGTCGACCAGGAAGCTGAGCGATACCTTCTGCAGATGATCAGCCAGCAGCTGCTCGGAAAATCGGCCGGGGAACCGCATCAGGTTGTCGGTCGCAATCGAACCTGTCACCGCGATCGTCACGAAATCTCCATCCCTCGTTAGTAAGGTTATCTAGCTTACTCAGACGTACCGAGCGTCGTCGCGTCACGGTCGTCGGAAAGTCTTGCGCTAGCCTGCCTAGGGAACTCACTCAAAGTCGCCGGGACCCCAAGAATCGGGCGGTAACCCGACCCGACTCTTACTGCGTCCCGTCTACCACCGTAGGAGAACCGCAATGGCCGGCCCGCACCCGCCGAACCACGCCGTCGGCACCGGACCAACGCCCCACGCCGAGACGCGTCCGCTCGAGTTCCCCACCGGGCCCGCCGCCGGCGACCCGACCTTCGCCTCGGCGCCAAACACCGACGCGGGACCCCCTTCGGGCAGTTATGCCCGGCAACCCCCACCGGGGTCGTATCCGAGCCGACGGTCCAAGCGGCGCCTGATCATCGGCATCTTCGTGGCCGTCGCGCTGGTGGCAGCGATGACGGTGGCGATCGTGTACGGGGTCCGGACCAACGGGGCCAACACCGGCGCCCAGTTCTCCGAGGGAGCGGCCAAGACGGCAATCCAGGAGTATCTCGACGCGCTCGAGCACCGTGATATCGACGTGATCGTGCGCAACGCCCTGTGCGGTATGTACGACGGCGTGCGCGACAAGCGTTCCGACCAGGCGCTGGCCAAAATGAGCAGCGACGCGTTCCGCAAGCAATTCTCCGAGGTCGAGCTGACCTCGATCGACAAGATCGTGTACTTGTCTCAGTATCAGGCCCAGGCGCTGTTCACCATGCGGGTATCTCCTGCGACCGGCGGCCCGACGCGCGCGGACGCACAGGGCGTCGCACAGCTGCTCTTCCAGCGAGGCCAGATCCTGGTCTGCTCGTACGTGCTCCGCACCGCGGGCTCGTACTAGCCCGCCGGCCGGGGCGACGGCGCCCGGCGACGATGCCCTAGGCGGTCAGTTGAACGAGTCCCCGCAGGCGCACGAACCAGTGGCATTGGGGTTGTCGATGGTGAAGCCCTGCTTTTCGATGGTGTCCACGAAATCGATGGACGCGCCCTCCACGTAGGGCGCGCTCATCCGGTCCACCGTCAGGGTCACGCCACCGAACTCCGCGGTGAGGTCGCCGTCCAGTGTCCGGTCGTCGAAGAAGAGGTTGTAGCGCAGCCCAGCGCAGCCGCCGGGCTGGACCGCGATGCGCAGCGCCAGGTCGTCGCGTCCCTCCTGGTCGAGCAGGGACTTCGCCTTGGAGGCGGCGGCGTCGGTCAGGATCACGCCGTGGGTCTTGGTGGTTGACTCGTTCTGCACCGTCATTGCTTCTCCTACATGCCTATCGTTGGGCGGGTCCGCCCCCGCCCGAACTACCGGGGAAAGCCCAATGCGTCAACGGTACCTCGCTGGGCCGCTATTCCCGAGTCGCGCCGCCACCTGTGACGCTAATCCTATCAGCTGATTTGCCGCGTCGGCCTGCGCCAACCGCACCGAGCCGGCGTAATCGGCGATGGACAACGCGGACATGATGCCCGCGGTGCGGACCGACGTATTGTCCAGACCGACCTGGCCGGCCAGCACGATCACCGGGATTCCCAGCGGCCGGGCCGCGTCGGCGAGGAACCCGACCACCTTGCCGTGCAGGGACTGCTCGTCGAACCGGCCTTCACCCGTGACGATCATCTCCGCGGTCTCGAGGTCGTCGGCCAAGTGGGTGTGCTCGGCGATGATCGCCGCGCCGGACTCGCAGCGACCGCCGAGCGCGAGCAGCCCGGCACCAATCCCACCGGCGGCGCCCGCCCCCGGCTCCGCGCCGACGTCTCGTCCGGCCACCGCTTCCAGTTCCATGGCCCACGCCTCAAGGCGGACTTCCAGCGCTGCGACGGTCTCCGTGTCAGCGCCCTTCTGCGGCCCGAACACCCTGGCCGCGCCCCAGGGCCCCAGCAGGGGATATTCGGTGTCCGAGGCGGCGATCAGCTCCACGTCGGCCAGTCGCCGGCGGGCGGCATCCAGGCCGCCGAGCTCGGCGATCATCCCTTGCCCGCCATCAATGCACGCGCTGCCCCCCAGCCCGACCACGACCCGCTTCGCCCCGGCCCGCAGCGCCTCGGCGATGAGCTGCCCCACGCCCCGGCTGTGGGCCGCCAGCGCGGTCTCCGGGGTGGGCGGGCCGCCAAGGAGTGCCAGACCGCACGCCTGCGCGCATTCCAGGTACGCGGTCGCCGAGCCGCGCTGGAAGACCCACTGGGCCTCCACCGTGGTGTCCAGCGGCCCCTGCACCCGCAGCCGCCGCGTCTTGCCCAGCCGGCTGGCCAGCACCTCGACGAAGCCCGGGCCGCCGTCGGACTGCGGGGCGACAATGAATCGATCGCCCGGACGTGACCGGGTCCAGCCGGTCGCGATGGCGGCGGCGGCCTCCACGGCCGACAAGCCGTCGCCATAGCAATCCGGGGCCACCAGAACCAGCATCGCCGGCAACTGGAGACGGCCCGGTGCGAGGCCAGCGGCGTCATCATCCGAGGCCATCGTGCCGTCGTCCATCACAGGTAGCCATTCATCACAGTCAAGCGTAGGTGCAAGCCACGCGCTGGCGCATGCGCAATAACAATGCATTCCAGGGCGATTACGGCTCGCAGCACTCGCGAAGTAACCTGGCCACTGTGAAGCTGTTGGGCCGTAAGAAGGGCCATGAAGAGGGTTCTGTGGCGCCGGTGGTGATTGATGCCGCCAGCCCGCCGCGTGAGTCGCGTGGGACCGATCCCAAGGGCCGGCCCACGCCCAAGCGCGACGCCGCCAGACGCAGTACGAAAAAGGGTCCGATCGCACCGGCACCCATGACCGCGTCCGAGGCGCGGGCCCGGCGCAAGTCGCTGGCCGGCGCCAAACTCAGCCGCGAGGAGCGCCGGGCCGAGCGAACCACCAACCGCGCTCGCATGACGGATCGCCGGGATCGCATGATGGCGGGCGAAGAGGCATACCTGTTGCCGCGTGATCAGGGGCCGATACGCCGCTACGTGCGCGATGTGGTGGACTCCCGGCGCAACGTCCTCGGCCTGTTCATGCCGGCGACGCTGGTTCTGATTTTCGTCATGTTCGCGGTTCCGCAGCTGCAGCTGTATGTCTCTCCGGCGATGCTGGTGCTGATGGTCGTCATGAGTGTCGACGGGCTCATCCTGGGTCGCAAAGTGAGCAAGCGGGTTGACGCGAAGTTCCCGAACAACACCGAAAGCCGTTGGAAGCTAGGCATTTACGCCGCCGGCCGGGCTTCCCAAATGCGCCGGTTGCGGGCACCCCGGCCCCAAGTCGAGCGCGGCAGCAGTGTCGGTTAAGCGTCGCGGCAAAGCCGTCTGACCCCAGTGCGGACGCTGGTGCTCGGCGGGATCAGGTCGGGCAAATCTCGGTGGGCGGAGGATGCCATCGCCAAGGCGCTGCCGCCCGGCCAGCCGGTCCGTTACCTGGCCTCCGGGCCGGCAGGCGGGGACGATGCGGCCTGGGCGCACCGGATCGCGCGGCACCGCGGCCGTCGGCCCGCGCATTGGTCGACGGTCGAAACCGAAGACATCACCGCCCAATTGCGGCAGTCGCCGGACATCCCGACGCTCGTCGACGACCTCGGCGGGTGGTTGACCGGCACACTGGACCGGAACAACGCATGGGACGACGGGCCGGTGGAAGGCCCGGTCGTTAACTCGATCGAAGACTCGATCGAGTCGATGCTGGCCGCGGTCGGCGCATTCGGCTCCACGCTGGTGCTGGTCAGCCCGGAAGTCGGGTTGACCGTGGTGCCGGCTTCCGCGTCGGGCCGCCGATTCGCCGACGAACTGGGCAGCCTCAACCAGCGCGTCGCCGAGTTGTGCGATCAGGTGGTGCTGGTGGTGGCCGGGCAGGCCGTACCGATCAAGCCGTCGGGAAGCTGATGGAATTCGCGCCAGTGTCGCCGCCCGATGCGGACGCCGCCGCGGCCGCCCGCGCCCGTCAGGACACCCTGACCAAGCCGCGGGGGGCCCTCGGCCGCCTCGAAGACCTGTCGGTCTGGATTGCGTCGTGCCAAGGGCACTGTCCGCCGCGGCAGTTCGAGCGCGCCCGGGTGGTGGTCTTCGCGGGTGACCACGGCGTCGCGCGATCGGGGGTGTCGGCGTACCCGCCCGAGGTGACCGCCCAGATGGTCGCCAACATCGATGCCGGCGGGGCGGCGATCAATGTGCTGGCCGACATCGCCGGCGCGACCGTGCGGGTGGCGGACCTGGCGGTCGACGCCGACGCGGCTTCGGAGCGGATCGGCGCCCACAAGGTGCGACGTGGCAGTGGCAATATCACGATCCAAGACGCTCTGACCGACGCCGAGACCGTCGCGGCGGTCGCCGCGGGCCGGACCATCGCCGATGAGGAGGTCGACGCCGGCGCGGACCTGCTGATCGCGGGCGACATGGGGATCGGAAACACAACGGCGGCAGCGGTTTTGGTGGCGGCACTTACCAACGCCGAGCCGGTCGCGGTCGTTGGCTTCGGGACCGGGATCGGTGACGCGGGATGGGCACGCAAGACGGCGGCGGTACGCGATGCCCTGTTTAGGGCGCGGCTGGTGTTGCCCGACCCGGTCGGGTTGCTGCGCTGCTGCGGCGGCGCCGATTTGGCCGCGATGGCCGGCTTTTGCGCACAGGCCGCGGTGCGGCGTACCCCGCTGCTTCTCGACGGCATGGCGGTGACGGCCGCCGCGTTGGTCTCCGAGCGCCTGGCGCCCGGCGCCCGGCAGTGGTGGCAAGCGGGTCACCGGTCCACCGAGCCGGGTCACGAACTGGCGCTGGGCGCGCTTGAGTTAGACCCGATCCTGGATCTGCGCATGCGGCTGGGTGAGGGAACCGGCGCCGCGGTGGCGCTGCCCGTGCTGCGCGCCGCGGTGGCAGCACTTTCGTCGATGGCGACATTCACAGACGCTGGCGTCTCCAACCGAGCCTCCCTGTGATGCGTTCGCTGGCAACGGCCTTCGCTTTCGCGACCGTGCTGCCCGTTCCGCGTGCGGGCAGTGCCCCGATGGGCCGGGGCGCGATGACGGCGCTGCCGGTGGTCGGCGCCGCGCTGGGGGTGTTGGCCGCGGGCGTCACGTGGTGCGGCGCATGGGCTTTCGGCCCGTCAAGCCCGCTCGCCGGACTACTCGCCGTGACCGCTCTGTTGCTCGCGACCCGCGGCCTGCACATCGATGGTGTCGCCGATACGGCCGACGGGCTGGGTTGCTACGGATCGCCGCAGCGCGCACTTGCGGTGATGCGCGACGGATCGACCGGACCGTTCGGTGTGGCGGCCGTCGTGCTGGTGATCGTGTCGCAGGGGCTGGCATTCTCGGCGCTCAGACCGGCGGGTGTTTTCGTCGCGGTCTTTGCCGGCCGGGTCACCGCGGTGCTGGCCTGCCGCCGGTCGGTGCCGGCGGCCGACGGCAGCGCCCTGGGTGCCCGGGTCGCAGGTAGTCAGCCCGCGCCGGTGGTGGCGGGCTGGCTCGCGGTGCTGCTGGGCGTTTCGCTGCTGGCGGGTCCGCGACCGTGGCAGGGGCCGGTGGCGGCGCTGGTGGCGGTGTGCTGCGGCGCGGCCCTGGTCGCCCACTGCGTGCGCCGGTTCGGCGGCATCACCGGTGACGTGCTGGGCGCCGCGATCGAACTGACCACGACGGTGAGCGCCGTGGCGCTTGCGGGACTGGTCCGGATCTAGCAAGCGTCGAGCGTGAAGCTGGTTTCACGTTGGGCAATCGGCGCCTACCCCAGCCGGGCCATCCAGCCGTGGGTGTCGGCGAAGGTGCCCCGTTGGATCCCGGTCAGCGTGTCGCGCATCGCCATGGTCACCTCGCCCGGTTGGCCGTCGGCGACGGTGAACTCGCTGTCGCCGTACTTGACGCGCGAAACCGGGGTGATGACGGCGGCGGTGCCGCAGGCGAACACCTCGGTGATCTCGCCCGCGGCGGCTTTCTTCTGCCACTCGTCGATATCGATCTTGCGTTCCTCGACGGAGAATCCGGCATCAATAGCCAACTGCAGCAACGAATCTCGCGTAATGCCGGGCAGCAGCGAGCCGGACAGCTCCGGGGTGACCAGCCGCGCGTGTCCGCCGCTGCCCAGCACGAAGAAGAGGTTCATGCCGCCCATCTCTTCGACGAAGCGACGCTCGACCGCGTCCAGCCATACCACCTGGTCGCAACCGTTTTCGGCGGCTTGTACCTGAGCCAGCAGCGAGGCGGCGTAGTTGCCGCCGAACTTGGCCGCGCCGGTCCCGCCCGGGCTGGCCCGCACATACTCCGTCGACACCCAGACGGTGACGGGGCTGACGCCGCCCTTGAAATATGCGCCGGCCGGCGAGGCGATCAGCAGGTAGCGGTACTGCTTGGCCGGTCGCACGCCCAGTCCGGGCTCCGTGGCGAAGATGAACGGCCGCAGATACAGCGCCTCTTCGCCGCCGGCCCGCGGCACCCAAGCGTTGTCGACAGCGATTAGCTGGCAAAGGGATTCGATGAACAGCTTTTCGGGCAGTTCGGGAATCGCGAGCCGCCGCGCCGACGAACGCAGCCTCGCCGCATTGGCCTCGGCGCGAAACGACACGATGGAGCCGTCCGCCCAGCGGTAAGCCTTGAGCCCCTCGAAGACTTCCTGTGCGTAGTGCAGCACGATCGCCGACGGATCCAGTTCTATCGGGCCGTACGGGATGACCCGCGCATCGTGCCAACCCTTGCCGCCGGTGTAGTCGATCGACACCATGTGGTCGGTGAAGTATTTGCCGAAACCCGGGTCGGCCAGGATCGACTCACGTTCGGCGTCGGTCGCGGGATTCGCCGCGCGAGAAACCGTGAACCGAAGTGAGCCGCTGGTCATGGCGCCGATTGTATATCCGCGTACGATCGGGTTTTTGCCACGTGAACCGGTACTGGCTAGCGGGTTTTCGCGGCGACGAACGGCGGGCGCACGACTTCGCACTCGACGGACCGGCCGCGGACGTCGACGGTGATGCGCTGGCCGTCCTCCACGCCGGCATCGCTGTCGATCAAGGCCAGCGCGATGCCCACCTGCAACGTAGGAGAAAAGGTTCCCGACGTGGTGACCCCCACCGTGCTGTCCCCGGAATGCACCGTCAGCCCGGGACGCAACACCCCGCGGCCGACCATCCGCAGTCCCCGCAACAAGCGCCGCGGTCCCGCCGCTTTCTCCGCCAGCAGCGCGTCGCGGCCGAAGAACGCGTCCTTCTTCCAACCGATCGCCCATCCGCACCGGGCCTGCAACGGCGAGATGTCGAGCGAAAGTTCGTGCCCGTGCAGCGGATATCCCATCTCGGTGCGCAGAGTGTCGCGGGCGCCCAGGCCCGCGAGCTCGCCGCGGGCCTCGGAAACCGCCGCCACCAGCGCGTCGAACACCACGCCCGCGGATTCCCACGGTGGCAGTAGTTCGTAACCGTGCTCGCCGGTGTACCCGGTGCGACAGACTCGCACCGGCAGCCCGGAGTACGAGGAATCGGCGTAGCCCATGTAATCCATGCCCGTCGGCAGCCCCAGCGCGTCGAGCACCTCGGTCGATCGTGGCCCCTGCACCGCCAGCACCGCATAGGAGCGATGCAGGTTGGTGATCGTCAGGTCGGGCGGGGCGGCCGCTTGCAGCGCCTCGACCACCGCGGCGGTGTTGGCGGCGTTCGGCACCAGAAAAATCTCGTCGTCGTCGACGTAGTAGGCGATGAGATCGTCGATGACGCCGCCGGATTCGGTGCAGCACAGTGTGTATTGCGCCTTGCCGGATTGAGCCTTGCCGGATTGAGCCTTGCCCGGCCCAATGCGGCCCAGGTCGTTGGTGAGCGCGGAGTTGACGAACTGCGCGGCGCCCGGCCCGCGGACCAACGCCTTGCCGAGGTGGCTGACGTCGAACAGGCCCACCGCATTGCGCGTGGCGTTGTGCTCGCTGACGGTCCCGGCGTACGACACCGGCATCAGCCAGCCGCCGAACTCGGCGAAACTTGCGCCCAGCTCGCGGTGGCGCTCCTCCAGGGGTCCGTGCAAGAGGTCTGGCGCATCGCTCACGGCGTCCCACCCTAATCGTCACCCCTGCCTGGCACACTTGGGTGGGTGTTCGATTCGCTCGACTTCGACGCGCTGGAAGCGGCCGGGATCGCCAATCCACGCGAGCGAGCCGACCTGATCAAGTATCTGGACGACCTTGGCTTCTCGGTCCAGGAGATGGCTGAAGCCGAACTCCGCGGCCGGCTGTTCGGCCTGGCCGGTGATGTTCTGTCGTGGTCGGGGCGCCCGATCTACACGTTGCGGACCGCGGCCGAGGAGCTCGGGGTAGCAGCCGAGGACGTCGCGCGCGCCTGGGCTTTGCTCGGCCTGACTGTCGCCGGTGCTGATATTCCTGTGCTGAGCCAGGCCGACGTCGACGCCCTGGCAACCTGGCTCGCGCTCAAGGCGGTCGTCGGCCAGGACGGCGCATTGGGCCTGTTGCGGGTACTGGGCGCCGCCATGGCCCGGCTCGCCGAAGCCGAGTCGACACTGATCCGCGCCGGGACGCCGGACATCCAGATGACCCACACCCGCGACGAACTCGCCACTGCGCAGGCGTACCGCTCGGTCGCCGAGTTCGTCCCCCGGATCGGGGCACTGATCGACATCGTGCACCGTCACCATCTGACCAGCGCTCGGACGCATTTCGAGGGTGTACTTCGCGACACGTCGGCGGCCGTGGTGTGCGGTGTTGGTTTCGCGGATCTGTCCGGCTTCACCGCGTTGACTCAGGCCCTCACGCCGGCGCAGTTGTCGTATTTGCTCAACGAGTTCGCCGGCACCGTCTCCGACGTGGTGCATGCCGACGGCGGCCGGGTGGTGAAGTTCATCGGCGACGAGGTGATGTGGGTGAGTTCGGCGCCCGAGCGGCTGGTGCGGGCGGCGGTTGATCTCGTCGAGCACCCCAAAGCGCGCGAGGAAGGACTGCAGGTCCGCGCCGGCCTTGCATACGGCACGGTCGTGGCCATCAACGGCGACTACTTCGGCAACCCGGTCAATCTGGCTGCCCGACTCGTGGCCGCAGCGACACCTGAGCAGATCCTGGCCACGTCCGAGCTGCGCGACGAGTTGCCCGACTGGCCCGCGGTCGCCCAGGCTCCGTTGACACTCAAGGGTTTCGACGACCCGGTGACCGCTTTCGACCTGCACGCGGGGACGCTGCCGAGCTAAGCCCTACCCCCGGTGACTAGGGTAATTGCCCGTGACCACCACCGAACCGGGTTACCAAGCCCCCTCCGTCAACGTCGCCACGTCGCTGCCCAAACGCAGTGCCGGTTCCGCGGTGCTGCTCGTGCCGGTCGTCTCGACCGGCGACGAAGACAAGCCCGGCGCGGTCTCTGTACTTCGGGTCGCGGCCGAGCCGTTCCTGCCCGCCGCGGCGGTCGCCGAGATCGAGGCCGGCCTTCGGGCACTGGAAGCCACCGGTGGCAGCGAACAGGTGCACCGGCTGGTGGTGTCGTCGCTGCCGGTGTCCAGCGTGCTCACAATCGGCCTGGGCAAGCCGCGATCCGAGTGGCCGGCCGACACGATCCGTCGCGCCGCCGGTGTGGCGGCGCGGTCGCTGGGCGGCGCAGAGACAGTGATCACGACGCTGACAGAGCTGCCCGGTGACGACGTCTGCTCGGCCGCCGTCGAGGGGCTGATCCTGGGCAGCTACCGGTTCACCGCATTCCGCACCGACAAGACCGCGCCGAAAGACAAAGGCCTGCGCAAGATCACGGTGTTAGCCACCTCGAAAGACGCCAAGAAACACAGCGCGCACGGCGCTGCCGTCGCGACCGCGGTTGCCACCGCCCGTGACTTGGTCAACACCCCGCCCAGCCACC
Source organism: Mycobacterium sp. (assembly GCF_052145595.1). Taxonomy (GTDB): domain Bacteria; phylum Actinomycetota; class Actinomycetes; order Mycobacteriales; family Mycobacteriaceae; genus Mycobacterium. The sequence goes on along the minus strand of NZ_JBKQOI010000100.1, from coordinate 22,735 downwards.
TGTTTCCCGCCGAATTCGCCAAGCGTGCAAAGGCTTTGGGCGAATCCGCCGGCCTCGAGGTGGAGGTGCTCGACGACAAGGCGCTACAGAAGGCCAACTACGGCGGGGTGATCGGTGTCGGTCAGGGCTCGTCGCGCCCACCGCGGCTGGTGCGGCTGATCCATCGGGGTTCACAGCTGGCCAAAGGCAAGAAGGGCAAGGCTGGAAAGCGAGTCGCGCTGGTCGGTAAGGGCATCACTTTCGACACCGGCGGCATCTCCATCAAGCCGGCGGCGTCAATGCACTACATGACCTCGGACATGGGCGGCGCCGCCGCGGTCATCGCGACCGTCACGCTGGCCGCCCAGCTGGCGCTGCCCATCGACGTGATCGCCACCGTGCCGATGGCCGAGAACATGCCGTCGGCGACGGCGCAGCGCCCGGGCGACGTTCTGACGCAATACGGCGGAACCACGGTCGAGGTGCTCAACACCGACGCGGAGGGCAGGCTCATCCTTGCCGACGCCATCGTCCGGGCGTGCGAGGACAACCCGGACTACCTGATCGAGACGTCCACGCTGACGGGTGCCCAGACGGTGGCGCTGGGCTCGCGGATACCCGGGGTGATGGGCAGCGACGAGTTCCGCGACCGGGTCGCCGCGATCTCGCAACGGGTGGGCGAGAACGGCTGGCCGATGCCGCTGCCCGACGAGCTCAAGGAGGACTTGAAGTCCACGGTGGCCGACCTGGCCAATGTCAGTGGTCAGCGCTTTGCCGGGATGCTGGTGGCCGGGGTGTTCCTGCGCGAATTCGTGGCCGACGGCGTGAGCTGGGCGCACATCGACGTGGCCGGCCCGGCTTACAACACCGGCAGCCCGTGGGGATACACGCCCAAGGGCGCGACCGGTGTGCCGGCCCGCACCATGTTCGCGGTGCTGACCGACATAGCCGAGAACGGCTAGCAGCCGAGCGTCGCGCTGGCGTGGCGCTGACGGCCTAACGTCACGCTGGCGTGACGCTCGCGACCGGGTTTAACCACCGGTCACACTGGCTAACCTCCCAGCGATTCCTATTCGACGGGAGGCCAATTGTGACTGCGCGACGGTTGATCATTGCTGTTGGTGCCGTGCTGCTGCTGGCCGGCGTAATCGGGCTGTTGACGCCGGTATCGATCTCCGACGGCAATGGCAGTTCCATCTCGTGCGGAAACGCCGTCGCCACGGATCTGTCCGCGGCGAGGAGCGCGAACGACAAGAGCGTGGCAAACGTCCCGATTCTTAACCAGATCGTGCCGCACACCGACTACGTGGCGCAGTGCCAGTCATCGGTGGGCAGCCGGCGGACGTGGACCATCCCGCTGACGGTCGCCGGGATCATCGCGATCGGCGGTGCGCTGCTGGTACGACGCGGCGAAGGAGCGGCGCGGATCCCTGAGGGTTCCTGAGGTCCCTGCGCCCGGCTCAGATCATCAGATGACCCGCATCCGCGCGGTGCTGCGCAGCGCCTGCGGCAGCACACGGGAAACGCCGTACAGCGCATAGGCTTCCGGCGCGACCGGGCGGATCGGCTTGCTCTTCTTGACCGACGACAAGATCGCCTTGGCAACCTTTTCCGGCCCGTAGTGACGCAGCGCGAACATCCTGCCCAGCTGCCCCCGCCGGCCGTCGACTTCCTCGCCCTTGCCCGCGGGTGCGTCGAAGCGGGTGGTGTTGACGATGTTGGTGTTGATGACACCGGGGCAGATCGTGGTCAGCCCGATGCCGGCGGCATCGAGTTCGGCCCGCAGGCAGTCGGAGAACATGTAGGCCGCGGCCTTGGAGGTGCAGTAGGCATTCAGTGACTGCAGCGGGGCGTAGGCGGCCATCGATGCCACGTTGACGATGTAGCCGCCGGTGCCGCGTTCGACCAGGCGCCGCCCGAATGACCGGCAACCGTTCACCACGCCGCCGAGGTTGACGTCCAGCACGCGGTCGAACTGCTCGGCGGGTGTGTCCAAGAACCCGCCCGCCTGCCCGATGCCGGCGTTGTTGACCACGATGTCGGGAACGCCGTGCGCGGCGCTGACCCGTTCGGCGAACGCCTCGACCGCCTGGGCGTCGGACACGTCAAGCACGTAGGGGTACGCCACACCACCCCGTGCGGCGATCTGCTCCGCGGTCTCCTTGACGGCGGCCTCGTCGATATCGCTGACGACCACCTCGGCGCCCTCGCGCGCAAAGGCGAACGCGGTCTCCCGGCCGATTCCGCTGCCGGCGCCGGTGACCGACACCAAAGTGTCGCCGAACGCCTCACGCGGACGCCCGACCTGCGCGCGCAGCATCGCGCGACTCGGCTGTTTGCCTTGAGCGAGGTCGGCGAAGTCACGCACCGCGGCGGCCATCACCAGCGGGTGCGACATCGGCGAGAAGTGACCGGCCTTGATGTCGCGGCGCCACAACCGCGGCACCCAGCGCTGGGTCTCGTCGTATCCGTACGGCCGCACGTACTTGTCCCGGGTGTTGACGATGAGCTGCACCGGTACGTCGACGATGTGGACGCCCCGGCCGCGCCCGGAGAACGAGCGAAAGTAGTTGGCGGGGTATGTTTTCACCGAGCGGGCGGCATCCCGGGCAAGGTTGGCCGAGTGGTGGATCTGATCGGCCGGGATGTTGTCGACCGCGTTGCGCCGCAGCGCCGGGACCGACAGCGTCAGCCGCAGGAAAAGCGGTGCCAGCACCGGGATCGAGAACAGCGCCATATAGGTGAATCTCAGGGCCTGACTGATCGAGCGGGCAAACCTGCGCGGGCGCCAGGGCCGGCGCAGGCCGCTGAAGATGTAGTCGACCAGTTGGTTCTGGCTCGGGCCCGAGACCGACGTGAACGAGGCGACCCGGTCGCTGGCGCCCGGCCGCTTCAAGTACTCCCAGACGCCCACCGAACCCCAGTCGTGGCCCAGCACGTGCACCGGTTGGCCCGGGCTCAGCTTCCCGACCACCGCGGCGAAGTCGTCGGCGAACCGGGCCATGGTGTACGCGGAAACCGGCCTGGGCACCGACGACAGGCCGACACCACGGTTGTCGTAACGGATCACGCGAAAATCGGCCAGCAGCGGCACGACACCGTCCCACAACACGTGCGAGTCGGGAAAGCCGTGCACCAGCACGACGGTCGGGCCCTCGCGGTTGCCCTCTTCGTAGACCGCGATACGCACGCCGTCCGTGCTGTCGACGAACTGCTGCGGCGCCTGTTGTAATGCCGGCATCGGACCTCCGCACCCCCGATTTGATCTGACTGAACCGTGACTGGACCCTGACTAACAGTGGCCACACCGTAGCAAGCGGGTGCGGCCGCCCCGGCACCCGAGCGCGCCAGCCCTGGATGTGTGCCGATGCCGACGCAATGACAGGATGGTTTCGGCAACTACTTGCATTTCACACCCGCTACACGGGGTTGTGGTAAGCCAGATGTGACCTGCCCCGAGCCACGAGCGATCGAGGAGTCAAAACGAGATGGCCTTCTCCGTCCAGATGCCGGCACTCGGCGAGAGCGTCACCGAGGGGACGGTCACCCGCTGGCTCAAGCAGGAAGGCGACACGGTCGAACTCGACGAGCCTCTCGTCGAGGTATCGACCGACAAGGTCGACACCGAAATCCCCTCGCCGGCCGCCGGTGTGCTGACCAAAATCATCGCCCAGGAGGACGACACCGTCGAGGTTGGCGGCGATCTGGCCGTCATCGGCTCGAATTTGGAGGCCTCCGAAAACGGCGCGACGGAGGCGCCCGCCCAGGCGCCAAGCGAACCGCAGCCGAAGGCCGAATCCGCAGCGCCACCCCAACCGGAACCCGAGCCCGAACCCGCAGCGCCGGCCAAGCCGGAGTCCGAACCCGCGGCGCCGGCCCAGCAGGGTTCCGGTAGCGGCGCCACGACCCCGGTGCTGATGCCCGAGCTCGGCGAGTCGGTGGCCGAGGGCACCGTGACTCGCTGGCTCAAAAAGGTCGGGGATTCGGTTCAGGTTGACGAAGCGCTGGTGGAAGTGTCCACCGACAAGGTGGACACCGAGATCCCGTCGCCAGTGGCCGGCGTCCTGGTCAGCATCACCGCCGACGAAGACGCCACCGTTCCCGTTGGCGGTGAATTGGCACGGATCGGCTCGAATCTGGACGCCTCCGACGCCAGCGCCCCGCCCGCGCCCAAGCCCCCGCCCGAGCCGGCGCCCCAGCCCAAGGCCCCCAAGGTTGACGAAAAACCCGAAGCTGCGGCCAAACCGGCACCCGCACCGGAGCCCCCGCCCGAACCGGCGCCGAAAGCCCAACCGGCACAGGCCCCGCCAGCCGCCGAGACCGGAGGCTCGAGTGCAGACGGCGCGCCGTACGTGACCCCGCTGGTGCGAAAACTGGCCACCGAGAACAAGATTGACCTTGCCGAGGTCACCGGCACCGGGGTGGGCGGTCGCATCCGCAAGCAAGACGTGCTTGCCGCGGCCCAGAAGAAAGAAGAGGCGAAGAGGGCGCCCGCCGCACCGGCCGCGCAACCTCCCGCAGCGGCGCCGGCTGCGAAAGCTCCTGAAGCCGCGCCAACTCCGGCACCCGCGCTGGCACACCTGAGGGGCACCACGCAGAAGGCCAGCCGGATCCGTCAGATCACCGCGAACAAGACTCGCGAATCCCTGCAGGCCACGGCGCAGCTCACCCAGACCCACGAGGTCGACATGACCAAGATCGTCGGCTTGCGGGCTCGGGCCAAGGCCGCGTTCGCCGAGCGCGAGGGGGTGAACCTGACCTTCCTGCCATTCATCGCCAGGGCCGTCATCGACGCCCTCAAGATTCACCCCAACATCAACGCCAGCTACAACGAGGACACCAAGGAGATCACTTACTACGACGCCGAGCACCTCGGCTTCGCCGTCGACAGCGAGCAGGGTCTCCTCTCCCCCGTCATCCACAACGCCGGCGACCTGTCGCTGGCCGGGCTGGCAAGGGCGATCGCCGACATCGCCGCGCGCGCCCGGTCGGGCGACCTGAAACCCGACGAGTTGTCCGGCGGCACCTTCACCGTCACCAACATCGGCAGCCAGGGGGCGTTGTTCGACACCCCGATCCTGGTTCCGCCGCAGGCCGCCATGTTGGGCACCGGGGCCATCGTCAAACGGCCGCGGGTGGTCGTCGATGACAGCGGCAACGAATCGATCGGGGTCCGCTCGGTTTGCTACCTCCCGCTGACCTACGACCATCGGCTGATCGACGGGGCCGATGCCGGACGATTCCTCACCACGATCAAGAACCGGCTCGAAGAGGGAGCGTTCGAGGCCGATTTAGGACTGTGACAAAGTGGCTCGACCTGGTCGTGAGGCCCAAAAGGCCATAGTCGCGATAGCGGGTTCGTCCGGCCTGATCGGCTCGGCCTTGGCCGCGGCACTGCGCGCGGCAGACCACCCGGTGTTGCGCATCGTGCGCCGCACACCGGCGAATTCCGAGGAATTGCACTGGAATCCCGCGAGCGGCGAGTTTGATGCCGACGGGCTGGCCGAAGTCGACGTCGTCGTCAACCTGTGCGGCGTGAACATCGGCCAACGTCGATGGTCGGGCGCCTTCAAGCAGAGCCTGCGCGACAGCCGCATCGCTCCCACCGAAGTGCTGGCCAACGCCGTCGCCGACGCCGGTGTGGAGACCCTGATCAACGCCAGCGCGGTGGGCTTCTACGGGAACACCAAAGACCGCGTGGTCGACGAAAACGACCGGGCGGGAAGCGGTTTCCTGGCGCAGCTGTGCGAAGACTGGGAAGCCGCCACGCTGCCGGCCCAATACGGCGGCGCCCGCGTTGTGCTGGCCCGCACCGGCCTGGTGCTGGCCCGGTCGGGTGGTGTGCTGCGCCGGATGCGGCCGCTGTTCTCGTCGGGCCTCGGCGCCCGGCTGGGCAGCGGCCGTCAGTACATGTCGTGGATCAGCCTCGAGGACGAGGTGCGGGCCTTGCTGTTCGTTGTCTCACACCCGACGCTGTCGGGCCCGGTGAACATGACCGGGCCCGCTCCCGTCACCAACGCCGCGTTCACCACCGCATTCGGGCGCGCGATCAACCGCCCGACCCCGATGATTCTGCCCGGTTTCGCCGTGCGGGCCGCGCTCGGAGAGTTCGCCGACGAGGGGCTGCTCATCGGTCAGCGCGCCATCCCGTCGGCACTCGAGCGCGCCGGTTTCCAGTTCCACCACAACACCATTGGCGAGGCGCTCGGCTACGTCACCGCCCGGCGCGAACGCGACTAGACCCGTTTGCCAGCGACCGCGGCGTCGCGGGGCGGCGATGGTCCGGCGAGCATAACGCCGGCGGGACGGGCGAAGCCCGGCGTCACGCTGGTGTGACGCCGGCAACTCCCCGCGTGAGGCCGGCGGCTCCCCGCGCCACCGCACGCTGCGGGCGAGTACCGTCACGAACGTGGTCGATTCCATCCGGTCCAGCGCGGCCGCGATCGACGTCCGGCAGTTGGGGACCGTCGAATACCGCACCGCCTGGCAGCTGCAGCGCGACCTGGCCGACGCCCGGGTCGCCGGCGGTCCCGACACGCTGCTGCTGCTGGAGCACCCGCCGGTCTACACCGCCGGGCGGCGCACGGAGCCGCACGAACGACCGGTAGGCGACAACCCCGTTGCAGATGTCATAGACACTGACCGCGGCGGCAAGATCACCTGGCATGGACCGGGGCAGTTGGTCGGATACCCGATCATCGGGCTGGTTGAACCGCTCGATGTCGTCAACTACGTTCGACGCCTAGAGGAAGCGCTGATCAAGGTGTGCGGCGATCTGGGCCTGAACACGATCCGGGTCGACGGCCGCTCCGGGGTGTGGGTACCGGCCAGCGCCGGCCGGCTCGCGCGCAAGGTTGCCGCCGTCGGTGTACGGGTGTCGCGTGCTACGACGCTGCACGGGTTTTCACTGAACTGCGACTGCGATCTGGATGCGTTCACAGCCATCGTGCCGTGCGGCATCAGCGACGCAGGCGTGACGTCGTTGTCCGCCGAACTGCGACGCCCCGTCACCGTCGACGAAGTCCGGACGGCGGTCGCGGCGGCCGTTTGCGAAGCCTTGGACGGTGTCCTGCCGGTCCGTGAACATCCCGTCACGCAGGTAGCATCGGCTATGTGACTGTCGCACCCGAAAATCGCCGCTTGCTGCGGCTGGAGGTGCGCAACGCGCAGACCCCGATCGAGCGCAAGCCGCCGTGGATCAAGGTCAGGTCCCGGATGGGACCGGAGTACACCCAGCTGAAGAGCCTGGTCCGGCGCGAGGGCCTGCACACGGTCTGCGAAGAGGCCGGCTGCCCGAACATCTTCGAATGCTGGGAGGACCGGGAAGCAACCTTCCTGATCGGTGGTGACCAGTGCACCCGCCGCTGCGACTTCTGCCAGATCGATACCGGAAAGCCCGCAGCGCTGGACCGCGACGAGCCCCGGCGCGTCGCCGAGAGCGTGCGAACGATGGGGCTGCGCTACGCCACGGTCACCGGCGTCGCCCGCGATGACCTGGCCGACGGCGGGGCGTGGCTGTACGCCACGACGGTGCGCGCCATCAAAGAGCTCAATCCTTCGACGGGCGTCGAACTGCTGATCCCCGACTTCAACGGCGAGCCCTCGCGGCTTGCCGAGGTCTTCGAGTCGCGCCCGGAAGTGTTGGCGCACAATGTCGAAACGGTGCCCCGCATCTTCAGACGGATCCGGCCCGCCTTCACCTACCAGCGCAGCCTGGGCGTGATCACCGCGGCGCGCGACGTCGGCCTGGTCACCAAGAGCAACCTCATCCTCGGGTTGGGCGAAACCCCCGACGAGGTGCGCGCCGCCCTGGCCGACCTGCGCGATGCCGGCTGCGACATCGTCACCATCACCCAATACCTGCGTCCGTCGACGCGCCACCACCCGGTCGAGCGCTGGGTCAGGCCCGAGGAGTTCGTCGAGTTCGCGCAGCATGCCGAGGGGCTGGGCTTCTCGGGAGTGCTGGCCGGGCCGCTGGTGCGATCGTCCTATCGGGCGGGACGGCTCTACGAGCAAGCGGCCCGCTCCCGCGCGTCGGATTCAGGCGCCTCGGCACCATAGTTAACTTCCCGCGTACGTATCCTTGGTGACTATGGCTAAACCCCGCACTGCCGCTGAGAACAAGGCCGCCCGGGCGCAGGCATCGGTCGCCCGCAAGGCCGCCGCGCGGGAGCGCCGCGCCCAGTTGTGGCAGGCGTTCAACATGCAGCGCAAGGAGGACAAGCGCCTGCTGCCGTACATGATCGGCGCCTTCGTGCTGATCGTGGGCATCTCGGTGGCGGTCGGGGTGTGGGCCGGCGGGTTCACCATGATCACCTTGATCCCGCTCGGCATGCTGCTGGGCGGTCTGGTCACGTTCATCATCTTCAGCCGCCGGGCCCAGCGATCGATTTTCCGCAAGGCCGAAGGTCAAACCGGCGCCGCGGCGTGGGTGCTGGACAACTTGCGCGGCAAGTGGCGGGTGACCCCCGGTGTCGCCGCGACCGGCCACTTCGACGCGGTGCACCGGGTGCTCGGCCGGCCCGGCGTCATCCTGGTCGGCGAAGGTTCGGCGGCCCGGGTCAAACCGTTGCTGGCCCAGGAGAAGAAGCGGACCGCTCGGCTGGTCGGCGACGTGCCGATCTACGACATCATGGTCGGCACCGGCGATGACGAGGTTCCCCTGGGCAAGTTGGAGCGCCATCTCACACGCCTTCCGGCCAACGTCACCGTCAAACAATTGGACAGTCTGGAGTCGCGGTTGGCGGCGCTGGGATCGCGCACCGGTGCCAGCATCATGCCGAAAGGACCGCTACCCAACGCCGGCAAGATGCGCGGTGTGCAGCGCACCGTGCGCCGCAGGTAGCCCGCGCACTCGGATTCAGCGGCGCACCACCGCGGTTCCGGTCACCCGATCCTGTAAGCCGCGGCCGTCGTAGTCGCTGAACAGCGCCGGGATGACCGTCCCGACCAACAGGCCGCGCACCGCCACCCGGCCAATCCCGACCGGCACCCGTCCGTCCACCGCGACCACCTGCAAGCCCAGCGCCAACTGCCCGGGCGTGAAGCTGAATAACCGCACTGCCACCAGGCCGAGCAGGAACCAGATGACCAACACCGCGGTCGCCAACGTCCGCTCGGAGAAAACGCCGAACGCCATGGCCAGCGCCGCCAGGCCGTAGGAGATCAGCCAGTCGATCATCAGCGCGGCCAGCCGACGTCCCATCGGCGCCAGCGATCCCGGTCCCCTTTCCGGCAAGCCGAGCCCCGCACCGGGGTATGCGGATCGTGATTCCGGCATCATCGCTCCGGGCCGCTGCCCGAGCGCCCCGCACGTGGGGGTGAGACGGTGCGCCCGCGCACCGGACCAGATACGATCTTGCGGTCCATGGCCCCACAATAGGACCCCCCGGGCAAACCGGCCTCTGCTGTGGCGGCATGGTCACGTAACCTCTGCGCAACATCGGGTTGACTGGCGGGCAACATCTGCTCCATAGCGTCAGGCCGCGGATCACCAAGTAAAGGAGCATTCTGTGACGGAAACGACGCCCGACGACGTCTTCAAACTCGTCAAAGACGAAAACGTTGAATTTGTCGACGTCCGGTTCTGTGATTTGCCAGGCATCATGCAGCACTTCACAATTCCGGTTTCGTTCTTCGACAAGAGCGTGTTCGAGGACGGCCTGGCCTTCGACGGTTCGTCGATTCGCGGGTTCCAATCCATCCATGAGTCCGACATGCTGCTGCTTCCCGACCCGGCGACCGCGCGCATCGACCTGTTCAATGAAGCCAAGACGCTGAACCTCAACTTCTTCGTCCACGACCCGTTCACCCTCGAGCCCTACTCCCGCGACCCGCGCAACATCGCTCGCAAAGCCGAGAACTATTTGGTCAGCACCGGTGTCGCCGACACCGCCTACTTCGGCGCCGAGGCCGAGTTCTACATCTTCGACTCGATCAGCTTCGATTCGCGCACCAACGGCTCGTTCTACGAGATCGACTCGATCTCGGGGTGGTGGAACACCGGCTCGCCGACCGAACTGGACGGCAGCCCCAACCGCGGCTACAAGGTCCGTCCCAAGGGCGGGTACTTTCCCGTCGCCCCCGTCGACCATTACGTCGACCTGCGCAACCAGATGCTGTCCAACCTGATCAAGTCCGGCTTCAGCCTGGAAAAGGGTCACCACGAGGTGGGCACCGGCGGCCAGGCCGAGATCAATTACAAGTACAACACCCTGCTGCACGCGGCCGACGACATGCTGCTGTACAAGTACATCGTCAAGAACACCGCGTGGCAGGCGGGCAAGACCGTCACGTTCATGCCCAAGCCGCTGTTCGGCGACAACGGCTCCGGTATGCACTGCCACCAGTCGTTGTGGAAAGACGGCAACCCGCTGATGTACGACGAGACGGGCTATGCGGGTCTGTCGGACACCGCCCGCCACTACATTGGCGGACTGCTGCACCACGCGCCGTCGCTGCTGGCCTTCACCAACCCCACCGTGAACTCCTACAAGCGGTTGGTTCCCGGCTTCGAGGCCCCGATCAACCTGGTCTACAGCCAGCGCAACCGGTCCGCCTGCGTGCGCATCCCGATCACCGGCAGCAACCCGAAGGCCAAGCGGCTCGAGTTCCGCTGCCCCGACTCGTCGGGCAACCCGTATCTGGCGTTCTCGGCCATGCTGATGGCGGGCCTGGACGGCATCAAGAACAAGATCGAGCCGCAGGCGCCGGTCGACAAGGACCTCTACGAGCTGCCGCCGGAGGAGGCCGCGAACATCCCGCAGGCGCCCACCCAGCTGTCCGCGGTGATCGACCGTCTGGAAGAAGACCACGAATACCTCACCGAGGGAGGCGTTTTCACGCCTGACCTGATCGAGACGTGGATCAGCTTCAAGCGCGACAACGAGATCCTGCCGGTCCAGATCCGGCCGCACCCGTACGAGTTCGCGCTGTACTACGACGTGTAAACCAGCTAACGCCTTGACCAGGGCAGACGCTACGCATGGGTGGTCCTGGTCCGCAGCTGGTCCGCAGGAGATTCGACAGAGTCCATCCGCTTGGCGATCACAGCACCGATCGCCGAGCGGGTGGACTCGTCGGCATCAGGCCACAGATGCCCGTAAGTGTCGAGCGTGGTGCGTGCACTGGCGTGCCGCATCCGCGCCTGCACTGTCTTGATGTCGGCGCCGGATGCGATGAGCAGCGACGCCAGCTAGTGCCGAAGGTCGTGGAACGTAAAGCCCTCAGGTAGTCCGTCGATTTTCTCTCTGGCGTCGCGGATCGCCCGCTCAATGATCCACGGCCCGCACCGCTCGATGCCCGGCCCATTGGTGACCATCATCTCGGACGGGTACGTCTGCACCGACGCCGACAGCAGCAGCGCCAGGTCTCGCGGGATCGGGATCGGCTGATCGCTGCCGTCGGTCTTGAGCGGTTTGTCGGGCCACTGCTGTTTCGGGTGCACTACTCCCCGGATGAAATCCACGTCGGACACCCGCAGCCCAGCGGCTTCGGCGACACGCAGGCCCGGCCGGGATCGCCACCGCATGGATGGACGGCCACGGCTGGGGCGGCGGTGACCACGGCTGGGGCGGCGGTGACCGCGGCGGCTGGGGCGGTGACCGCGGCGGCTGGGGCGGTGACCACCGCGGCCGGGGCGGTGACCGCGGCTGGGGCGGCTGGCAATGGTGGCCGCCGCGCTGGTGATGGGCTATCCAATCGATGGGCCGCTGCAACCACGGTCTTAAGCACCGTGATGGCTGCAACAATCGGCCCGCCACCCCGAACGATGACGGGCCAATAAGCCAACGCTAGGCACTGGGCTCACAGATGACGATGGGGATTTCCCGGTCGGTGTTGCGCTGATAGCCGCCGTAGCCCTTGTACGCGGCCACCACCGCCGGCCACAGTGTCGCCCTCTCATCAGGACTGGCCGTACGTGCCCGCATCGCCACGGTGCGATCGTCAAGGGTGAGCAGGACATCGGGGTTGGCTACAAGGTTCTTGTACCAGTCGGGGTGATCCTGGGAGCCGCCCTTGCACGCGACCAGGACGATTCGCTGCTCATCGTGCACAGGTGTAGTCAGCATTGTCGAGTACGCCTTGCCCGATTTGCGGCCGGTGGTGTGCAACTCGACTGTTTTCATGCCCAAGATCTTCCGGGGGAAGCGGCCCCCGGTGAGCTTGAGCAGACTGCGATGGCCGTTCTCGAGTAACCAACTGCCAGCGCCAAGAACGGGATCGGGTGTACGCATTCGTGTTCCTTTCCGTCGATCCCTCGATCGTTTCGGCACGCGCTCAGTCGGGAGCCGCGCACCGGGCACCGCGGTGCAACAAGCAGTTTATGGCTCAAGCACATGAGACCCGCCCGCCACCGCGGAGGATGACGGGCCGACGTCGGCGCATGGGCGAGCATCACCCGGCGGGCACGACGCCCGTCTACGCCCCAGTCCGCAGCCAGTCCGCAGCAGAATTTGCGACGCCTTCCGGCAACCGTTACACCCAACGCTGTGACCTGCGGTTCCCCCGCGCAGCCAACGCAGCTAACGGATACAAACGCGCAGAACGAAGTTCGCGCTCTACTACGACGTTTAGGCATACGGGGCCCTACACCCGCCGTTTCGCCCGCCGGAACATCGCCGACGACACCACCCGTGCCGTGATCGCACCCGATTGCGGCGCGGGTGGTTTCGTCGGTGTCGCGGCGGAGTGCTCTACGGAGTTGCGGCTAGTCGCGGCGTATTTCAGACTCGAGGAATCAGCATCCCCGGGCAGACCGGAAACACAGAATGGCCGAACCGATCGCGAGGCGAAGCATAATCAATGCGTGAAGTCCATCCGCCGCGTGATTCGTCCAGCGATAGTCACCGGAACGTTGGCGGCTTTGATTGCTACAGCTGATACACCCACAGTGGTGCCGCTGGGGTGCGGGATTACCTGGACGCGGACGGGGGGCGTATTCATCTACATACCCGACTGCTCACATCAGTCGTCGCCTGCACAACCCTCGCCCAACGGCCCGCCGTCCGGTAATAACACGGGGCCGCAACAGGAACCGCCCGCAGCCAACTAGACGTCGAGCCCCAGGTCCTTGCGGAAACGCCGCATGCCGTCGATCTTGTCGGCCAACGTGGCGTCCGGCCCGGCGTAGAACATCCACGGCATGGTGATGATGCCGGTGATCCCGGCGTCCGCGGCGCGCTGATAATCGGCGGTGGTGAAGGCGTCGGTGAGCGGCGTCAGGATGGTGAAATCGTCTACCGACAAGCCGTTTTCGATCCGCAGCTCCCGCAGCCGGTCGACCGCCTCGATGGCGCGATCGGTCTTGATCAGGTCGCCGATCCAGCCGTCGTTGCGGGCAGCACGGCGCAGCGCGGCGTCGCTGAGCCCGCCGACATAAACGGGTATCGGCGGCGGGGTTGGTTGCATCTCCAGCCGCGGCGTCGAGTAGAACTCGCCGTCGAACTCCGTCCAGCCCGGTTTCCACAGCGCGCGCATCAGGTCGATGATCTCGTCGGTACGTTTGCCGCGGGCGTCGAATCGCTCACCCATCAAGGCGAATTCCTCCCGGCACCAGCCGACGCCGATGCCGAGCTCCACTCGGCCCGACGCTAAAACAGCCGCGGTACCAATGGCTTTCGCCGCCGAGTAGGGGTTGCGCATCGCGGGGATGTAGACGGTGGTGACGAACCGTAGCCGGGTGGTGACCTGGGCCAGCGCGCCGACGAGAACCCAGGGGTCGGGCCAGTCGGTGAAAGGCTGCCAACGCCGCTGCCCGTCTTTGGTGTATGGATACGGAGTTTCCAGGGTCTCCAGGTTGACGACGTGATCGGGGATCCCGATACCGTCGTAACCGAGCTCGTCGGCGGCCCTGGCGATCTCGATGATCTCCCGGGTATTCAAGAAGGCGCTGCTGATGTAGAACTTCATCGGCCGTCCCGTGCCCAGGCCGGCTCGATGAAGACGCCTTCGGCCTCGACGGTGATCCCAGCGGCATCCGAAATATAGCCGCGGGCAAAGACTTTGGCGCCTTCCGCACGGTCAATCCACGCCTCGGAACGAAGCGGGCCCAGCGGGGTGCCGCGCAGGTACTTCATGGTGATGGTTCCCGTGAAACGCGCCTTGGACAGCCCCTCGCTGGCCGCCTCACCGAGCATGTGGTCGAGTATCAGGGCGCTCACACCGCCGTGCACCAGTTTGGGTGGGCCCTCGTATGCCGATCCGAGGACGAACTCGCTCCAGCAGCGCCCGTCGCCGTCGTGGTGGACGACGATCGGCGGGGCGATCGGGTTGCACACGCCGACCGCGGCGTTGCCCAACGGCAGCGGCCGGTCGTTGACGCGGTAGCTCACCCCGACCGGCCGGGTCCGTTGCCGCAACGACTGGGTGACGGCCTCGATCGCGGATCGCGCGTCAGCGACGACATCGTCGTCGGCCTCGGTCCGGATGGTGGCATCGATGAGTTCCCGGACGGCGTCGGCCAGCGGGGCGTAAAGTGCCGTCATTCGATCAGCCTCCGCCGCGCTGAGCACCTCGAATATGGCGTCCAACGCGCCGACCTCCCGACTCAACTCCCGAACACCTTGCGCACCACCGCTTTTGCCCGCCTCGTCACCCGCAGATAGTTGTCCAGGAACTCGCTGCCGTCGTCGGCGGGCCAGCCCGCGGCGACCGCGACCGCATTCAGCTGGCGCCCGGGTCCCGGCAATTGGTCGGTGGGCTTGCCGCGGACCAGCACCAGCGCGTTGCGGGCCCGGGTGGCGGTCAGCCAGGCCTGCCGCAGCAGTTCCACGTCCTCCGCGGGCACCAGGTCGGCCGCGGCGATCGCGTCCAAGGATTCCAGCGTCGAGGTGTTGTGCAGGGCCGGGAGGCGGTGAGCGTGCCGCAGTTGCATGAGTTGCACGGTCCATTCGATGTCGGCCAGTCCCCCGCGACCCAGCTTGGTGTGGGTGTTGGGGTCGGCGCCGCGCGGCAAGCGCTCGGACTCGACGCGGGCCTTGATGCGGCGGATCTCCCGCACCGCCTCGGCCGACACCCCGTCGGGCGGATAGCGCGTCTGGTCGGCCATCAGCAGGAACCGCTGGCCCAGCTCCGCGTCGCCGGCGACCGCGTGTGCGCGCAGCAAAGCCTGAATCTCCCACGGCTGCGCCCACTGCTCGTAGTAGGCGGCGTAGGCACCCAGGGTGCGGACCAGCGGACCGCTGCGGCCCTCGGGCCGCAGGTTGGCGTCGACCTCCAGCGGCGGGTCGACGCTGGGCGTACCCAGCAGTGCCCGAACTTGCTCGGCGACCGACGTCGACCACCGCATCGCCACCGATTCCTCGACACCACTGGCCGGCTCGCAGACGAACATCACGTCGGCGTCCGACCCGTAGCCCAGCTCGGCGCCGCCCAGCCTGCCCATGCCGATGACCGCGATCGCCGCCGGCGCCTTGCCATCGTCGGGAAGGTTGGCCCGGATCATCGCGTCCAAGGCGGCTTGCAACACGGCCACCCACACCGACGTGAGCGCCTTGCACACGTCGGTGACCTCGAGAAAGCCGAGCAGGTCGGCGGAACCGATGCGGGCCAGCTCACGACGGCGCAGCGAGCGCGCGGCGGCGATGGCCCGCACCGGGTCGGGGTGGCGGGCAGCCGAGGTGATCAGCCCCCGGGCCACCGTGTCGGGCTCGGTCTCGAGCAGTTTCGGGCCCGCGTGACCGTCGCCGTAACTCTGAATGACCCTGGGCGCGCGCATCAACAGGTCCGGCACATAGGCGGAGGTCCCCAGCACGCGCACGAGCCGCTTGGCCACCGCGGGCTTGTCGCGCAGCGTGGCCAGGTACCAGCTTTCTGCGGCCAGCGCCTCGCTGAGTCGCCGGTAGGCCAACAGACCGCCGTCGGGGTCGGGGGCGTACGACATCCAGTTCAGCAGCCTGGGCAGCAGCACCGATTGCACCCGGCCGCGCCGGCCGCTCTGGTTGACCAGCGCCGACATGTGCTTCAGCGCGGTCTGCGGGCCTTCGTAGCCGAGCGCGGCGAGCTGCCGCTCCGCAGCCTCCGAGGTCATGCCGTGGGCGATTTCGAGCCCGGCGGGCCCGATCGACTCGAGCAGTGGTTGATAAAAGAGTTTGGCGTGCAGCTGGGATACCCGCAGGTTCTGGTGCTTGATCTGCTCACGCAGCACCCCGGCCGCGTCGCGCGTGCCGTCCGGGCGGATGTGGGCGGCGCGGGCCAGCCAGCGCACCGCCTCCTCGTCGTCGACCTCGGGCAGCAGATGCGTGCGCTTGAGCCGCTGCAGCTGCAGCCGGTGTTCGAGCAGCCGCAGGAACTCATAAGAGGCGGTGAGGTTGGCCGCATCCTCGCGCCCGACGTAGCCGCCTTTGCCCAACGCGGCGAGCGCATCCACCGTTGAAGCCACGTGCAGCGACTCGTCGCTGCGCCCGTGCACCAACTGCAACAGCTGCACGGCGAACTCCACGTCCCGCAATCCGCCGGTGCCGAGCTTGATCTCGCGGGCTCGGACGTCGGCGGGCAAGAGCTGCTCCACCCGGCGCCGCATGGCCTGCACCTCCCCCACGAAATCCTCACGCTCGCAGGCGACCCAGACCATCGGCATCAGGGCAGCCAGGTAGCGCTCGCCGAGTCCCGCGTCGCCCACCGCCGCCCGGGCTTTCAGCAACGCCTGGAATTCCCACGTTTTCGCCCAGCGCTGGTAGTAGGCGATGTGTGACTCGAGCGTGCGGACCAGCTCACCGCTGCGGCCCTCAGGGCGCAGCCCCGCGTCCACCTGGAAGAACGCCTCCGAGGCCACCCTCATCATCTCGCCGGCCACGCGGGTGCTGAGGGTGTCGGCGCGCTCGGCGACGAAGATGACGTCGACGTCGCTGACGTAGTTCAGTTCCCGGGCACCGCATTTGCCCATCGCGATGACCGCCAGCCGCGGTGGTGTCCGGTTACCGCATACGGTTATCTCGGCCACCCGCAGCGCGGCCGCCAGCGCGGCGTCCGCGAGGTCGGATAGGTGGGCCGCCACCAGCGTGAAGGGCAGTACCGGCTCGTCCTCGACCGTCGGGGCCACATCGAGTGCGGCCAGCACCAGCAGTCGGTCGCGATACAGGGTGCGCAAACGCGATACCGCCGTACCCGGCGCCTCGTCCTTGCAATCGTCTAAGCACTCGCTGAACGCCTCGCGCAGCTCGTCGGCCGACGGGAGTTTGACCTTGCCCCGCAACAGCTTCCAGGACTGAGGATGGACGGCCAGGTGGTCCGCCAGGGCCAGCGACGAGCCGAGCACGGCGAACAGCCGTCCGCGCAGGCCGCGTTCGGTGAGCAGGGCGGCGTTGAGCTCATCCCATCCGGTGTCCGGGTTCTCCGACAGCCGAATCAGAGCGCGCAGCGCGGCGTCGGGGTCCGGTGCGCGCGACAACGCCCACAGCAGGTCGACGTGCGCCTGGTCGTCCTGGTCGTACCAACCGAGTTGTGCCACGCGCGCGCCCGCGGGGGGGTCGATCAACCCGAGCCGGCCGACGCTGGGCAGCCTGGGGCGCTGGGTCGCGGGTTTGGTCACCAAACGACGGTAGCGCACCGAGCCGATCTGTTAATCCGACCGGCCGACCCTAAGCCGGGCGGGTGACCTACAGCGACAGGTAAGTCCTCAGTTCGTACGGCGTCACGTGACTGCGGTAGTTCGCCCACTCCGTGCGCTTGTTGCGCAGGAAAAAGTCAAAGACGTGCTCTCCCAAGGCTTCCGCGACCAGCTCGGAGGCCTCCATGGCTTTGAGCGCGCTGTCGAGACTCGACGGCAGCTCGCGGTATCCCATCGTGCGGCGTTCCTCGGGTGTGAGGTCCCAGACGTTGTCCTCGGCCTGCGGCCCCAGCACATAACCCTTCTCCACCCCTCGCAAGCCGGCGGCCAGCAGCACGGCGAACGCCAGGTAGGGGTTGCACGCCGAATCGGGGCTGCGTACTTCGACGCGCCGCGACGACGTCTTGTGCGGGGTGTACATCGGCACCCGCACCAGGGCGGACCGGTTGGCCGCCCCCCACGAGGCGGCGGTGGGCGCCTCGCCGCCATGCACCAGCCGCTTGTAGGAGTTGACCCACTGATTTGTGACCGCGCTGATCTCAGAGGCGTGCTCGAGGATCCCGGCGATGAACGACTTGCCCACGTCCGAGAGCTGCAGCGGATCGTCGTCGCTGTGGAAGGCGTTGACGTCGCCCTCGAACAGGCTCATGTGGGTGTGCATCGCCGAGCCGGGGTGCTGCCCGAACGGCTTGGGCATGAACGACGCCCGCGCGCCATCCCCCATCGCGACCTCTTTGATGACGTAACGGAACGTCATCACGTTGTCGGCCATCGACAGCGCGTCGGCGAAACGCAGGTCGATCTCCTGCTGGCCGGGTCCGCCTTCGTGGTGACTGAACTCAACCGAGATGCCCATGAATTCCAGGGCCTCGATCGCGTGCCGGCGAAAGTTCGACGCGGAGTCGTGCACCGCCTGGTCGAAATAGCCGGCGGTGTCGACGGGAACGGGTGGTGCCGATCCATCCTCAGGACCCGGCTTCAATAGGAAGAATTCGATTTCGGGATGCACATAGCAGGAAAACCCGAGATCGTTGGCCTTCTGCAGCTGACGCCGTAACACGTGCCGCGGATCCGCCCACGACGGCGAGCCATCCGGCATGGTGATGTCGCAGAACATCCGCGCCGAGTGGTGGTGGCCGGAGGCGGTGGCCCAGGGCAGCACCTGGAACGTCGACGGATCCGGGTTGGCCACGGTGTCGGATTCCGAGACCCGCGCAAAGCCCTCGATCGAGGAGCCGTCGAAGCCGATGCCTTCCTCGAAAGCGCCCTCGAGTTCGGCCGGGGCGATGGCGACCGACTTGAGGAAACCGAGGACGTCAGTGAACCAGAGCCGCACGAAGCGGATGTCCCGTTCCTCCAGCGTGCGGAGGACGAATTCCTTCTGTCGATCCATAACCCGCAGAGTAGGCAACTGCTGTTAAATCGATGTTACGGCAACGGTTTAGCCTGTGCACAAAAGTAAATACCTGCAGGTCAGTAAAGTGCTGTGCGCTGGTTATCCTACACTAGGCAAACGCCGGCCGTTCACGGCCTGGGGCCAACCCTTGATTGCAGTGGGTCACCGCCGGTTATTGTGCGGGTCATGGCTGAACTGGACTACGCGTTCATCGCCGAGTTCGCAAAAGTCGAGAACGGAAAGTTGACGGCGGTCGGCGCGAGCTACATCGATGTCCGCCCCCCCGTACTGCCTGCACCGCACACCCTCTCGGTAGCCGGCCGCATTCGGGCGCCGGAAGACACCAAAGCCGTTGGCTTGACAATTCGCGTTAATCCACCCGGCAACGCGATGAACATGGTTGTGGACTGGCAGATGGAGCCAGGACCGGAGACTGTTCCGTACGACGGAAAGATCGGCGTTCTGTTTGCGGTGTCAGCCGCGATCTTGCTGACCACCGAGGGCCTGTGCGAGGTATTCATCGACGTCGACAAGGTTCGGCAACGCAGGCTGGCTTTCCGGGTCGTCGCTCCGCAGTAATGCCTCGCTCCACAGAGATCAACCTGATCCTCATCGGCCATCCAGAAAAGCGGATGGCCCGACGTGGCATAACGCTGGACGACATCGAGCGCGCCCTACGCACTTGTTTCAACCACTTTCCGGGCGACCGTGGGTCGACATGTCATGTGGGTTACGGGCTAGATTCAACAAGAGGGGAGCTTAAGGTGTGGACGATGCCGCCCCTTTCCCACGAAGGCGATATCGTAGTCAAGTCGGTAGCATGGAGGAGAGAGCACTCATGATCACACTCAGCATCGACACCAACGTAGACGCGGCGTACATCGAACTGACCGACGAGCCGATTGTTAAGACCATCGAGGTAACCCCGAACGTCCAGGTGGACATCGACGCAACCGGCACCGTGGTTGGGGTGGAATTACTCAGCCTCACCGCTGAACTTCCCATCGACGCCTTGGATAGGTTTGTTTTCCCGCCGTCGACCGATGCCCAGGGGCTTTCACGCGTCTGGCCGTCAATCTCCTACGCCAGCGAAGGACAGCAGGGGCAGGCGTACGTTCCACCCGTGCTTCAACCGGCGTAAGGCGCCGCCCGGTTTCGGCAGGCTTTTGATGACCTGACGCCAGGATGTGTGAGCGGCGAAATCGCCTAGACCGCCAGCCGTTCGCTGAACGCTTCGGCCGCCAGCTTGTGCACGTAGACGCGGCGGCGCCGCCCCCCACTCGACAGCGTCACCTGAGCGAACCGCGTCCCGGCCCGCGGCACCGGCACCAAAATGCGCTCCCTGACGCGTCGTGTGTGGCCGGCCCGGCACAGCGCCCGTCGCGCCACACTTCGCACCCGCAACCGATCCGAGATCTCGTAGGCGTCTTCGTGCCCGGCGACCGGCGCCCACCGCTCCTCGGCCACATGAACCCCTAAAGTGCCGTCTTATCGAATGGGCAGTCCCCATCCACCGTGTAGCCGGGCGCATCAAACTCCGACACACCGTGCCCCGCCAACCACTCCGCCCGCGCCGCATGAAACGCCGCGAACGCCGCCTCCCACTCGGCCGCGGTGACATACCGGCGGCCATGAAACGTCAGCAACTCCGCCGGCGGAGCCTCGCTATCAGGGCGCCGACGCATCACGCACCACCCGCCAACCCGTACACACCCCGCACACCAACCCGGCGCTGCGGGCGCCGGCCAGCCGCCTCATCACCCTCAGCACCCGCCGGCAACCGCAACGCCGCCGTCAACCGCGCCAACGCAATCTTCGACTGCCTGGCCTCAATCACCGCCGGATGCGGCCGTGGATCCCAGGACCCCTCAGTCATCGTGCCTTCACGCGCCACAATCGCGGCCAGTTCATCCAGCAGGTCAACGGTCCTGACCATCTCCCGCAGCAACGCGAGTTCATGCTGCTCAAGCTCATACCGGGACAAAACCTCATCCCACAGCTTGCGGCCATTGACCTTCGTGCCCTTCGGCGGTGCAGGTATCTGCTGCTTGGCCATGATCGGCCCCTTTCCTTCGTAATCGGCGTGAATCCTGTTGAATAGCTTGAGTTTTCAATGCGCGAAATGTGTTGCGGCGCAATGGATTTGTTTCGGCCGCTGTGTAAAAATATAGCCCGACCGGGCGGTCGCGCCCGGTGGCTACTATTAAAAATAGAGTTTTTGAGATGAAACCGCAGGTCAGAGCGTTATTGGAGGGTGGATATAGTAGACGGAGCAAACACATTTTGATCTTGATTTGACCTGCTGTTATGCTTATACCCCCCAGGGGTATGGCCTGCAACCTAATTCTTGTTCCGCGGATAGTTAAGTTATTTGGGGTATTCGCGGTTTTCACGAAACCGTGTCTAATAGTGGCTGCGACCATGACCCTCCGTTGCGCGGCGACATGTCTGTTGTCGGGTGTACCGGGGGCCCTCCGGGGCGGCGACGGGGCTCTCGCTCAAAGGCCCTGTCCGAGCCGCCCCGGGGGGGGGTTTACCCGCCCGGCTGCCGGCGGCCGGGTAGCTTCCGTGTGTTATTCGGGGCCTTGGGTTGGTGCGTCGTTGGGTTGGGCCATGAAGCCGCCGATGGAGGCCGGGAACGCGCCACCCTTGAGGTCGTACGGCTCGGCTTCCGGGTGCGACTGCACGTGGTTGTCGGTGGTTGGGGGCGCCTCCCACTGTTCGCGGCGCGGCTGGAAGTTGCTGGCGGCGTCGCCGATGTTGATTCGTTCCATGATGGTCTCCTAGTTGTCGAAGGTGGTTTCGCGGGCGTTGTCGGCGTGGGCGGTCATGTCGGCGAGCCCGTCGAAGCCGGCGTGGGCAGCCGGTGGGGCTTGTGTGAATCCACCGGTCGGCGCGGTGAATGGCCGTTGATCAGCAACCGCTGAATGAGGGGTGGGATGTTGGTAATCGTTTCCGGCGGTGGGGATTTCGGGGCCTTCGCCGGTGTAGTACGAATCTTTCTGGATGGCCATGGTGTTCCTCCTAATGTTGCCATTCTTGTTTTGCTCGTTCGAGTTGGGCGAGCAGCTGGGCGGGGTTGCGGCGTAGGTTGGCGGCGATCGCGCGGCGGCGTAGTTCGGCGCCGGGGCCCAGGCCGTTGCAGTCGACGTCCAGCTTTCGTAGTGTTGTGTCGCTCATGGCGGCGTATTCGAGCTGATCGAGGCTGGACGAATCGGCCACCGCGGTGGCCAGTTGCCGGGCGTTGGACATGCACGCGTATTCGGTTGGGCGCCTCATGCTGTCATCCCGGCGGCGGGGTTTTCGAATCGTCGGCTGCGGTTCAAAATTCGACCGTCAACATTTAAACCGGCTTCGCGGGTGCATTCGAGGATGGTCATGTCCGCGAGTTCTTCGATGGTCAGGCATGAGTTGCAGACGGTGCCGGTGATGAAGCCGTCGCGAAACTGGCCCATGGCGTTCATCCGGTCGAGGTCGGACAGGCGCCGTTGGCATCTTTCGCAGACTCTGGGGATTTTGATTTGCGCGGGTCGTTTTTTCACGGGGTGTCCTTTGGTGGTGGCGGTCATTCATTCCCTCCTTTTATGGGATGGCTTCAACGGACGGTTTGGCGTCGACCCAGCCTGTGGAGACCACGTGGTGGCCGGGCATCACATCTTGCAGACGGCCCGAGTGCGGATCCCAGTAGGCGACGGCGCCGCTTCGGCTGGCGACCGCGACGGGTGCGACGGGCAGCTGGTATGGGGTGACACGGGAGGGGTCGTTCGCGGCTCTGAGTTGAACACCGAGCGCGACTAGGGGGCCCCAGCGTC
>NZ_JBKQOI010000099.1:0-59468 GCF_052145595.1 Mycobacterium sp. | reverse complement strand
TGATTTGCTTGCCGATGTCGGCTTGTCGGTGGCCGACGCGGGTGGGCGCGTGAGCTTTGCCGGCCAAGACCCGATCATCGCGGCCCGTCATCGGTTGGGCGCGGCGATCGGCATCCCCATGATGGGCAATGCCGTTGCCGCGGCTGCAATGCATCGGCAGCGTGGCGGCCCCGGCCAGGACCTGCACCTGGATTTGCGCCAGGCCGTGCATCACATCAATCCAAGCTATGCCTGGGAGCCCACCCTGGCCGGCGAGTTTCCCTGCATTGCGTTGGTTTTGGACAACCCGTTCGCGCTGATTCCATACCGTACGCGCGATCGGCGCACCATGATGGCCTCGGCGGTGTATCCACATCAGGCGGCGCAATGGTGCCGTTTCCTGGACGTGCCGCCGGACTTCGCCAAAGTCGCCCGGGCTTTTGGGAGCTGGGACGCCTTCGAGCTGGAAGAGGCAGCCAATGACGCCGGGCTGCCCGCGTGTGTGGCCCGCAGCCCCGAGGAGTGGCTGGACCATCCACACGGTGCGCTGCTATCCAGCCAGCCCGTCATCGGTCTTACCCGCATCGGCGATGCCCCGCCACGCGAGCTCGGTGCCTCCGATAGGCCCTTCGGCGGAGTGCGGGTCGTGTCATTCACCCATGCGGTGGCCGGGCCCACGGTGGGACGCGTCCTTGCCGAACAGGGTGCCGATGTGCTTGGTGCGACTCGCCCCAACGACTTCGAACGCGACTGGGTTTACTTTGAGGCCAATGTCGGATCACGCAGCGCCTGGCTGGCTTTGACCAAGGACACCGGGAAGGCCAATGTCGATCGGCTGCTGCGCGACGCCCACGTCGTGGTCAACAACCATCGCGAACGCAAGCTGGAGAAGCTCGGCATCGATCCCGACGAACTCGCCCGCACACACCCGGGGCTGGTCCATGTTTCGGTCACCTGCTACGGATCACACGGCCCGTGGGCGCACCGGGGCGGTTTCGACATGAACGGCTCGGCGGCCTCCGGGCTCATGGTCATTGAAGGCGGGCCCGACAATCCCAAACTGCCCGCCACCGGGCTGATCAATGACTTCATCACCGGTTACATGGGCGCCCTTGGCGCGGCCGCCGGCCTGATCAAACAGCAGACGGAAGGCGGCAGCTGGCATGTCACCGTCAACCTGACCCGCACCGCCATGTGGTATCAGAGCCTGGGTCTTGTCGATCCCGCCGACGCGGGCTGCGACGACGAGCACACCATCCGCGAACCCGTCGCTTACGAAACCGACAGCCCAATGGGCCGCGTCCGCATGCTTGCCCCGCCAGTCCGTTTCGGGCGCACCCCGCCCCGCTGGCCGGACCCGATCCTCGTCCCCCGGGGATCAAGCCGCCCCGAATGGACCAGCATCAACGGCCGGACAACGGCTTCGGCATGAATCTTGTGGGTCCGACCGCATACCGAGTCGTACCAAGGTCAGTTAACCGGGTGACAATGTCGCTGTGGGTGATGGCGCTGATGGTCTAGACGAACTGGACGTCGCGTTGCTGGATGCGCTTCACGTCAATCCGCAGGTGAGCTTCGAAGAACTCGGCAGGGTTCTCGATGTCTCGCCCGTAACTGCGGCGCGGCGGTGGCGCCGTCTGGTATCCACGGGACGCGCATGGGTCTCATCGGCGATCGGTCCCCGGTTGCCGGTAAAAGCTGCATTGTTTTGAAGCCGAGTGCCAACCCGGTGCCGCGCAGTCGGTGGCCAACGAGTTCGCTTCCAGACCCCAGGTTTTCAGCGTCAACATCACGACGGGCAAGGATAACGTCTATGCCCTGCTGGTGGCCGCCGACCAACCACTGCTCTCCCAGTTGATCGTGGATGCGCTTCCCGTGGTGGCGGGACTGCGTCGCGTGCGGTCCGCGCTGATCACCGAGCTGTTCAGTGGAACCCGCTGGCGGCTGGGCGGTCTCAGCTCGGGCCAAGTGCGCGCGGTGACGCCCGATCCGGCGACAAACACAAGCGCGCACCAGTTCGATGAGTTTGACCGCGAGTTGTTCTTGGCGCTGCAACGCGACGGGCGGCTCAGCTGCCGGGATCTGGCCGCCACAGTCGGCCAGTCGGAACCGGTGGTGCGACGCCGCATGGGTCTTCTGACCCGCTCGGGATTGCTGGCATTCCGGACCGATTTCGCCCGTGTGGAAGCCGGCTGGCTGACGGGCGTCGCGCTCAAGCTCCGGGTCACCGGGTCGCCGGTAGCCACAGTGGGACGCGCGCTCGTCCAGTTCCCCGAAACCCGGTTCTGCGCCACGATCGTGGGTGATGACGCGGCAAGCCTTTTCGTCACATTGCAGCTACACAAGCTGTCCTCGCTCGACGGAGTGATTTCTCGGCTCATCGCCGAATACCCCGGGGTGACAGTGCTGGACACACACGTGGTGTTGCGATCCGTCAAATCTTGGGGCCGGGTACTGGGGCTCGACGGCCACGCGCGGGAGATAGTACCCGTCGACTTGTGGGCCCCTGCTGAGACGTAGGACTCAAGCGGGAAAGCGCCACGTTCCGGAGGCTTTCGGCCGGCATCGACTGCAAGTTGGCACGGCCGCGGCACCCCCCGGAACCCCGGCCGTGCCAAGTCCCTAGTCGCCGCTAACCGGTCGCGGCGGCCGATCCGGCGAACAGCGGACCCCATTCGTGGCGGGCCGCAGACTGCGCATCGATGAAGCTGGGTGTCTTCTCTCCGCCCCCCGCCAGGTGGACCAGCGCCCAAGCCATCGCGAATACCGGGACCTTGTGACGTATTGCCGCGCCGTGCAATTCATCAAGAGCGACGTGAGAAGGGCATCGGCGAAGGCCAATGAGAATGCCCCGCGCGGTGTCGAGGATGCGACCGGAGTTCGGGCCATAGGAAGCGTGGGCGGGAACCCAGTTCGCCATCATGCTGTCGGTACCTCCTGTTGCGCCCTAACGAAATCCGCTACCCGCGCAGCGGAGCGAGGATCGGTGCAGCTGCGCGCGGCTCGTGGCCGTGATCCTCAATGGCGCCCTGTGCCATGATTTGCGAATTTGTCCCGTTGTGCCAGATTGTCATCCGCATCGGTATGCAGCTGTGACCGTTTCGGGATCACCCGGCTACCAGCCGAGTGGCCAAGCATCCCGGCCGGTCGATCCCGATCCGCCGGCAGGGCGCAGTGAAGCACCATGCTCGGTGCGCTACTCGACGTTTTCGCCTCCGCCAGTACTTCGATGCGATAACCCGCACCCGGGAGTTGTGATGATGATCGAGCCGGTTTCGTACGAGACCGTGCGGCGTGTCGGCTTCTACCGCCAGTTCCTCAGCACGCGCGACTGGGCCGAATTCATGCGGGCGGGCGGATCGAGGCACGCCGGGTGCTGGCGGCAACCGGGCCCGGTGGGCTCGCCTCAGCGACGGCCGAATCAGCCCGCGAGCGCTAACACTTCGTCGAAGCCGGCGACCAGGGCTTCGTAGAACACGTCGTAATCGGGTATCGCGGCGGTATCGATGTCGATGCCCAGGGCGCAGGAGTCGACGTAGGTGAGCAATGTGACGTTGACTGCTGAGCCGATCGTCGGGCCGAACGCGTATTGGGCGTGCACCGGGGCGCCGCCCAGGAAGACCGGCACCGGCACACCCGGCACGTCGCTGGCCAGGAAGTCGACGTGGCGCAGGACCGAACCGATGTACCAGCGTGGCATCAGGTTGAGGGCGCCGGCGATCAGCTGTGTGTACGGCAGGGACCTTTCGTCACGCACCGCGCCGGTGCGCTGGTGTATTGCCTTGATTCGTGCCGCCGGGTCGGCCTCGCCCACGGGCACGTCGAACCGCATCAGCGTGATCCGGTTTCCACCCATATCGTCGGCCTCTGTCCGCAGGCTGATCGGCATCGTGAGGTGCAGGTCGCCGATCGCGACGTCGTGTTTCTCGTGGTATCGGCGTAACCCACCGGCCACGCCGGCGACAAACGCGTCGTTCAGTGCCCCACCGCAGCGGTGCGCCGCTTCCCGCAGTAGTGGCATCGGCACCTGGTGCACCATCAGATGCCGGATCATGCCGCGGTCGGTTACCAGCGGAGACCCGGTGTGACTTATCGGCCGAACCGTCCGATAGACCGATGCCGCGGTGGCCGCCGCCGATCGGGCTGTCGCGACGGGTCGCCGAACACTGTCGTATACCAGTCGCGGTGCCGCTTTGACCGCGCCCGTCAAGGCGTTCGCGAGCAGGCCGGTGTCGAAGCGCCAGCTCTCCCGGTAGCCGCTGAGCCACGACGGCCTGGACACCTCCGGCTCGGGCGGCAGGGGCTCATGCTCATACAGCTTTTCGGAAAGGTTGAACAGGTTCATCGCGATCTGGATGCCGCCGATTCCATCGGTGAGGGCGTGGTGGAACTTGCAGATCATGGCCGCGCCACCGTTTTCCAGGCCATCGATCAGCGTCGTCTCCCAGAGCGCCCGGGCGCGGTCGAAGTCCTGCATCTCGGCCAATCGGGCCATCTCGAGCACGTCGTCGAGCGTGCCAGGCCCGGGAGCGACGACTCGTCGGATGTGGTAGTCGAGGTCGAAGTCCGGGTCATACTCCCAGCGGGGCGGGGCCGGGGGCGGCGACGACACCACCCGTTGCCGAAACATGGGCAGTTTCCGGCTTATCAGGTCGAATCGTTCGCGCACCTCGTCCCAGTCCGGGGATCGCTCCAGCAGCACGACGCTGACCACGGTTGATCGCAGCCGTGGATCGCTTTCCATCGCCCAGGTGAAGGCGTCGGTGTTGCGCATGAATTCGGTCATCATGTCCTCCGGGCACAAACCTACGACTCGTGGTGGCCAAGGTCATCAGATTATTGGCACACAATGACTTTGGTCCTTACAGATCGGGCCATTCGTCAGGTGTGTGCACTTCCCGGCTTCAGTCGCCGAGCACCCGCCGGGTGTAATCGTTGAGAAAGACGCGGTCGGGGTCGAGGCGGTCGCGGACCGCGGCGAAGCGATCCCAGCCGGGATAACGCCCGCCAAGCGTGCCGGCGTTCTGGTAGTGGCGCTTGCCCCAGTGTGGGCGGCCCGCGTAGTCGTCCATGATCGCCTCGACGGCCCGGAAATAGGCTTCGAACTCCATGCCGGCGTATTGGTGGACGGCGATGTAGCAGGTGTCGCGGCCGTGCGCGGTCGACAGGAAGGCGTCGTCGGATGCCGCGAAACGCACCTCGAGCGGGAACAGGATCGGCAAGTTGCGACGGCGCACGAGGTCGATGACTCGACGGATCGCGTCACGTGCATGCCCGCGCGGGATCGCGTATTCCATCTCGGTGAACCTGACCCTGCGCTCGGTGGCGTACACCTGGTAGGCGCGGCCGCAGACGGTGGATTCCGACATCAGGCTTGTCATCAGGCGGTTGAGCGCCGGCGCCGCACCCGGGAGGCGCCGGCCGGTCCGGCAGATCAGGCTCAGGCCCGCGTTCTCGAAATCCTCGGTGAACCTGCGCCGCCACCCCGGCGTCGGCGCGGGCTCCTCGTTACTGCGGCGCGTGGTGCGCGTCAGAGCCGTTTCGCTGTAAGGAAATACGAAAAACTCGAAATGATCGTTGCCGTCGACGAATTCGTCGAGGCGTTCCAGCGTTTCGGTCAGGGCGCGCCGCCGGTCCCGGCGATGCAACGTGTACAGCGGCACCGTCTGGACGGTGACCTGTGAGATCACCCCCAGCGCCCCAATCGATACCCGTGCGGCCAGGTAGTCATCACTATTCGAACCCTGCGCCAACGTGAGCACGTCGCCGCCGGCGGTGACGAGCCGCAGCGAGACGATCCGCGCCGACAGGTTCGGAAACCGCGCCCCGGTCCCGTGTGTCGCGGTCGCGGTGGCGCCGCTGATCGATTGCGCATCGATGTCACCCTGGTTTTCCAACCCGAGCCCGCGCGCGGCCAGCTGCGGGCCGAGCGCGCGCAACTTCGCACCCGCCTCGATCGTCGCCAAACCGCTCGTTGAGTCCGCGTCGACGACCCGCTGCAGGCCGGTCATGTCGATCATCACCCCGTCCGTGCACGCGCAGTCGGTGAAGGAGTGCCCGGTGCCGACGGCGCGGACTCGCTCACCCCGCCGGGCTGCCCGCGCAACCACCTCGGCCAGCTCGCCCTCCGAGGTGGGCCGCACGATCGCCGACGGAGCGCAGAACTGCTCACCCGCCCAGTTGCCCCAGCTGGGGCTCAACGCACCAACTCCCGCACCACGGACTCGGCGACGGTGACCGCGTGCATCACCGTCTCGTAGACCAGGTTTTCCGGGATGTCCGACATCTGGTGATAGTTCGACAACGCCTTGTGCCGGTCGATCGACGAGAAGCACGCGGTCGGGTAGCCCGCCCGACTCATGAGCACGGCGTCGGTGCTGTTGCGCGATCGCATGCCGCGCCGCAGCGGCGCGTCCGCCCGTTCGGCGGCCCGCGCGACGAGATCGCGGAATGGCCGGTGGTAGTAGTCCTCCATTACCGTCGTGCCTTCGCCCTCCAGCATGATCAGCTCGGGCGAGCCGACGGTGTCGAAATTCAGGAAGTGGGTGCGGTCGCGGTCGAGCCCGGGCTTGTGGCGGGCCATGAACCCATAGATGCCACCCTGCAGTTGCTCCTCGGCACCAAGCGATACCAGCAGCACCCGAACCCCGGGCACCGGCCGGTCGCGCAACCGCTCCGCCAACGCGACGATCAGCGCGACGGCCGAGAGGTTGTCGTTGGCGCCGGGAACGATTGGGCTGCGGGCGATGTCGGCGAACACGGCCATCCCGACGGCGCTCATCGCGGCTCCCGCGAGCATCATCTTGCGGCTGCCGCGCAGCGCGCCGACACCGGCGACCGCGGGGGCGAAGATCGACGGCCACCAGTTCGGCAGCGACGTGTCGATGCGCTCGACGATCCCGGGGAAGCGCTCGACGAAATACCGCTGATAGCCGGGTTCGAAGAACTTTCCGCTGTGCGCCGCGTCGTGATGCGCGCACACGACAACCGTCCGCTCGCCGGCCAGATCACCGGCCTCTGCCACGACGTTCCATGTCGGCCTGGGCTTCTGCATCGCCTTGCGCGCAACCCGCACGCCGTTGGAGCAGTCATCGGCGATGGCCAGCCCGGCACCCAACCCCGCCACCGCGGCGGGCCCTCGCAAGCGGCGACTGATCAGGCCCGCGGCGGCCGCGGCAACCCCGACCGCCGACAGCTTGGCGTGCAGCCGCGGGTAGCCGTCGTAGAACTGTTCCTCCTCGACACGCGAATTGTTCGCGCCCGCCGCGCTCAACCGCCCGACTATCCACTCGGCCGCCTGCTGCTCGCCCGGCTCGCCGGCGGCGCGCTCGATCGGCGCGAGCGTCTCGACGACCTCCCGCATGGTGGCCAGCTCGGTCGGCAACGCGGTGATCGCGGTCATGGCAGGCTCCTCTAGGGACTTCGTTAAAGAAACGTGCGTCCTTCACCCCGGTACGTGGGGACGGTGTCGACGATCTGTGCGCCGCGGACCAGGTGCAAGCGGTCGAATCGCTCACACAGTTCGCCGGCCTTGGCGTGGCGGAAATAGACTTTGTCGCCGATTTTCAGGGTTCGGGCCGCATCGCCGTGCAGCGGCGTTTGAACCTCGCCCGTGCCTTCCATCGGATCGAGCTTCAGGCCGGCGGGCAGGTAGGGCGTCGGCATGCGGTCCTTGGCGCCGACGCCGCTGGCCAGGTAGCCGCCCCCGAGCGCGGTCACGGTGCTTGCGTCGGGCCGGCGGCAGACCGGCAGCGCGAACATCGCCGCAGCCTGCAGTGTGAACGCCGAGTAGGAGTCGAACAATGTCGGCGCGTAGAACCCGGAACCGGCGGTCGCCTCGGTCATGGCCGGCTCCTGTGCGACAAACTGCAGGTCGCCGGTGCCGCCGGCATTGACGATCTTGAGGTCGGCGACCTGGCCCACGAGTTCGACCGCGCGGGCGCGGCGTTCGCGCAACTCCGCGATCGAATGGCGCTGCATCCACCTGACGATGGTGTTTTGCACGCGCTTGCCGGCTACCTGGTCGCCGAAGCCCGCGATGTGGCCCTCGTAGGACATCAGCGCCTCCAACCGCAGCGCCGGTCGCCGCGCGATCTCCACCGCGAGCGCCCGGGCCTGCTCCGGGGTGTGCAGCGGCGATCGCCTGGGGCCGATCTTCACCCGCCCCGCAGCGCGCCAGTAGCCGGCGTCGAGGTCCAGGCACAGCCGCATCGGCTTGTCGGTCGCATTTTGGATCAGATCGAGGTGCTCGACGCTGTCTACCATCACGATCGGCGCACCGTCAGGGTCCTCGGCGGTCATCTCGCCAAGCTGGCCGAGTGCGGCACGGTCGGTCGTCGGGTAGGCGAGCAAGAGGTTGGCGAAACCGAGCCCCGCGAGCCACAGCGTCTCGGGCAGCGTGAACGTCATCAGCCCGTCGAATCGCTCACTGGCATCCAGGATTTCACGCTGTAACAGCTGGCACCGCAACGACTTTGACGCGACGCGGATCGGCTTGTCCCCCGCGCGCGCCAGCATCTGCTCGGCGTTGGACCACATCGCGTCGAGGTCGACGAACGCGAACGGCGCATCGCAATCGGCGAACGCCTCTTGATAGCGCCGGAGCCGGGCCTGCGTGTCCAGCCCGACCGGCCCGTCCGGACCTCGCTCGCGACCGAGCACCTCGTGCACGCCGCAAACCCTACTGAACATGGCGCCCCGCAATTCCGCGAGGGCTGATGCCCGGTTCGCGATGCCGCCGCAAAACGTTCAGTTGCAGCGCCCCGCTGCGATCTATGGCTATGACGGGTTGGCGTCGGCGAATTCGCAGAATGCCGTGTAAGCGCGCGCCCCGTAGATGGTGGCAGGGCCACCGCGCATGAGGATGGTGACGCCGATGGCCTCGGCGGCTTCCTCCGCCGTGGCACCGGCGCGGGCAGCTGCCTGGGCATGCGATGCGATGCAACCATCGCATCCCTGCACAATCCCAATCGCGAGCGCCATGAGCTCTTTGACCTTGCGGCTCAGCGCTCCGTCGCTGAGGGCAGCGCTGCTGAGGGCCGCAAATCCCTTGTAGACCTCGGGGATTTGCTTGCGTAGGGCGCGATGCTGCGGCAACAGGTCTTCGAGGACCCCGCTGTGATGGTGGTCTGACATGCGCTCATCGTATACCCCCATGGGTATTAATCACCAGTACTGCCCGCGGTTTCTGGGGCTTATTCGCCGGCGGTCACCGGCGAACTGTGCTTGAGCGAGTCGATGGCCGCTTGCAGCTTGCCCGTGACCTCCTCGGCGATCGGGCGCAGCTCCGGCTCGCCGGTGAACTCGACCATCAGCCCCGGATTCATCGCTTCGACGAGCACCGTGCCGGCGTGGTCGGGATCGGCGCGCACGACGACGTTGCAGGGCAACAGCAAGCCGATCTGGCGATTTGCCTCCACCGCGCGATGGGCCAGCGGCGGGTTGCAGGCGCCGAGGATCAGGTAGTCCTCCATGTCGTGGCCGAGTTTGGCTTTAAGCGTGGACTTCACGTTGATTTCGGTCAGTACGCCAAAGCCCTGCTCCGCGAGCGCCTCGCGCGTCCGCGCGACCGCGTCTTCGAAAGAGGTGTGCAGCCGGGTCGCAATCGCGATGTTCATAGGGACTCCCTTTCTTGCTCAGATCCTTTTTGTCGCCGCTCAGGCGAGCGCCAGGAACAGCTTCTCCAACTCGGCTTCGCTCAGCGGAGTCGCACCGTTTGCCGTTGTGCCCGCGACACATTCCTTCAATCCGGTCGCCACGATCTTGAACCCGGCGCGGTCGAGGGCACGCGAAACCGCGGCGAGCTGGGTGACGACGTCCTTGCAGTCGCGGCCCTGCTCGATCATCGAGATCACCCCGGCGAGCTGCCCCTGGGCGCGGCGCAGCCGGTTCAGCACCGCGGCGATGCTGTCTTGATCACCAATCATTGGATCCTCCGTCTCATTGTGTTACCCGACAGAGTACCCGTGGGGGTATAAAGCGGACACCCAGAATATACCCCATAGGGCATCACTGCAATCCGAGACGATCACCCAGGTGAAACCCGACAATCCGTCCGGCCTCACAGGATGGCTTTGAGGTCCTTCGCCCTGGCGATGTCGTCCCAGTCGACGTCGAGTTCGAGCAGGATTTCTTCGGTGTGCTGCCCGTGTTCTGGAGCGCGCGCGGCGGCCGGTGGGGTCTCGTTGAATTGAACCGGCGCGGCGACGATCCGGTACTTCTCGCCATGGTCGTCGACGTTGGTCACCACGTAGCCATTGGGTTCGACTTGCGGGTCGTTGAGGGTCTCCCGCGGCGTCGCCAGCGCGCCCCACACGCCGGGTTCGTCTTCGAGCACCTGCTGCCAGTGCGCCAGGTCATGGTTGGCGAATGCCTTCGCCACGATCTCGGTTGCCGCTGCCGCGTTGGCTATCAGGTTGCTCGACGGTACAAATCGCTCGTCGGTGGCCAACTCTGCCAGACCCATGCGTTCGCAGAAGCCGGCCCAGAACTTGTCGGGCTGCAAGAACACCAGCTGAATCCACCTGCCGTCTTTGGTCTTGTACCGGTTCACAAGTGGATTGATGGCCAAACCGGGAGGTGCGCCCGGAATGCCGTCGATATCGAAGAAATCGGCCGCTGAGATCGACGGCGCGATGGCCCACATCGCCTGGGCCAGCAGTGAGGAATCGACGATCGTGGGCTCACCGGTCCGTTCCCGGTGGAACAACGCGGCGCACACACCACCGGCCAGCGTTGCCCCACCCTGCAGGTCGCCGAATGCCGGACCCTGGACGGCGGGCGTTTCGGTTCCGAACGGCGTGAGGGTGTATGCCACCCCGCCGCGCGCCAGATACGTGGCGGCGTCGAACCCGCCGCGATCCCGGTCGGGGCCGCGGACCCCCAGCCCGGTGCCGCGCGCGATGATGATCTTGGGGTTGAACGCGCGGATGTCTTCGACGGTCAGCCGGGCCCGTTCGAGTGCGCCGGGCAGCCAATTGGTCAGGAAAACATCCGCACTGGCCAACAGCCGGCCGAACAATTCGCGGCCCATTTCGGATTTGATGTCGATGGCGATGCTGCGCTTTCCACGGTTTCCCAACTCGAGGATGAAGTCGGCGTCAGGGCGGGCCGCTTCCCGGGTGAAACCGCCGACCACCAGCGCACGCCCGGGGTCGCCCGACGCGACGCCTTCCACCTTGATGACGTCGGCGCCCCAGTCGGAAAGGGCGGCACCGGCCGACGGCACGTAGGTCCACGACGCCAATTCGACAACCCGGACACCGCTGAGTACGCCAGACATCGCCAACTCCCCTGGGTCGCGGCTATTCCTTGCTATTTTAGATATTCTAGTTAGCCTAGGGAATAGAGATAGCCCGGCTGCGGGCCAGCGCAGTTTTCGTGGAAGAGATGCGATGGAGCCGACCGTTGGTCCGATTCCGGTGCCCGCTGCAGTGACCGCGTGGCGAATCACAGCGCAGCTCAGCGACCAACCGATTCATTCCATCCGCGAATCGCGCGAAATGCGCGATACAGCGGGAGTTATGGTAGCGAACAGCGTTGGGGGCCAACGCGTGTCGTTGAGGTAGGTACACGGGCGAAGGACTGGCGATGGGCAGGGTAACCGGCAAAGTGGCCGTAATCAGCGGGGCGGCCCGCGGTCAGGGGCGCTCGCATGCGCGGCTGCTGGCCGCCGAAGGTGCCGACGTCATCGCGGTCGACCTCTGCGCGGACATCGAAACCAACGAGTACCCACTGGCCCGGCCGGAGGATCTCGACGAGACGGCGCGGCTGGTCGAGAAAGAGGGGCAGCGCGCGTTCACGGCGATTGCCGACGTTCGCGACCGGGTGGCTCTGTCCGCGGCGATCGATCAGGGCGTCGCCGAGTTCGGCCATCTGGACATCGTGGTTGCCAACGCCGGCATCTGCCCGCTCACCGCGGGCCTACCGCCCCAGGCGTTCGCCGACGCTGTCGATGTGGACCTGGTCGGCGTGCTCAACCTCGTGCACGCGAGCCTCAAACATCTGCACGCCGGCGCGTCGATCATAGTGATCGGGTCCAACGCGGCATTCATGTCGTCGATGAACACCACCGGCATCGACGGCGGTCCAGGCGGAGCCGGTTATGCGTTCGCGAAACTCGCTGCCGCGCACTACGTCAACGACTTTGCCTTGGCGCTGGCCAAGTTCTCCGTCCGGATGAATGCCGTGCATCCGACGAACGTCAACACCGACATGTTGCACAGTGCGCCGATGTACCGGGCCTTCCGGCCCGACCTGAAGGACCCGACCCGCGAGGATGCCGAACCGGTTTTCCCGTTCGTCCAGGCGATGCCGATCCCCTACGTCGAGCCCGAGGACATCAGCGAGGCCGTGCTGTTCCTCGCCTCCGACGCGGCACGCTATGTCACCGGACAGCAGTTGCGCGTCGACGGCGGCGGCTTCCTCAAGGTCAAGCCGTGGTCGGGCGCGTGACGGCGGTGGTACCAATCGGACTGCGCTGCAGTGGAACTGGAGGAACCCGGTGATCGACCGAAACTCCGCAAAAGTTGAGCGTCGCCTCTATGAGCTGATGGTCCTGATGAAGGCGGCCGACGACCGGCTGGCCAAGGGCATCTCTACCGGGGAGTTCATGTGCGTGTACTGGCCGTCGCGTGGTCAGGAGGCCATCGCCGCCGCGATGGGGGTAACGCTGCGGCCCGACGACCAGCTGGTGACGACCTACCGTGGGTTGCACGATCTCATCGGCAAGGGTGTCCCGCTCGAGGAGATCTACGGCGAGATGATGGGTCGCACCGTGGGCGCCGGCCGCGGCAAGGGCGGCACCATGCACATCGCCAACCCGGACAAGGGCGTCATGCTGTCGACCGGGATCGTGGGGGCCGGACCGCCGGTCGCGGTGGGGTTGGCGATGGCCGCGAAACGCAAAGGCCTGGATCGCGTCACGGCGGTCAGTTTCGGGGACGGCGCGACCAATACCGGCTCGTTCCACGAGGCGGCCAACATGGCCGCGCTGTGGGATCTGCCGATGGTGTTCGTCTGCCAAAACAATCTCTACGCCGAAATGACGCCCACCTCGGACACCATGAAGCTCGAGCACGTCGCCGAGAGGGCGGCCGGATACGCCATGCCGGGTGTTCGCGTCGACGGCAATGACCCGCTGGCGGTGAAAGCAGCGCTGGACGAGGCGCTGCAGCGGGCGCGCGGCGGCAGCGGCCCCACCCTCATCGAGTGCGTGACATTCCGTTTCCGCGGCCACTACTTCGGGGACCGGATGCCCTACATTCCCAAGGACCAGCTGGCAGCGGCGCTGGCGGCCGACCCGGTGCCGCGGTTCCGCAATCACGTCGCCGAGGCCGGCATTTGCAGTCCGGACGAGCTCGACCGCATCGACAACGAGGCAGTGGCGGCGGTGGAAAGCGCCCTGGCCACGGTGATGAGTTCGGATCCCGCGTCGATCGACGAACTCGACCGCGACGTCTACGCAACCCCGATCAAGTTCCCGGTGTGACGATATGCAAGAAAAAGAGATGACGATGCGCGAGGCGCTGAACCTCGCGCTCGACGAGGCGCTAAGTGCCGACGACAGGGTGTTTTTGCTCGGTGAGGACATCGCCGATCCCGGCGCATCCGGACCGACGGCGGGCTTGTCGACGAAGTACGGCCACGACCGGGTGCTGGACACTCCCATCTCGGAGGCCGCGATCGTCGGCGCCGCGATCGGTGCGGCGATAGACGGGATGCTGCCGGTGGCCGAGATCATGATCATGGATTTCATCGGCATCGCCGCCGACCAGCTCATCAACAACGCCGCCAAACTGCGGTTCATGACCGCGGGACGGACGACGGCGCCGATCACCATCCGTACCCAGGTTTACGCCGGATTGGCCACCGGCGCGACGCACTCGCAGAGCCTCGAAGCATGGTTCATGCACATCCCCGGAATGAAGGTGATCGTCCCCGCCACCCCGCGCGACGGCAAAGGCCTGCTGACGGCGGCGATCTTCGACGAGGACCCCTGCCTGTTCGTCGAGACGATCCGGCTGCAAGGCAAGAAGGGGCCCGTCCCCGTCGAACCCGGATTCTTAATTCCGCTCGGCCGGGCGGACATCAAGCGACCGGGCACCGATGTGAGCTTGATCAGCTACGGACGCAGTGTGCACGATGCGCTCGCTGCGGCGGCCACGCTGGCCGAACAGGGCGTCAGCGCGGAGGTCGTCGATCTGCGCACCCTCGTACCGCTCGACGTCGAAACGATCGTCGAATCCGCCCGGCGCACTCGCAGGGCCGTGGTGGTCCACGACGCGGTCCAATTCGCCGGTCCGGGAGCCGAAGTCGCCGCGATCCTGCAATCCGAGTTATTCGGCGAACTTGCCGCGCCCGTCGAGCGGGTGGGCGCCCGGTTCGTCCCCAACCCGGCCGCGGCGGCGCTCGAGGCGCAGGTGTACCCGTCGCCGGCACGGATCGTCGCGGCCGCGCAACGCGCTCTCGAGAAGGCCAAAACCCTTGGCTGACTTCATTATTCGTATTCCACGCGTATCGGTGGCCGTCTCGGAAGCCGAGCTCACCGACCTTCTCGTCGACGCGGGCGAGCATGTCGACGAGGGCACGCCGATCTACGTGATCGCCACCGAAAAGGTGGAACAGGAAATCGAAGCCGGAGCCTCGGGCACCGTGCGATGGACGGGCCAGGTCGGGACCACCTACGACATCGGCACCGAAATCGGCGTCATCACCTCATAAACCGAAATAGCGAAAGGCAAGGCTACATGGATCTCAACGAGACCCGCGAGAGAATCATCTACGAAAAAGAAGGTCCGATCGCACGAGTCACGCTCAACTGGCCCGAGAAGGCCAACGCCCAAGACCAGAAGATGGCCGAAGAGGTCGACGCCGCACTGCTGGACGCGGACCGCGACTACGACATCAAGGTCCTGATCCTGAAGGCCAACGGCAAGGGCTTCTGCTCGGGACACGCCATCGGCAACAACGCGGTCGACTACCCGGCGTTCGTTGAGGGCGCGAAGGTGATGGGCACGCCATGGAAGCCGCAGACCGACTTGTTCGTCAAACCGATCCTGAACCTCTGGGAGTTCTCCAAGCCGACGATCGCGCAGGTGCACGGTTACTGCGTCGGCGGGGGCACCCACTACGGGCTGACCACCGACATCGTCATCGCGTCGGAGGACGCCTACTTCTCCTACCCGCCGCTGCAGGGCTTCGGCATGCCCTCGGGTGAATGCTCGATCGAGCCGTGGGTTTTCATGAACTGGCGGCGCGCGGCGTATTACCTGTACCTCGCCGAGGTCATCGACGCCAAGAGGGCGCTGGAGTTCGGTCTGGTCAACGAGGTCGTTCCGCGTGAGCAACTCAACGACCGGGTCGAGGCGATCGCCCGCCACATCGCCCAGGCGCCGATGACGACGCTGCTGGCGACCAAGGCCAACCTCAAGCGCGCCTGGGAGTTGATGGGCATGCGGGTGCACTGGCAGAGCTCCAACGATCTCGTGGCGCTCGCGTCGGTCAGTAAGGATGTGCAGCAGCTGATTCAAACGGTGTTCAAGGACAAGGTGCTGCCGTCCGAGCAAGCCCGACGCCAGGCGGCCGCGGCCGCATCGACGGGCGACGGCGCGGCGGCCACTTGAGGCTTTTCGAGGTCTGCTCGTGAACATCGCC
Source organism: Mycobacterium sp. (assembly GCF_052145595.1). Classification (GTDB taxonomy): domain Bacteria; phylum Actinomycetota; class Actinomycetes; order Mycobacteriales; family Mycobacteriaceae; genus Mycobacterium. Next base: position 43,835 of record NZ_JBKQOI010000099.1, on the reverse strand, counting down.
GACCACGCGATGAGGGCCGCGGATTCCCCGGCCCTCATCGTCGCGGACGACGACACGATCTCGTTCGCCGATTTATACGCGAGGAGCCAACGGGTCGCCGCGCTGCTGCACAGTGCGGGATTGCGCCGCGGCGACGGCGTGGCCCTGGTCCTGCCGAACCGGCCCGAGTTCTTCGAAATAACTTGGGGCTGCCAGCTTTCCGGACTCTATTACACCGCCGTGAACACCCACTTCACTCCGGAGGAGGTCGCCTACGTCATCGACGACTCCGACGCGAAGGCGGTGTTCTTGGATGCGACGATGAGCGACCTCGCCGCACACATCCGCGACGTTAACTCAGGCGTCCACGTCCACATCACAGTCGGAGGCCAGCTGCCCGGCTGGCGATCCTATGCGGGCGCCCTGGCGGCGGTGGGCGGCGCGCCGCCGCCCTCGGACGGATCGGAGATGCTCTACTCGTCGGGCACCACGGGACGGCCCAAGGCCGTCCGCCGGCCGCTCCCCGCCGACGGCAACGGCTCCTGGGCGCAGGCGGTGCTGGAGATGGCACTGACCCACCGCTACGGAATGAACCGTTCCAGCGTGTACCTCTCCCCCGCGCCGCTGTACCACGCGGCCGGGGTGAACTACACCATGGCGGTCAACCGCGTCGGCGCCGCATCGATCATCATGCGCAAGTTCGACGCCGAGACCGCCCTGCGGCTGATCGAAAACCACCACGTCACCCATGCCCAATTCGTCCCGACGATGTTCGTCCGGATGCTGAAGCTGCCCGAGGCGGTCCGGCGGAAGTATGACGTCTCGAGCTTGCGCTGCGTGATTCACGCCGCCGCGCCCTGCCCGGTCGATGTCAAGCACCGCATGATGGACTGGTTTGGCCCTATCATTCACGAATATTACGGGGGCACTGAGGGATTCGCGGGAACCACGATCGGCCCCGCGGAATGGCTCGCGCATCCCGGTTCGGTGGGCATACCGATGGCGCCGGTGCACGTGCTCGGCGAAGACGGGCAGGAGCTTCCGGTCGGGCGGTCCGGCGAGCTTTACTTCGAAGGTGGACCCGACTTCGAGTACTTCAAGGATCCCGCCAAGACCGCGTCGGTGTCCAACGAACGTGGGTGGCGTTCCCTCGGGGACGTGGGCTACGTCGACGAGGACGGATACATGTACCTGACCGACCGGTCGACGTTCACGATCGTCTCCGGCGGGGTGAACATCTACCCCCAGGAGGTGGAGAACCTGCTGGTCATGCATCCCAAACTCGTCGACGCCGCGGTGTTCGGCGTTCCCAACGACGAGTTCGGTGAAGAGGTCAAGGCCGTCGTGCAACTGGCCGACGGCGTCAGCCCCGGCCCCGACCTCGAGGCCGAGCTCATCCAGTACTGCCGAACTCACCTTGCCGGCTACAAATGCCCGCGCACAGTCGAATTCGACCCGGAATTGCCCCGCGACCCGAACGGAAAGCTCTACAAGAGACGTATTAGCGAACGTTACTGGCAGGGGCGGGCGTCACGGATCGTATGAACGAGGGTACGAAAAAGGGGATGAAATGGTGACCACCCACAGCACCAATGTGAACCGGACCCCGCTTCGGGTGCCGTGGGCGGTGCAAACCGCCGATCGGATTCCCAAGCAGCGGTACTACGACCCCGAGTTCTATGCGCTGGAGGCAGAGCTGCTCTGGCCACGCGTGTGGCAGATGGCATGCCGGCTCGAGGAGATCCCCAAGCCCGGGGACTACGTCGAGTACGAGATCCTCGAAGAGTCGATCATCGTGGTCCGCCTTGACGCGGAAAACGTGCGCGCCTATCACAACGCCTGCCGCCATCGCGGCGTAAAGCTGGTGGAAGGCAACGGGACGCGGCGCACCTTCGTGTGCCCCTTCCACGGTTGGTGTTGGGGCATCGACGGATGCAACACCTTCGTCCTACGGCCCGAGGAGTTCGACGAGCACAACCTCAGCCCGGACGATCTCCGTCTGGTTTCGGTCCGATGTGAGCTCTGGGGTGGGTGTGCGTGGATCAACCTCGATGACGAAGCCCCACCGCTACGCGACTGCTTCGAGCCGTTCGCGTCCATCTATGACGCCTGGAAGGTGGAGTCGCTGCGCGTCGAGTGGTGGCAGTCGTGCCGGCTCCCGGTCAATTGGAAGCTGGCGACAGCCGCGTTCATGGAGGGCTACCATGTCCCCCAAACCCACCCGCAGCTGCTGCCCTCTTCGCAGCCCACGTCGTCCAAACCACCGGGATTGGCGCAGACCAACCTGTACTTCATGCGCACCCTGGGCGAAGGCATGGCCGGCATGACCCACGAGAACGACATCCGCATCGCCGAGGGCCGGCAGAACATGGAGCTGCCGGCCGATCCGGCAGCGGCGATGGCCATCTGGCGCAGCACCCTCAACGACGCCATCGTCGGTTGGCATCGGGCCCGGGGCTGTGACATCCCGGACCTCAATGAGTTGCAGCGGCAAGGCATCGTCGACGCGATCAATTTCTGCTTCCCGCACTACTTTCTGCTGCCCCAGTACAGCAGCGCCTCCTCTTACCGGATCCGTCCGCTGGGCCCCGAGGAAACCCTGTTCGAGATCTGGTCCCTCACCCGTTTCCCCTCCGATCTTTCGCGGGGAAAGCCCACACCACCGGAGCCCATGGCGCCCGACGACCCGCGCTGGCCGCCGATCCCCGCCCAAGATTTCTCCAACTTGCCGCGACAGCAGAAAGGCTTGCACTCCAAGGGCTTTGAATACATGCGACTGTCGAACCGGATCGAGGGGCTGATCTCAAACTTCGAACGCGTCATCGACGGCTTCCTCGCCGGCCTGCCGTACGACGCCCTGGTACCCGCGATCCAGAAGACCAACACCACCATTGACGTGCCGGTCGCCGATCTGGGATTTGGCTCGGAGGCACGATGACCACGCACTGGGACCGCTCCGTCGACCTGTTCATCGCGGGCAGCGGCGGCGGCGGCATGGTGGCCGGCCTTGCCGCGCTCGACTGCGGGCTCGAGCCGCTGATTGTCGAGAAGCAGGCGCTGGTCGGCGGGTCGACGGGGCTTTCCGGCGGTATCGTCTGGCTGCCGAACAACCCGCTGATGCGCGCCGACGGCATCGCCGATTCGCACGAAGACGGCATGGCCTACCTGGCCGACGTGGTCGGCGACATTGGTGCGCCCTCCTCGCCCGCGCGCCGCGAAATGTTCCTCACCGCGGGCTACGAGATGATCAATTTCCTGATCCGCAAGGGTGTCCGGCTGATCCGATGCGCCGGCTGGAGCGACTACTATCCGAATCACAAGGGCGGCAACGAGTCCGGCCGCGCCATCGAAGGCATTCCCTTCGATGCCGCCGAGCTGGGGAGCTGGCGCGACAAAGTGCAGCCGCCGCTCGCCAAGAACTATGGGTTCGTGGTCCTGACCAATGAATTGCGCTCGGTCCAGTACTACAACCGTTCGCCGCACGCGTTCGCGGTCGCGACGAAGGTGTTCCTGCGCACTGCGACCGCGCGGGTCGGCCGTCGCCAAATCCTCACCAATGGCGCATCACTCATCGCTCAAATGCTGAAGGCGCTGATCGACCTCAGTGAAGGCCAGCCTCCGCTGTGGACCAATGCCGCGATGGAGGACCTCATCGTCGAAGACGGCCGCGTCGTCGGCGCGCGCGTGTCCCGCGGAGGCGCACCGCTGAACGTCGAGGCGCGAAAGGGAGTCTTGCTGGCCGCGGGCGGATTCGGGCACAACGCCGAGATGCGTCGCCGTTACAGCGGCGATCAGCCCAACGAGGCGAAGTGGTCGATCGCCAATGCAGGTGACACCGGCGAGGTGCTGCAGACGGCGATGCGTCTGGGCGCCAAAACCGATCTGCTGGACGAAGCGTGGTGGCTTCCTTCGGTTTTCATCGCCAATGGCGGCTCCGCTGCCGCGTCGCTCGGGTCGGGCCGACAGCGACCCGGTGCCATTTACGTCGACTCGACCGGCCGGCGATTCTGCAACGAGTCGAACTCCTACGTCGAAGTCGGCAAGGCGATGTACGCCAACAAGGCCGTCCCCTGCTGGATGATCTTCGACGACGGGTACGTGCGCAGATACGTCACCAGCACGAACCCACTCAAACGGAAGCAACACCTGCCGCCGGAACTCATTGAAAGCGGTGCGGTCAAGCGCGGCGACACCATCGCCGACCTGGGCCGCCAGATCGAGCTTCCGGCCGACGAATTGGCGCGCACGATCGAGCGGTTCAACCGGTTCGCCGCCAAGGGTCTGGACCCGGACTTTGGACGCGGCCAGTCGGCTTACAACGACTGCCTCGGCGATCCCGGGTATCGACCGAACGCTGCCGTAGGCCCGCTCGACCGCGCGCCCTACTACGCGACCAGGGTTTTCCCGGCGGACGTCGGGACCTGCGGCGGTGTGATCACCAACGAGCACGCGCAGGTTCTGGACGAGCAGGACCGGGTGATCGAGGGCCTGTACGCCACCGGCAACACCACCGCAACGGTGATGGGCCGCACTTATCCGGGCGCCGGCGCGAGCATCGCCAGCTCGATGGTGTTCGGCTACGTCGCCGCGCGGCACGCCGCCGGGCGCAGAATCGCCGGCGAGAAGAACCGGTAATCCACCGCCGACCCCGCCGAGCGTGAAGCCAGCTTCACGTTCGCCGTCGAGCGTGAAGCCAGCTTCACGTTGGCGGGGCGTCCTTTTCGTCGCGGCCGACGAATTCACGCGGCTTCATACCCGACTGCATGAGCTCGGCGCGCCGCGCCTGAACATCGGAAGCGGCGCCGACCATGTTGGTCAAGATGTGGCTGACCTGAAGGTGGACGCGCATGCCCATCAATTCCCAGGCGCGCTTCACGTTGTTCTTCACCGCCATCAGGGTCGTCAAGGGGATCTGCGCGATCTTGTGCGCCATTTCCTCGACGGTGTCTTCGAGGTCTGCGCGTGGCACCACCCTGTTGAGCAGGCCCCAGTCGAGCGCCTGCTGGGCGGACAGGGTTGGCGCCAGCAGCAGCCAGTCCATGGTGCGGTGCCAGTTCATCAGCAGCCACGGCTCGATCATGGTGTGCCCGCCGGGCTCCCCCAGGCTCTGGGCGAGTGGCATCTGGAAATACGCGTCCTCGGACGCCACACAGAAGTCGGTCAGCAGGCCGAGATAAATCCCGCCGCCCATGCAGTAGCCATGGATCTGAGAGATCGTCGGCTTGGGAAACTCCCACAGATACAACGTCGGCCACAGGAACAGGTCGGCGGTGCCTTTGTACAGCTCCTCGAAGGTGTTTCCGAAGTCCGGGTAGGGGTTCTCGTCCGGGCCCCAGCGGGCCACGTGTCCGCCGCAGAAGCCCTTTCCATTGGCCTTGAGGATGACAACCTTGATCTCGTTGTCGCGGTCGGCCTCGTGCAGGCAGTTGTCGACTTCGGTGACCAGGACCGCATCCTTGGTGTTGGCCTTGTCGACCCGATTGAGGATGATCCGCGCAATCGGCGGTTCGCGTTCATAGATGACCGCCTCGAGCACGCGCCGCTCCATGCTCGGGACATTACCGGACGCGGCGATACCCGAAAGGCCTAAAACACGGCGTACATTGCACCCCGAATTCCTGGCGCCGCGACTAGCGGCCGTGCGCGCCAGACTGGAAGCCTGACCGTCCGGCTCGCGCGAGCAGCCAGGCGCAGCCCTCCCCTTCGCCGGCGGCAACCAGGTCGAGTTCGGCGAACGCCGCCGGTAGCTCGCCGACCAGAGCGCGGAACCGCCCCGGGGCGGCACCCACTTCGCTCAACACCGCAATCGCCAGCAGCCCGCCCGGCGCCAGGCGCTCGATGATCGCCCGGTAAAGGCGGCGGTCCCGGAACTTGTGGCAGACGACGACGTCGACGGGCGGTCCGGCCGGCAGGCCGTCGTCGAAATCGGTTACGTTAAACCGGCAGCGATCGCCAACTCCAATGCGCCGGGCCAGGTCCCGTGCCTGGGCGATGGCCACGGGCGAGACGTCCAAACCCAAGACCTCCAGCCCTCGCCGGGCCAGCCAGACCGCGCCGAGACCCCGCCCGCACGCCAGATCAAGAGCCCGTCCCGTGGTTGGGAACACCTGCGCATGCGCCGCGAAGACGCCGGGCGGCCCAACCGCACCGGCGGATGCGGGTTCCAGGCTCGCGTACCGCTCGTCCCAGCGGCGCCGGTCCTCCTCGGCCACAGGCGCAACCCTACGGGCCAGGATCGCCCCAGCGTTGCCTGATAGCCCCCCACGGGTCGGCATAGGTACCGGGAAACCCGCGATACGGCGATCGCCAGGCTAGATACCAGCGCAGCGCTGGAGCGAGCACCCGCAGCGGCCACCGGCGCCAGCCGACCTTCGCCCGCGTCTCGGCGTACATTGCGGGTAGCGAATGATGTTGATAGGCAAGGATATTCTGCGAATGCTCGGTGTCCATCCAATCCGTGGCGAACCATGTCCGGTCGTCATCGGGATTACCGCGCCTTCCCGCCGGCAAGCCACCCTTCAAACCCATTGCGGCCGCGGACTCGGTCCCGAGGCTGGCTTGCGTGATGCGATGGGTGTCGTCGCCGCCGACGAGATATATCTCGCGGACGCGATCGGTGACGGTTGCCGCACAGAACGCATGGGCAACGTCGCGCACGTCGACGGTTTGGATGCGTCCGTCGGAGGGCAGCACCGCTTCAAATAAAATCAGATCGCGGTCAAGCGACCATCGCGGTTCGGCCCAGAGCACACCGCCGAGCCGCAACACCACCCAGTCCAGGTCGGAGCCTGTCACGTGCTGCTCCGCCAAGACCTTGTGCGCGCCGTAAAGATCGCTGGGCCGCAACGGTGTCGACGCCGTCAGCAGCCCATCGTTGCGATAGGGGTTGCGGGCGCCGTAGACCGCGACGCTTGAGGCTTGCACGAATCGGGGCGGGATCGGCATGGCCGAAGCCGCATTTACCAAACTCGCGGTGGCGTCGACGTTGACCGCCCGCGCGAGCCCTGGCCTGGCATAGCAAAACGGCGGAATTATGGCGGCCAAATGGATGATGGCCGTTGGTGCGACCGCTTCGAGCAGGGCCGCCACGTCGGCGGGCGGTGTCAGGTCCGCCCAGCGCACCTCGACCCCCGGGCGGGAGGTGAACGCTTGTGCGCGTTTGCGATTCGCGGGTATCTCGAGGTCGGTGGCTACAACTCGGCCGCCCCGGCCGGCCAATGCGGACACCACTGCGGAGCCGACCAGACCGAATGCCCCGGTGACGAGAACGCAATCGTCATTCGACATGGCGGCCCCTCGTTCCCGCACCGGAATCGGCCTTTTCTGGACAGCAGTCTGTATTTGATGCTCGAGGGTAGTAGTTTGACGTTTACCGAGCAAGGCCGAACCGGCCCACGAATCGCACCGCGGACCGCCATAACCGGCTGGTCAGGCTAGGTTTCGAGACGCGTTGTCGGACACCCGTCGCCCTTCCTACACTGGACTGGTGTCTAGAGAAGCGGCCGGACCAGTCACTACCGTCGGAGGCGGCGGCGCGGCCCGCCGTTCAGACCGTCGGCCGGGCCAGACGATCCGCAAAGTGCTCGATGCCGGATTGGAGGAGCTACGCCAATCGTCGTACGCCGACCTGACGATGCGAGCGGTTGCGACCCGCGCCGGAGTATCCCCGGCCAGCGCGTACACGTACTTTCCGTCGAAGAGCGCCCTGGTGGCTGCGGTGTACCTGCGCCTGCTGCGCGACCTGCCGCTGCACACCGACAACGACACGACCAAGACCCGGGTCAGCGCAACGTTGCGGGATATGGCTCTGGTAGCCGCCGATGAGCCCGAGCTGGCAACCGCCTGCGGCGCAGCCCTGATGGCCGACGATCCGGCGGTCAAGCCACTGCGGGAGCAGATCGGCGAAGAGGTGTCCAGGCGGATCGGGGCTGCGCTGGGTCCCGGGTGGCCACGCGCGGTGAAGTCCACCCTGCAGATGACGTTCGCCGGTGCGCTGATGACGGCCCGATTCGTCAGCTATCAAGAGATCGCCGGACAGCTCGACGAGGCGGTCAACCTCATTCTCGGGGCATCGGTCGCCTGAAGCGCAGCGGCTCAACCGAATTCAGTTCCGTGGGTCGCTCGCCGAAGGACCGGCTCGACGCGATCATACACACGGCGCACAGTGTCTCGCCGCCAATACACGGCGAGATAGACGTTATGATCCAGCCATGATCGACAACGGGTTCGCCGTTCGCTGAGCATGCGCAGTCACGGTTGGGCAGGAAATACACCCGCCTCCGACGAGGAGGCGATCGAGCGCATCCTGGATGCAGCCGACAAGATCATCGACGAACGCGGCTCGGCCATGCGGATCGCCGACGTGGCGCGGGCCCTTGGTGTGACACGACAGACCGTCTACCGCTACTTCCCCGGAACGCAGGCGTTGCTGGTGGCAACGGCGCTGCGGTCGGCCGATGGCTTTCTCGATCATTTGGCGGCCCATCTCAAAGGTGTAACCGATCCAGTCGTGGCGATGACCGAAGGAATGGCATTCGCGATCGAACAGCTGGCCTCCGACACTCAGGTCGAATTCGTGTTGAATCAACGCCACCGCGGCGGCCAGACGGTTTCCATCATCTCGGATACGGCGCTGGCCTTCGGACGTTCAATGCTGCATCGCTCCGACGTCGATTGGGAGCACTACGGTTTCGACGATGCAGGTCTCGACGAGCTGAACGAATTCAGCCTTCGGGTGCTGCACTCTTTTCTCGCCGACCCGGGCCGTCCGCCCCGCAGCGGTGCCGATCTTCGGCGCTATCTCACCCGCTGGATTGGACCGGCAATCGCCCATCCGCAGATGGTGCGCGCGATGGAAGCGCTTCGGGGTCCCGAGCCGCCGCGAACACGCCGGCGCCCGTCAAAAGCATCGTGATGCGCTGACTCGGCGGCCGCTGACTGGGCTCCGGTCAAATGTCTCGAATGCCTTGGTCCGCAACGTAATTCGCGAGCCCGTGACAAGCGACGGCGCCCGCTGGCTACGAAATGCGGCCGGGCGCGAATGGCAATCAAGCTCCCCAATTTTCGGGACCATCCCGGAATCGACCATCGCCTAGCCAGCCGGGTGGTTGATCCGTTCCCCGAGTTCGGGGATCCTCAACGGGTTGAAGAACAGCCGAAGGAGGACTGGACGTGGTGGGTCTGGGACAGATAGCACTGAACAGTGCGCCCGTTTTAGGTGGCCTAATGCTGGCCGTCGCAGCCGGCCAATTCAGGGGGCCGGACTATCGAGCACTGATCAAACAGGACATGGATTTGCTGGATCGGCTCCCACCGGACGCCGTTAACAGACGCGCCGAGCTGCAACGCACCATCGATGACCGCATCGATGATTTGGTCGAAGGCGCTGACAGGAGTCGCGCGTTGCGTAATGCCGCAGTGTCTTACCGGGGCAATTGGCGGGATATTGTGCTCTTGCTCTGTGTGCTGTTGTTCACCGTCATCTGGTGGGACGTGAATCACAGCCGGAGCAATTGGCTGCCGATGTTCATCCTGCTGATCCTGCTGTCAGTGGTGGCCGCCGCCTATGCATTCCGTGGCGCGGTGCGCTCCGCCAGTTCGTTCACGCGCAAGCGGCACAGTGCCGATCGGCAGCATCCACTTCCTGGTGCCAACTTAAACAGATAAATGACCGACCCGATCACCTCGGGTAATCCACGAGTAATTTGACTCGTCGCTGCTTGCGCGCGCCCGGGGTTTCGACGCGGCGACTGCTTGCCGAGCAGCCGCTATCATCCTGTGACAAAATTTGAGCCGTGAAACTACCTCCCCTCACCGGTCTCATTTGTGCTGCGGTGGCGCCAGTTTGGGTGCTGCTGGTCGCACCCGTCCCGGCCGCGTCCGCCGACCCGTGCCCCGACGTCGAAGTGGTGTTCGCCCGCGGTACCACCGAGCCACCGGGCGTTGGCCACATCGGTCAGACTTTCGTCGACACGCTGCGCTCGCGCGTCGGCGCAAAATCGCTGGGCGTGTACCCGGTCAACTACCCGGCCACCACCGACTTTCCGACGGCGATCGACGGCATCACTGACGCGGGCCACCACGTTGAGTCGATGGCGACGAACTGCCCTAAAACCAGAATGGTGCTCGGTGGGTATTCCCAAGGCGCGGCCGTGATGGGTTTCGTGACCGCGAACGCGGTCCCGGACGGGGCAGATCTCGCACAGCCGCCCCAGCCGATGCCGCCCGAAATCGCCAGCCACGTCGCCGCGGTCACTCTCTTCGGAAAGCCGTCGACCCAGTTCATGAGCATCATCAACGAGCCGCCCGTCACAATCGGCCCCCTCTACGCACCCAAAACCATCGACTTGTGCGTTACTAACGATCCGGTCTGTTCCGGTTCGGGATTCCCGGCCGCCCACAGGCAGTATGTGGAGGCCGGAATGGTCGATCAGGCGGCCGATTTCGCCGCGAGTCGCCTCTAGAGCGGTGCGACTCAGGGGCCGAGCGCGTCCGGCGATTTGAGATTGGGGAGGTCGAGTGGCGATGGACGGGCAGGCCGCGCCGACCGGTGACGTCGGGAGCGTGGACTTCGATGCCGCCGATAGATTGGCGATCATCAACCTATTCGGCGCCTACGCCTACACCTACGACGAAAACCGACTGGACGAGTTTCGTGCGTTGTTCACCGAGTCACCGGAGCTCGTGTTGGTGCATGAGTTGCCGCACGTTGTCAGCGGATGTGGATACGGTCATGAGTCTGCTCGCGGTCAGGAAGGGAGCCTTCAAGCCCGAGAACAACCAGCGACGCCACGCGCTGAATTCGTTCTGGTTTTCCACTCAAAGCGCGCGCGCAGCGACCGGACGTTGCTATGTCCAGGTTTTCGCCATCAAGGACGGCGGCCCGCCCACTCCCGACCTCACCGGCTGTTACGAGTTCACCGCGGTCAAGCAGGACGGGGCGTGGCGGTTCAGCAGGTGGGTGGTGGCGATCGACCAGACAGAGCCGCACAACGACGAGTGAACGCTGCGCTTGGAGTTGAGTCAGTAGCGGGGCCCGGCTCCAGCCTCGAGAACTTCGAGGGCCGCATCGATATTCGGAATGATCGTCGGACCGTAATTGTGCACCACCTGCCCGAGCGCGCGGGCGATGTGCGGACCGACGGCGCCGGCTGCGAGGACTTCCTCGGCCAGGACGATGCCATTCACCAGGTGGGCGGCGCTCAGGCGGCCGTCAGCGGTCAGTTCGTACCGCCAGTCACCGATCTGGACCCGCTCCGGCTGCGACCGGAAAACGCCGCGCCGCGCCGGGACGAGAATCACCCCCGGAACACCGCCGAACACCTTGACCACCAGCCCCACTCCCCCGGGACCGGCCAACGCCGAGCCGATGGCGAGACTGACCCGCTCGGGGTCGAAGCCCGTCATCAATCACTCATCGGCAGTACGAACGACGGCGTCAGGGTTTGCGCCTCGCCGCTGCGACGTACTGCCGTTCCCGCCACGTAGAACTCGACGGTGTGGTGTCCCCACGCGTAGTTCGAGATGGCGAAATGCACTCCCACGACGCCGTTTCCGCCGTCCCGCTCGGCTTCGCTCTGCATGCGTGACATCGCCAGCTCCCGGGCCTGGTAGTTGCCCTGCGTCCATTGCGGCATCTCAGCGTTGCGCCCCACCTGGCCGAGGGTTCGCATAAACCCTTGTACCGCAACGTGGAACACGCAGTTGCCCATCACGAACGCGACCGGACTGAATCCGGACCGCAGTAGGGTCGTCAGATCCTGGCCCGATAGGTGGCTGGTGAACGCTTGCCCGTTGGGGCGGCGATACGCCCCCGGCTTCGCGGTGTATCGCACGGCGGTCCCGACCGCGATGAACTCGAGGTGCTCGCCTTCCCCCTGATGACGCCACTCCAAACGGACGCCGACCACCCCGTCGGCTCCCAACGAATCGGCCTCGGCCTGCATTCGCGACATCGCATTCCAGCGCGCGCGATATGTCGCGTCGGTGAGCACGGGCAGCTCAGACTGCTGCCTGATTCCGGTGAACTGGTAGCCCACGTGATAGACCGAAACGCCCATCACAAGTTCGATCGGTTCGAATCCGGCCCCATGCAGCAAGACGAATTCATTGATCGACAAGTCAGACGTGAACACCTTGCCGGCGTGCGACAGTCGTTCGCTGGCAACGGGGTCGAGCGGGTTCGGTTGCATCGACAAAAACCCTCCTGCGGTCCCCGGACAGCGTAGCCGGGCTAGGCTCGCCCGGGCCCGCGGAGCGGTTTTGCACACGATAACGTGCGACCGCAGTGGCTGCGCTGAAGGGCCCTTCGATGCGTCGGGTCTGCGGAACTGGGCAGCTCGTTAAGCCTGGCTAACGCACTCACGACTCCCTCGGGTGGCTACCTTGCGGGGTGGTAGTCGCTGCATTCGAGCAGCTCTTTGAGCGCATCGGGGAAGCCGTCGGCGATGCACCACAGGTCCGGCAGCAGGTCGGGGCAGGCGATGATGCCGACGCCGAGGTCTCCATTGAGCGACATGACGGTGATGTTGAGTCCCGCGTTGCCGATGATCGGGCCGAGGGGATACATCGTGTCGACTTGGCAGCCCACGAAGTACAACTGCTCGCGCGGGCCGGGCACGTTCGACAGGATCAGGTTGTAAGCGGGGCTGAGGGTTATCGGCATGCGCGGCAGCATCCGCATGGCCGCGCCGAACATGGTCTGACTGCCGAACTGGGTCCAGTCGTGCAGCAGGGTGGGACCCATGGCCGCGGTGTGGTCTTTGGCGGCCGAGTTTCCCGCGGCGATGGTGCGGATACGTTCGGCCGGATCGCCAATTTGGCTATCCACCCGACAGAACATCCACGTGGTCTGGTTGCGGCCGGGTCGGTCGGACTTGTCGTGGACCGACACCGGTACGGTTGCCACCAGCGGGTTGTCGGGAAGCTCGCCGCGCTCCAGGAGGAACCGCCGCAAAACCCCGGCGCACAACGCCACCACCACGTCGTTGACGGTCACCCCGAACCGCTCCTTGACCCTCGTGACGTCGCGCATATCGAGTTGGGTGTAAGCGATGTTGCGGTGCCGGGTGACGGCGCCATTGAACGGGGTCAGTGGAGCCGTAAACGGCGCGGCCATGGTGCGGCCCTCGCGCGCACGAAGCGCCGTCCGCACCAGCGTCAGCATCGTCGCCGGCAGCACGGTCGCCAGCCGCAGTGGCCGCAGCGCGAACCCCATCAGACCGCTGGCGGCAATCTGCACCGGATTACCACCACCGGCGCCGCGGACGGGCTGCGGCGGCGGCGCGTCGGGCTGCAGGCTGCACAGCTGGGCCAGCAGGTTCGCGCCGGCGACTCCGTCGACCACGGCGTGGTGCACCTTGAGCATCACTGCCACCGCGCTACTGCGGGCGCCGCCTTCGAGCACCCACATCTCCCACAGCGGGTGATCGCGGTCCGGCGGCAGGCCCGCGACGTATCCACAGATCTCGGCCAGCTCGCGGCGACCTCCGGGGGCCGGCACACCGACACGGCGCAGGTGGCGCCGCAGCTGGAAGTCCTCGTCGTCCACCCACACCGGATGATCAAGGTTCAGCTGCGTATCGGCGAGCTTCATCCCGAATTCCGGCATGGCGCTCACACGCTTCGCCAACGCGGTGCGAAAGCGGCCATATGTGTAGCCGCCAGGCATCGTCGCGGTGTCCAACTCCAAAACACAGCACACATTCAACGGCTGAGTCGGCGTCTCCAAATACAGGAAAAATGCATCAAGTCCGCTTAGTCGCTCCATAGCCCCCGCTCGACCAATGACTTTTAAATCCCCGCCCCACTCCGCACAAGTCTAGGCAGCCCAACTGGGCGGCTCCAGCGCTCGAGGGGCCCGTCCGCGTTAAATGTTGATGGCCGGGGTGTGACACCGCGGCGCGTTACGAGCCGTCGCCACCATCACAGGATGAACCAATCGCGATGCGGACTCGTGATATCCGATACCAGCGCCTTTGGGGCACGGGTTCGGGTGCCTGGTCGGCGGCAGGTCGGGGCGTTGTGCGCTGACGAGTGCGGACTCGCGGGAGGATCATGTTCAGACGAGTCGACACATGCGATGCTCCCAAGCACAAACTGCTGACCATTGAACTCCGCGATGTGGTGCGCGAATACCGGGTCGGCGGTCAATCGGTGCGTGCGCTCGACGAGATCAATCTGCGGCTCGACGGCGGGCAGTTCATGTCGGTTGTGGGGCCGTCGGGAGCGGGCAAGAGCACCCTGCTGCATCTACTGGGCGCGCTAGACTCCCCCGATTCGGGGTCGATCGAATTCGACGGCGACGAGATCGGCCGCCTCAGCGATGAGCAGCAGTCGGAGTTTCGCCATTATCGCGTGGGCTTCATATTTCAGTTCTTCAACCTATTGCCGACGCTGTCGGCGTGGGAGAACGTCGCGGTACCGAAGCTGCTCGACGGTGTCCGGCTGGGCAGGGCCAAACCAGAGGCGATTCGGCTGCTCGACCGCGTCGGGCTGGGTAACCGGACGGAGCACAGACCCGCCGAACTGTCCGGCGGGCAGATGCAGCGGGTCGCGGTGGCGCGCGCATTGATGATGGACCCACCGCTGATCCTTGCCGACGAACCAACCGGGAACCTCGATTCCACTACGGGAGCTTCAATCTTGACGCTCCTTGGCGAAGTGGCCCACGAAGCCGGGCGCGGCCGACTGGTGGTGATGGTGACCCACAACGCGGAGGCCGCGGAAGCGACCGACCGGGTGATCATGCTGCAAGACGGTCGGGTCGTTTCCAACGAGCTGTCGGCGGTTCTGGTGTGAGACCACGCTTCGCGATAGGTGCCGCAGCGGGCCGGCTACGTCTTTTCAGCCTGCGCGAGCTTGCCGTGCATCGCCGGCGCACGATGGCATCAATCGCGGTAATGGCCGTGTCGGCAATGTATCTGGTCGCGGTATTCGGCATCTTCGGGTCGATCACCGGATCGGTCAATCGGCTGGCGGACGGCATCGCCGGCATCGCTTCGCTAGAGGTGTCGGGTATCACCGACGCGGGATTTCCCGACACGGTGACCGCCGACGTCGCCGCAGTTCCCGGCGTCGCGGTCGTGGCACCGATGATTCGGACGTCGGCGGCCACGTCGTCGGGGCCGGTGCTGCTGTTTGGTGCCGACGAGCGCATCGCCGCGTTAGGGGGCGCCCTGAAAGATGCCGTGAAAGATGGCAGGGCGGCACAGGTCACGAATCCCCCAGCGAACGGAGTCCGCGTCGGGCCAGCTGTCGGTGATGCCAGAGGCGAGACGTTCCAGCTCGGCTCGGGCTCGGTCACGGTCACCGAGGTGCTCGACGGCAAGCAGGTTGCGGCTCTCAATGGCGGACACTATGTCCTTGCGCCCCTTGCGTTGGCGCAGAACATTACCGGGCGTCAGGGTCAGCTCGACTCGATCCTGATCACCGTCAAACCCGGTGCCGATCCAGCCCAAGTTCGCGCCGCGGTCACCGCCGCGGTGAACGGACGGGCCATCGTCGCCGACCCCAGCATGCGGGCCACCCGCGCCGGCGACGGCGTCAAGCTGATGAACTACATGGCCCTGATGGGCGCGATGGTTGCTTTGCTGGTTGGCGCATTCCTGATCTACACGACGATGACCATGGCGATCACCCAGCGCCGGCCGGTCATCTCGTTGCTGCGTGCGATCGGCGGCCGCCGGGCCACCATTGTGCGTGACATGCTCGCCGAGGCGGCGGTTCTCGGAGTGATCGGCGGAGCCATCGGCTCGGCTATCGGAATACTGATGGGCCGCATCGCAATTGGCCGATTGCCTGCGGCCATCACCCAAGGGCTGGAAGCTCGCATCGAGTACTGGTTGCCCGGCTACGCGATACCTGCCGCGGTCGCGGCGACCGCGCTCACCAGTGTGGTTGCGTCGGCGATGGCGGCGCGGCAGGTGTACAAGGTGGCACCGATCGAGGCGTTGGCCCCCGTTGGGGTGTCAGCGGCGGATCGTGTGCCGCGATGGCTGCGGATCGCCAGCGGAGTTGGAGCCGTCGTGGTCTTTGCGGTGGCGATCGTGGTGGTCGTCGAGCAGCGAGGGGTCATGGCTTTTGTCGCGATGTCGGCGGTGTTTTCCGCCGAGATAGCGCTTGGCTTTGCACTGACCGTGCCAATCGTCAGGGCCACGGCCGCGACGGCCCGGATATTCAGCTCCGTCGGGGCGCTCGCGGCGGCGACCATCGAGCGTGCGCCGCGACGGGTATGGGCGACGGTGATGACGGTGCTCATCGCGGTGGTCACCACCGTCGCGATTACCGGCACGAACGCCGACATGATTCGCTCGGCGAGGGGCATCTTTTCGTCGGTTACCGATGTTCCCGTGTGGGTGAGCGCAGATCCCCCCGACGGCTATCCCACGGATCCTCTGCCGCAAGGTCTTTCGGAAAAGGTGGCCGCGGTGCCGGGCGTCGGACGCGTCGCCGAGGGTGCGTTCGGGTTCGCCGAGGTCGGGGGCTCGCGGGTCATGCTCGACGGGTTTTCTCCCGGAACGGCTGATCCGCTGTACCGCGCGCTCGGCGAGCAGGTTCGTGACCAAGTGCTCGCCGGGCGGGGCGTGGTGCTCTCGCAGAATCTGGGCAAGACTCTGCACGTTCGGGTCGGCGAGCAACTGGGGATGCAGACCCCACGCGGCGTGCAGCGGGCAACCGTGCTCGCGCTGGTGCCGTACTTCTCGACGGTCATCGGCACGGTCGGGATGGGCCTGGATCAAATGCGCTCGTGGTTCGACCGCCCGGTGGCGACCACGCTCGAGATCACTGCGGCACCAAACGTGGACCTCAATCGCCTGTTGGCCGACGTCCGCAGGGTGGTGCCCGCACCGAACTACGTCTATAGCGGTGCCGCCAAGCTGGCGGGCCTCGAGGCGCCGATGCATCAGAGCATGTTCATCGCGAATGCCGTGTGGATCATCGTCGTGTTCGTGGCCGCAGTCGCGCTGCTGAACACGTTGACGCTCTCCGTGCTTGAACGGCTCCGCGAAATCGGTGTGCTGCGGGCGATGGGATCCAGCCGCCGGTTTACGTTGCGGATGGTGCTGGCCGAGGCGACGGGCATCGGTGTCATCGGCGGTGTGTTGGGGCTGCTGTTCGGCCTGGCGGACCAGTGGCTGTTCAGCCTGGTCAGCGGAGACATGATGAATTTCCAGGTCGCCTTCCGGCCAGGCACGATGGCGTTTGTGTTCACCCTCGGCGCGCTGGCGATCAGCCTGCTCGGCTCGGTGCCACCCGCGCGGCGCGCGGCGCGACTGAACATCATTGAAGCCGTGAGCGCCGAATAAGCTCGCGCGCCCGCCGTTTCCTCGGCGCGGCACCCGTCTTGGTTGAGTTCAGAAGCCGAGAGGAAGAAGCGCAGTAAACAGAGGGGCTAAGGGATCCGTGACAGGAAGGGCGATCGAACTATTCAAGAACGGAGCGACCGGACTTTGGAACGTAAGTATTGTCTGCCCGGGCGCCCCTAAGCCCAAGGTGGCTTCAGCCCCGGAAGTCACAGCAGCCGTGAAGAGCGGGCTCGAGATGGTGGTCGCAACAAAGTTATTGTCGTCAGGGTCGGCAAGGGACCTAGTTGACAGCAATCCCCCGAAATTGGTGGTTTGACTCATCAGATCCGGGTCGGCGGGTACGGGGTTGGTGACTGGGCTGAGGCCCAGCGCCGCGGCGAGCCGGCTCGCCAGACCGTGCAGCGGCAGCTGCGCGACGGCAGCTGCGCGACGGCAGCTGACGCCCCCGCGTGATAGCCAGCCATCGCGGCCACATCCTGGGCCCACATCTGCTCATACTCGGCATCGGCGGCCGCAATCGCCGGCGCGTTTTGCCCGAAGAGATTCGACATCACTAACTGCACCAACTCATTCCGGTTGGCAGCCACCAGCAACGGATGCATCGTCGCCGCCCGGGCGGCCTCAAACGCGCCGGCCACTACCCGAGCCTGCCCGGCGGCCCCCGTTGCATGCGTCGCCGCCGCACTTAACCACCCCGCATACGGCGCCGCCGCAGCCGTCATCGCCGCCGACGCCGGACCCTGCCACGCCTGCTCCGTCAATCCCGATGTGACCGACGCAAACGACGATGCCGCGGACCCCAACTCGGAGGCCAGCCCATCCCAGGCCGCCGCCGCATTCAGCATCGGAGCCGACCCCGCACCAGAGAACATCCGCGCCGAGTTGATCTCCGGCGCCAACACCGAAAAGTTCATCGCCACAGTCCCTTCCTTAAGGACCCGTCGCGATCACGCCAGCTGCGTCATCACCGACTACAAGCCCCGTGTACCGCTACACGAGATCCGCACCCCAATAGTTCAATGTGATCTAGCTCCAGGCCCGGTGGAGCTGAGCGTGTCCGGCCCCGCGCGAGCAGATCCAGAATTCAAGCCTTACTC
Source organism: Mycobacterium sp. (assembly GCF_052145595.1). GTDB lineage: Bacteria > Actinomycetota > Actinomycetes > Mycobacteriales > Mycobacteriaceae > Mycobacterium. The sequence goes on along the minus strand of NZ_JBKQOI010000099.1, from coordinate 25,453 downwards.
GTCGGCCAACGTCGCGAATCCCTGCAGATGAGGTGTGCACGGGGGCGGCACCAATGTCCGTGGGATGCTGCGCAGTAGCGAAGTATCGAATCCGGCTGCGGCGATGGCGTCGACGGTCCGGCGGTTCGGTTCGCAACCCGACGCCAACCGCGACCACGGCTTCGCGATCAGGTCCTGGAACCGACCCATCGCGCCCTCCCCGCGGACGTGCTCGAGGACAACCAACCTCCCTCCGGGCGCGAGCACGCGCCGGATCTCGCTCAGGGTAGCGGCCACATCATCGACCGAGCACAGCACCAGCCCGATGTGCACCGAGTCGAAACTGTTGTCCGGGAACGGAATCGACTCACCGGTCCCATCGACGATGTCGGCTGCGATGCCATGACGAAGGGCAAGACGGGACGCCATCCGCCGGAATGCGGCCACGGGCTCCACGGCGGCGATCGAGGTGACCGCGGGCGGCACGAACTTCAAGTCGGTCCCCGGCCCCAGACCGACCATCAGCAGGCGGCCGGTCGCATGTGCGACCGCCGCTCGCCGATATCGGTTGTAGAAAAGTCGGTCGAAGATCGGCTGACCGAACCGATATATGTAGGGGAACAACGGATTATCGCGCGTTATCGGCTACCTAGATCCAGTTGGAACGGCGGATATTGGTCGCTCATCAAAGAAACATACACCGCCACCCGGTAGCGCCATCGAACGATGCCCATGAGCAGGTCGAACATGCCCCGGTGGGTCGTCCCTGTGCACAACAACCACAACGCGGAGATAACGCAAAGCACCTGCAGCAGGGGCTCCATCGCCCAGCACAGGAGTATCTGCGGGAGCCCCAGCAGCCACCACTTCACCAGTACGGCCCAGTTCGTGAGGTGCTGCGGATAGTCGACCTCGAGGTCGCCTGGATAGTCGGGCCTAGGCGCGAGCGTGAAAGGCGGGTACTTGTCGGTGCTGTTCATCGGAAATCGGTAGTTCATGACCCGCCACGACCAACGCAGCACCCCGACGTTGAAGTCGAAGATGGGGCGCGGGTAGCGCCCGGTGAACAGGATCGCGACGCCGGCAACGATCGTCAGCATCGGATACACCAAATAAAGAAGTATCAATATGGGGTAGTGCGGCGCGGCCAGCACGCACCACTTGACCAGCCATAGCCAGCGCGAGGGTGCGTCGAAATCACCGCGCACTCGCACGGGACCGTCCACAGTGTGCACCGCGCGCACCGCTTTCGACTCGGCGGTTCTGAGCTCGTTCACGGACGGCTCGACACGATAGGAGTTGGTGCCCTGAGGGCTCGGTTGATCTCCGCCGACATCCGGCGGTGACTGGTCCAACGCAGAAACATGGTCAGGGCCGAGGTGTGTAGCCGGTCCGAGATCAACGCCGCCGGTCTTAGCACGGACTCACCGTGGGCAACCTGCAGCGATGCCACGCGGGACACGGCCCAAACCCGGCGCCGCCTGGTCTTCTCGTACCAGCGCAGCGCCCTCGAAAGGTCGCCGCTGTAGCCATTCGCCCCATTCCGTAGATCCCAAAGCGCCTTGCGCAACACCATAGTGTCGAGCAGCGCCTGGTTGGTTCCTTGCGCCAGGGTCGGCGGCATGGTGTGGGCCGCATCGCCGAGCAACGTCAGCGCCCCAGGGGCCGACGCGCGGGGAATCGGATGCCGAAAATGCGGGTATGGCGAGTGGGCCAGATCTGCGTCGCTCAGATTTGCGAGCACCAGGTCGACGGGTTCGGACCAGCCGGCGAAATTGGACCGGATTACATCCATCGGACGGTGCGGCCTGACAAAGTCGTAGGACCACGGCAAGTCGAACCACCACTGCACATCGGACCCTCCCGCCGGCCACACGCCCGTGTTTCCGTGCTCGCCGATGACGATCATCGCGACCTGCTTGTCGGCAAGCTGCGGAAGCGTGACGAGTCCCTGCCAGCTGCACCACCCGGTGGATTCCGCGGCTTGCGCGCCGGCGACATCTCGAACCGTCGAATGCAGACCATCCGCACCGATCACCAGGTCGCCTTCGATAAATCCGCCGTCTTCGAACTCGACTCGCGCACCATTGGGCGTGGTTGCGACGCCGACCGCGCGGGAGTCGCATCGGATGTGATCAATGGGAAAGCCTTCGAGCAGCCTTTCCAGCAGGACGCGACGCGGGACCATCCGAACCGGTGCACCCAGCCGGTTCTCCATCGCGGTCAGGTCCAAGGTCGCGAGCCGGCGCCCCGTAGAGGTCGTCACCCGCACGCTGGAAAGCAGTTGACCGGCCCCATCCATGTTGACGCCCAGCTGCCGCAGAACCGTCTCGCCATTAGACCAGATGGTCACGGCACCGCCACCGGCTCGCGTATCTTTGCGCTGGTCGAAGACGCTGACGTCATGGCCATCTCGCAGCAATCCACGGGCAACGGAAATGCCGCTCACACCGGCGCCGACGACAAGTATCCGAAGCGGTCGCGTCGACGGCGCTGCCGCGACCGCCGCTCGGGCCGCGCTCCGGCTCGTCACTCTGTTGGACACGAAAGCGCGTGCCAATCGGTTCAAACAGCAGCCAACTCGATTGTCGGCCCGGGTCAGGCCGCGCTTCCCGCGATCTGCACGCTCATCGCCTGGCTGGTGCGCCGCCGATCATCTGGTGCAGATCCTCGATCGACCACGGTCCCGAGTCATGGTGGTCGCGATACCCCAACACTCGCGGTGTTGGCCGATCGACGCTGCCGACGAATCCGCCCGCGGCAATGAAGATCTGGCCCGTGACGTCACGCGCCAAGTCGCTGGCGAGATAGGCATAGACCGGAGCCACAAACGCGGCGGGAGCGCTGTCCAGTGAGGCTCGCATGGTCATTTCGTCGAGCAGTCCGCGGCGGTGCAGGTCCTCGATGTGCATTTCGTACTCGACGCCCGTGGACAGCCTCGTCCGCGCACCGGGACACACCACGTTAGCCCGCACACCGTGGGCCTTCAGTTCGGCGGCGATCGCCATCGTCAGTCCGTTGACGGCACCTTTCCCCGCGGGGTAGCCGGTGCCGCCGTAGTCGCCGAGAAACGCCACCGAGCTGGTGTTGACGATCGTCCCGTGCCCCTGCGCCGCCATCACGCGGGCCGCCAACCGGCACGTGTGAAACGCGGTGCCGAGGTGCGCACTTATCAGCCGGTCGAAGTCCTCCGGTGAGATGTTCAGGATTGAGGAGCCGGCAGGCTCGGCGATCCCGGCGCAATTGATCAGGATGTCTAACCGCGCGAACGTGCTCATGCATTCGCCGATAAGCGCGCTGGCAATGCGCTCCTCGTCCGCGGCTCCGATCACCGCGGTGGCACGCCCTCCCGAGGCGGTAATTGCCGCGACGGTCTCCTCTACGGCGTCAGCGTCGCGCCCGTTGACGACCACGCCGGCGCCAAGGCTGCAGAGCAATTCGGCGACCGCGCGGCCGATACCGCGGCTGCCGCCAGACACCACCGCACCGAGCCCGCCCAGTAGGCCCTGGCTACTCATCGGCACAGGCTCCGGAACGTTCGCAATGCGTTGTGCGCGCGGATTTCTCGAGGGCGATCAAAAGCTTCGCACCGATAACGGACATCAGCCGAACAGTACCCAGCCCACACGCAAATGAGAACCAATCAGAACCACAGCCGGAATTAGCCCCGGCCTGCCGAACACTCGCTCCCAGCGGCGCCCCGTAGGGGATCGGCCACGTGTCGGCTAATTGGGCGCCCATCGCACCGCCGAGCCGGCCTATGATAACGGTTGACAGACCGCCATGCAGCGAACTTCCGAAGCGAAATACGGGCGAGCGATCGCCGGTTGGTGCGAATGGAGCGTATAGTCGCCAGTGAAGTTCGTTCTGGACTTGTCGCCGTTTAGCTCAAAGCGGTCAGTCAGTCGCACGGTTGCTGGGCTTCGCGTGGCTTCGGCGAAACCACACCAGTCACCCTCCCCTCAGTACGCGTGCGCCCGGCAACCGACCCGTCCTGCGGATAACTGTGTGCAGCGGACGCGATTGTGCCCGACACTCCTGCGATGTCTCGCCGCACACGACGCAGAGGAAGTGGGCTTGCGATGCAAACCCGTTTGTGCGTTTGTGTTTACACCAGGGTTCGTGTCGGGAGAAGGCGCCGCAGCCGATGACCGACGTAAGAACTCCACCCCGCCCTACCCCTTCGGCCGGCACCCAGTCGGAGGAGTCCCCCGAGGATTCCTACGAGGACTCCTACCCGGACTCCTACCAGGACGTTCTCGAGATGTTCGTGATTCTGCGCCAGATGCCAGCCGAATCTCACGAGTACAGCCGCCTGCGTGAACGCATCGTGGCCCGATGCCTTCCGTTGGCGGACCATGTGGCCGCCCACTTCGGCCGCCGCGGCGAAGGGCTCGACGACTTGATCCAGGTTGCGCGTCTGGGACTGATGAACGCGGTCAACCGATTCGACCCCGCCAAAGGACCCAGCTTCGTCGGGTACGCGGTCCCCACCATGATGGGCGAGGTTCGGCGTCACTTTCGCGACTACACCTGGGGCATGCGGGTGCCGCGGCGGTTGCGCGAGCTACACGTCCAGATCAGTAGGACGACAGGTGATTTAGCTCAGAAGCTTGGGCGTGCACCCACGGCCGGTGAGCTGTCTCAGGTGCTGGAAGTCCCCCGCGAGGAAATCGTCGAATGCCTTGTCGCGGGCGATGCCTATCGGCTCGAGTCCCTCGACGCACCCCTTGGTGCCGACACTTCCGGCAGGCCCCGAGTGGTGGCGGACGCGGTCGGCGACATCGATCCACAACTCGAGCACATCACCAACCGGGAAGCGGTGCGTGTCCTGGTTGCCAGGCTGCCCGAGCGGGAACGTGAGGTGCTCTACATGCGGTTCTTCGAGTCGATGACCCAAAGCCAGATCGCTGAGCGAATCGGCGTGTCGCAGATGCAAGTCTCGCGCATCCTGGCCAGCACCCTGCGCTGCCTGCGCGACCAACTGGAGTAGCCCGTTCTGGCCCACCGGGACCTTCGGCGACACGAATCGATGTACTGTGCGATTCGGAAACGAACTCGACGGTGTCGCCCGAAGGAGCCTGGAAGGAGCACGATGGGGATGAGGATTTCTCACACGGCGGTCGCGGGCCTGGCGGCGGCGACAGCGCTGACGGTCTCGCTAACCGGGTGCGGCAGCAAGCCCACGTCGTCAACGTCGTCGACATCCAACCCTGGATCGGGCGCCTCGGCCACCACGACCCGCAGCTCAGGGGCGACTTCCTCGGGATCAGCACAGCCGACCGACTACACCGGGTTGTTGATCCAGGCGACAGACATCGACGCACCGGTAACCTTCACGGGCAGTCCACCGACGAACAACCCGAATGGCCAACCGGGCGTCGCCACAACCTTCAGCACCCAAGACAACAGCCACGTCATCAAAGACACCATCCAGGTCCTCGCGGACCCCGCCGCGGCCACCGACGCGTTGAACGCGGCGAAAGGCAAACAGGGTGACGCCGTCAAGAATCCGACGACGCAACCGTCCACTGTCGGCACTAACGGAACAACCTTGTTGGGGAACTCGCCGGATGGTTCCAAGGGCGTGACGATATTGCTGTTCACCCAGGGCAGGGCGTTCGTCACGCTGGAATTTGATGGTCCGCGCGATTCGCTCGCGCCGCCCGAGTTCGTCGACGATTTGGGGCAGAAACAAGACGCGGCGATTAAGAAGGGGCTCGGCGGCTGAGCTAGGCACTGTCTCGGCGGCGCTATCGTGGCGAGCGACCGTTACGGACGGACCGCACGGCCGCGGTCGAGGCGCAGCTCATCGCTCACCAGCCGAGGAGTTCTATGACCATCGTCAACGGCCTGCCGGCTCACGCCCTATTGCTGCATTTTGTGGTGGTGCTCGTCCCGCTTACTGCGCTGCTGGAGATTGCATGCGGTTTATGGCCGGCCGCACGACGCGGCCACCTGTTGTGGTTCACGCTCGCACTGGCCATCGCCACGATGGTATTGACGCCCGTCACTGCAAACGCAGGGCAGTGGCTCTATGACCTGCGGACCAAGCCCACTCCCATCTTGCGCAAGCACGCCGAGCTCGGCAGCACAATGACTTATTTCGCCGCCGCTCTGCTGGCGGTGGCGATCGGGCTCGTCGTGCTGCGCCTGATCGAACGCAGATCCCCCAAGCGCCGCGTGGTAACCCAGGTCATCGTGGCGATAGTGGTTCTCGCCGTTGGAATTTTGTCGATGATCCAGACTTACCGCACGGGTGATGCCGGCGCCCAGTCGGTCTGGGGCGGTGAGATTGCGCGGCTGAAGAAGTCCAACGGGATCTAGCCTCAAACCACGTGCAATGCGACGCGGGCCCAAGCGTTATTGCCGTATCCGCGCGGATTCCACAGGGACGCCACTGATTCCGGCTGTAGGGCACCGGTATCGTCCCAGGCGCGGGCGGTGATGCGCAACGGGCCCGGTGCGAAGTCGACGGTCAGCGACCACGGCCGCCATGTCCATTTACCGGGTGCGGTGCGTAGGTTGGCTTGCCGCCAGCTGAGTCCGTCGTCGAGCGACACGTCAACTCGCTCGACGCTGCGGCCATCGCCGGCGATCCCATAGCCGCGGATGGTCAGCTGCCCCTGCGATACGCGGTCGTCGTCGGCTGGATCGAGGATGTCGCAGTTCAGCGCCAGCGACGACAGCGAAATGCCCTCGCCCGCCGCGACGGCGTCGGTGTCAGCGTCTGAAGGCAGGATCCGGTAATCGTGGGACTGAAAGTAATTTGTCGACGGGCCGGGTTGCACGGTGATGGCGGTGACCCACTTGACGCTGCGAGCGCCGATGTACCCGGGCACCACCACCCGAACTGGGCCACCGTGGGCGCGCGGAAGCGGTTCGGAGTTCATCTGCCACGCGAGTAGCACTTCCTGCGACATCGCCTTACTCAGCGGGATGGAACTGCCGTAGGGCTGAACGGGCCGAGCCTCTTCGGCGACATCCGGAGCTTCGAAGGCGACATGCAGCCCGTCGTCTGGACGCACTGCGGCGGCCGCAAGGACGTCTGCCAGCCGGACACCGCGCCACTCAGCCGTGGAGATCGCCCCATGCGCCCACGGCTCTTTCCCCGGGATCGGCCGCAACCGCAGCATTTCAGCACGCCGATTGCCGGTGCACGCCAGCGTCGCCACCACAGCGTGTTGGTCGAATTCGGTCATCAGCTGCTGGTAGGTCAGGGTGAGCGGCCTGTCCACGCACCCGTCGACCGCTAGTTGCCACTGATGAGGCGGGATGTCGGGGAATGGCCCGTGATTGCGGGCGTAGAACGCGTCGGTAGGGGTGATGTCGCACCCGGCCAACACCGCGGGCGGCGGTTCGGCGTTGTACGGGACGTGTGCACGCACGATCATGTCGTCGCGCTTACCCCACATCGCCGTCGTCGGCGTCATGGCGACCATTGTCACCGTCTGCTCCTCGATTGGCTTGCCATGTGAGGAATCCTTCACGCATTGACGAGCCACGACTAGATGGGTAGTGCTTGTGAACTCACAAGCCTTACTTGTGTGCCGACACGTGCTGCAGCGAAGCCACTCATGGTTAGCCGCCACGGAACGGTTCAGTCAGCCCGGCAAGTGAGATCTCACAAGGCCCGCTTGTATGCTCTCCTTGGAGGATCACGTGAGGACCACCATGCCATCGCTCAGCGCCCACATGCCCGACCTATCCGCATTCGAGATCTTCTTGGCGATCGCCCGGACCGGCAGTCTCGGCGCCGCGGCCCGGGAATTCGGGCTGACGCAGCAGGCGGTTTCGGCGCGACTAGCGTCAATCGAAGCGCAGACCGGCGTCGCGCTAGTCGTCCGGACCCCGCGCGGATCGCAACTGACGTCGGCCGGAGTCGTCGTAGCCGAGTGGACGGATCGATTGCTCGACGTCGCCCAGTACGTAGATGCGGGGTTAGCGTCGCTGCGATCAGAAAAGCGCAAGCGGGTCAAAGTCGCAGCCAGTCTCACGATCGCCGAACAACTCATGCCAAGATGGCTGGTGTCGCTACAGATTGCGACGAAGCGGCTCGGCGCCACCGCTCCCGAGGTCGTCATGACAGCCACCAACAGCGACCAGGCCATCGGCGCCGTGCGCGATGGGACCGCGGATCTCGGATTCATCGAATCCCCCAATGTGCCAAAGGGATTACGCAGCGGTGTCGTCGGGCACGACGAGCTTGTGCTGATCGTGCCCGCTGACCACAAGTGGGCGCACCGTCAGCGATCAGTAACCGCGGCGGAACTGAGTGAAACGCCGCTTGTCAGTCGCGAACCAGGATCGGGGACGCGCGACGCGTTGACCGCCGCCCTGCGCCAAGCCTTGGGAGACACCACACAGCAGGCGCACCCGGTCCTCGAACTGTCCTCTGCCGCTGCGGTGCGTGCTGCCGTCGCCGCGGGCGCGGGGCCAGCCGTGATGAGCCGACTGGCCGTTGCCGACGACCTGGCAATCGGACGTCTGCGAACGGTGGCCGTTCCCGAATTGAACCTGAGGCGCCAGCTCCGAGCCATCTGGGTAGGCGGGCGCACCCCACCCGCCGGCGCGGCCCGGGACCTACTCGCGCACATCATCACCCACGCACACCCACCGCCCAGGCGGTGAACAGGATGGGCCCGGGAACCTCGGTTCGGCCCGGACGGGAAACCTGGCGGGACGCTGATCTTTGCCGCTCTCGGGTCCAGGTGAATTGACCTCGCAATTGTGATGGCGAGCAATCCAACCCGGGTTACCGTTTCCGGTGCCAATGCTTTTGCCGGAAAGGAGTATCGGTGCCTTGAGGATTCCTGCGACGCTCGTTGCTGCCGTGGCGATAGCCGCGACGCTGGCGGGGTTGTCGGTCGTCGCCTGCAGCCGCGGTTCGAAGCCATCACCGGCGGCGCCGAGATCAGTCACCTCAATTGCGACCAGCCGCACGCCGACGTCCGACTACCCCGGGCTGCTGATCCAGGCGAGCGACATCAACGCGCCCGAAAGCTTCACGGCTACAACGCCAATCAACAATCCCAACGGCCAACCGGGCGTTACGACGACGTTCAGTAACCTTGACCGCACCCACACAATCGTCGACAGCATCCAGATCCTGGCGGATCCCGCCGCCGCTGCCAGCGCCCTGGAATCGGCGAAGGCGACAACGGACGGCTACGTCCACGGAGTGCCCGAGCCGATCGCCATCGGAACGGCCGGTACGACGATTTCGGGGCCCTCGCCGGACGGCTCCAAGGGAGTGACGGTGCTGCTGTTTACCGAGGGCAGGGCCTTCGCCGAACTGGAATTCGACGGCCCGCCCGACGCACTCGTGCCACCGGACTTCGTGACCGATGTCGGCCAGAAACAAGATGCGGCCATCAAGCAGGGACTCGCCGGCTGAGCTGCTCACATGGCGACCAGCACGACGGTTGCGAGCGCGACACCGAGGATGGCGAAACTGGCCACCGTCATCGCGGCTTTCACGCCCGGACTGGGCCGCCCCGCTCGCGGTTCTTGTGGCCCATCTCCCGCCATTTCCCCCATCGCCATCCCGGGCATCGGCGTCGGCTCGGATTGGCGGCGAACGGTGAGCATCCCGTGCTTCATGTGATTGGAAACCAGCCACCAGTTGATCGGATAGGCGCACACGAACCCGACTAGCAGCGCCATTGACATGACGAACCAGAACTGCGGGCGAGTTGGGTTGTCAGCTCCCCCAACGCGCATCATGGCGAAGCGGGAAGTGAGCACCATTCCGGTCATCAGCAAGTTCATCGACAACAGTTCCGGCAGAAAAGTCATCTTCAACGACGCCAGATACGACCCGCCGGCCATATCGCGCATCGCGAAGGCTTGGAAGAAAGCCCACCCGAACCCAAAACCCAGCGCGTACTCGAACAGGAAATCCGGCCAGAAGGATAGGGCAAGCACCGACCCGACGGCGGCTGCCACGACGATGCCGATCCCGTCACCGGCGACGCAATGCATGGTCGACCCGAGCGCTTGGCGCCATGGGGCCCTGACGTATTCATCGTGCGTTCCGCGCAGCGGTTCCCGGCAACCGAGTACATAAAAGAACGCGCCAATAGGCCCAGTGAATGCGGTCAGAATCACGAAGGCCCACTTCAGGACTGGCGACTCACGACTAGTTCGCCATATATCGACGACAACGAAAAGAAACGACGGAACCGTCAGGATCCACCAGAGCAGCATTACCCCGTTGAGCATGACGAATAGCCTAAAGCGGCAACGACGTTATGCCGTCGGCGTGAGGAGAAACAGACGGAATTGGCGCCGGCCGGCGCGGTCTTGGGCGATCTGATAATTCGGCCACTCCGCCAGGACGGTGGCCCATGCCTTGTCGCGTTCCTCTCCGGTGAGCAACCGCACCTTCGCGGTGAAGCGATCGCCGCGTGTGCGAACGGTGACCCGTTGTGTCGCTTTGAGATTCGCCGACCACGACGGGTGGCGCTCTCGGCCCCAATTGGAGCCGACCACGATCAGCCCATCCACGGCGGGTACGTACTGCACCGTCGCCGTGCGGGCAAGGCCCGTTTTGCGGCCCGAGGTGGTGATCTGCACGTTGGGCAAGCCGGTGAGGTCCAGGACGCCGATGCGCCCGGTACTGGCGAACCGGAGCAAGGATTCGAGCCCTACGGCGACCGGTCGGCCTGGCAGAACCAGCCAGCGGTATGCCGTCGGGTTCCGCGCCACCCGCTGCAGCGGATTCACATGAATACTCTATTCCGCGCGAAGCCGACCCGGGCGGCAGGCCGCTGAAATCATGCAGGCTACTGCGCATTTCGACTTGACGGCTTACCGCGTCGGTTTGGATGGAGTCGCCGCTAAATAAATTGCTTGATTTAATCTCGTGCGCGGTGTTGACTGTGGCGATGACCGCCGAGCGGATGGCTCGTTCCGACAGATCGACGGGCACCCGAGAGGCGCTCTTGTCGGCCGCGGAGGTGTTGTTCGCCGAGCGTGGCATGTATGCCGTGTCCAACCGGCAGATCAGCGAGGCGGCCGGACAAGGTAACAACGCCGCGGCTTGCTATCACTTCGGGACGAGGACCGACCTGCTCCGGGCGATCGAAAGCAAGCACCGCCGGCCGATCGAGGAGCTGCGCGCGCAGATGCTGGTCGACATCGGCGATCCGACCGAACTGCGCGACTGGGTGAGCGCACTGGTGCGCCCACTGACCGATCACCTGGCCGAGTTGGGCAGTCCGACCTGGTACGCACGGTTTGCCGCCCAGGCGATGGCCGACCCCACGTATCGCCAGGTCGTCACCAAGGACGCGCTCACGTCGCCGATGCTGGTGCAGACGATCGACGGCATCAATCGCTGCCTTCCCGACCTGCCCAAGCGAGTGCGTTTCGAACGGATCGCGATGGTCCGCAACCTGCTGATGCACACCTGCGCCGAGCACGAGGGCGCGCTGGCCGAGCACGGCCCACGGTCGCGGTCCAGCTGGCCGGTTGCCGGCGAAGGGCTGATCGACGCGATTGTCGGGCTGTGGCGCGCGCCGGTGCATGTGAACGTGGCGGGCGGCTAGCAATCGAAGAAAACGGCGCAGGCCAAGAACCGAGGAGCACGATGACCGACATCTCGACCGCGACGGATGTCCCCGAATTTCCGATGACGCGGGCGCCGGATTGCCCCTTCGCCCCGCCGCCAAAGGTGTTGGAGCTCAACGCTGACAAGCAGCTCAGCAGGGTCCGGATCTGGGACGGCAGCACGCCCTGGCTGATCCACGGGTACGACGCGATTCGCGCGTTGTTCACCGACTCCCGCACCAGCGTCGACGACCGGCTGCCCGGGTATCCGCACTGGAACGAGGGGATGCTGGCGACGGTGCACAAGAGGCCACGGTCGGTCTTCACATCCGATGCCGAAGAGCACACCCGCTTCCGCCGCATGCTGTCAAAACCCTTCACCTTCAAGCGGGTCGAAGGCCTACGTCCGGCGGTGCAAAAGATCGTCGACGAGCGCATCGACGCCCTGCTGGCTGGCCCAAAGCCGGGCGAAATTGTCAGCACCGTGGCGCTGCCCGTCCCGTCGTTGGTGATCAGCGAATTGCTGGGGGTGCCCTACGAGGACGCGGATTTCTTCCAGGAACAAGCTCAGCGGGGCACCGGCCGCTATGCGACCGAAGAGGACACGGCTCAGGGCGCCGCGTCGTTGGCGAAATACATCGCCAACCTGATCCGGGCCAAGATGCAAAGCCCCTCAGAGGATTTGGTGTCCGACCTGGCCGAGCGCGTCAACGCCGAGGAGATCAGCGTGCGCGAGGCCACTCAACTGGCCCTTGGCGTGCTGATCGCCGGTCACGAGACCACCGCAAACATGATCAGCCTGAGCATCGCGGCCCTGCTGGAGCACCCCGACCAGCTGGCGTTCATGCGTGATGCCGAGGACCCCAAAGCCATCGCCACCGCGGTCGAGGAGCTGATGCGGTATCTGAGCATCATCCAGACCGGCCAGCGTCGCATCGCCGTCGAGGACATCGAAGTCGGCGGCGAGACGATCCGGGCCGGCGAGGGCATCATCCTCGACATCGCTCCGGCCAACTGGGATTCCCGCCAGTTCCCCGACCCGGACCGGCTGTACCTCCGGCGCGAAGACGGAGCGCACGTCGGGTTCGGCTACGGCCGCCACCAATGCGTCGGTCAGCAGTTGGCCCGCATGGAATTACAGATCGTTCTGCCCACGTTGTTCCGGCGCATCCCAACGCTGCGGCTCGCTGTGCCGCTCGATGAGCTTCCGTTCAAACACGACACCCTGGCCTACGGCGTCTACGAACTTCCCGTGACATGGTGAAGCCGGATCTGACGCTGGAAATCCCGGACCAGTCCGGCAGATACGCCGTCGTCACCGGAGCCAACAGCGGCCTGGGATTCGGTCTCGCGAAGCGATTGGCGGCCGCAGGCGCCGACGTCGTCATGCCGGTCCGCAGCAGGGCCAAGGGCGAGGCCGCGGCCGCCGAGATCCGCCGCGAGTTCCCCGCAGCGAAGCTGAGCATCAGGGCTCTCGACCTGTCATCACTGAAAAGCGTTGCGGCGCTGGTGGCGAACTGACCGCCGAGGGCCGGCCGATCGACATCCTGATCAACAATGCCGGCGTCATGACACCACCGCAACGCCAGGAAACCCAGGATGGCTTCGAACTGCAATTCGGCACCAACCATCTGGGACACTTCGCACTGACGTGCCACTTGCTGCCGCTGCTGCGCGGCACGGGATCTGCGCGCGTCGTCACGGTCAGCAGCCTGGCGGCAACGCAACGGCAACTCGAATTCAGTGACTTTTCTGAAGCTAACGCACCGCGTGACTACAAGCCCATGCGCTCGTACGGGATCGCCAAACTCGCGCAGCTAATGTTCGCGTTCGAGCTGGACCGGCGCAGCCGGCGTGATGGGTGGGGACTCGCGTCGAACGCCGCCCATCCCGGATTGAGCAAGACCAACTTGCTCAGCGGCGCGTCCTACGGTCGGACCAAGCCGACGCTGCAGGCGCGATTCACCCAATTGACGTGGCGCCTAGTGCCATTCATGTGGCTCGACGTCGACGAAGGCATCAAGCCGACGCTGTATGCAGCGGTATCACCGGATGCCCAGGGCGCCACGTACTACGGTCCGCGCGGCTTTTACGAAACCGTCGGGGGCGGGGTCACATTGGCCGGGCTTCCCCGATTGGCCCGCAGTGAACCCGGCCGGGAAAAGCTGTGGCAGCTGTCCGAACAACTCACCGGTGTCACCTACGGTGATTGATCAGAGGGTGGTAAACAATGCCGTTTGTCGGTCGCAGTGACGCGAAAGACCCCGGTACACAGCAGGACCAGTGGGAACGGGTGGCACGCCGGCGTGAGCGGTTGTACGCCGAGGACGAACAGTTCCGCGTCACCAAGCCGGACGACCAAATCGCCGCCGCGGCGCGGGAACGCGGGAAGCGAATCGCCGAGGTCATGGCGACCGTCCTGCAGGGCTACGCCGATCGGCCCGCCCTGGGACAGCGTGCCCGCGAGGTCGTCACCGACCCCGCCACCGGCCGCTCCACACTCCGGCTCCTGCCGCATTTCGAGACCGTGAGCTACACGAACCTGTGGGACCGAATCCAGGCGACCGCCGCCGACTGGCACCACCACGAGCAGCACCCGGTGCGCGCCGGGGACTTCGTGTGCGTGCTGGGATTCGCCAGCATCGACTACACGGCGATCGAATGCGCCTGCATCCACCTCGGCGCCGTGGTTGTGCCCCTGCAGACCAGCGCGCCGGCCGCGCAGCACGCGCCGATACTGGAGGAGACCCAACCGCGAATCCTCGCCGTGGGGCTCGACAATCTCGAGACTGCGGTCGAGGCCGCCTTGGAGACGGTCCCAGCCGGCGCGCCGCCGAGCCGCCTGATCGTCTTCGACTACGAACCCGGCGACGACGATCAACGCACCATCTACGAGGCGGCGCAGGCGCGGCTGGCCGCGGCGGGCGGTCCCATCACCATCGAGCCGATCGATGACGTTGTCGCGCGTGGAACGTCGCTGCCGGCCCCGCCCCTGCACACCGCACCTGCGGACGAAGACCCACTGGCGTGGGTGTTCTACACATCGGGCAGCACCGGCACACCCAAGGGCGCCATGTTCACCGAAAGCTTGTGCATCGGCACCTGGTTGGCCCAGTCCGACCAGCCCGTCATCACGCTGAGCTACATGCCGATGAGTCACCTCATCGGCTACGGCTACGTGATCTTGACGTTGGCCAACGGCGGCACCAGCTACTTCGCCGCCAAGAGCGACCTCTCGACGCTGTTCGACGATCTGGCGCTCGTCCGGCCAACCTCGATGAGCCTGGTGCCGAGGGTCTGCGAGATGTTCTTCCACCATTGTCAGCGCGAACTCGATCGGCGAATGGGTCCCGGCGTCGATCCCGACGAAGTCGGCGAGGACATCAAAACCACCATCCGCGAGAAGATTCTGGGCGGTCGGGTGCTCGCGGTGGGCTGTGGATCGGCCGCCTTATCCCCCGAGATCAAAGAGTTCATGGAGCAGGTGCTCGACCAGCACCTGTTGATCGGTTATTCGTCCACCGAGATCGCCGGCGGGATGATCGTCGCGGACGAGCACGTGTTGCGGCCACCGGTCATCGATTACAAGCTGCTCGACGTCCCCGAAGCGGGCTACTTCAATACCGACAAGCCCTATCCGCGTGGCGAATTGGCGGTCAAGTCCGCCCGGTTCATGGCCGGCTACTACAACCGCCCGGATCTGACGGCCGCGATGTTCGACGAGGACGGCTACTACAAGACCGGCGACATCATGGCCGAGGTCGGCCCCGACCGGTTGCGCTATGTGGACCGGCGCAACAACGTCATCAAGCTCGCGCAGGGCGAGTTCGTCGCGGTCTCACGGCTGGAGGCGTTGTACGCGACGAGCCCCCTGATCCGCCAGATCTACATGTACGGCAACAGCGAACGGTCCTTCCTGCTGGCCGTGGTCGTTCCCACGGAAGATGTGGCGGATGCGTCGGCGATCCACGAATCGCTGCAACAGATCGCGCGCGACAACAGGCTCAACGGCTACGAGATCCCACGCGACTTTCTCATCGAGAAGGAGCCGTTCAGCCTCGCGAACGGCCTGCTGTCGGGTGTCGGAAAATTCCTGCGTCCCAGGCTCAAAGCCCGCTACGGCGACAGCCTGGAGCAGCTGTACGCGTCGATGGCCCAGGACCAGCTCAGCCAGCTGAGGGCCCTGCGCACCGGTGGGTCGGACCAACCGGTGCTGGCGACCATCACCAAGGCCGTGCAGGCCGCTCTCGGTGTGTCGGCGGCCGACGTCTCGCCGGAGGCGCGATTCATAGACCTGGGCGGTGACTCGCTGTCCGCTCTGACGTTTTCGAACCTGCTGGCCGACATCTACGGCGTGGAAGTGCCCGTTGGGGTGGTCATCGACCCGACCGGGGACCTGGTAAGCATCGCCAACTACATACAACGTCACCGTGACTCGGACGCCTTGCGA
The DNA here is from genome assembly GCF_052145595.1 of Mycobacterium sp. Classification (GTDB taxonomy): domain Bacteria; phylum Actinomycetota; class Actinomycetes; order Mycobacteriales; family Mycobacteriaceae; genus Mycobacterium. The sequence goes on along the minus strand of NZ_JBKQOI010000099.1, from coordinate 9,471 downwards.
CCGACATACGCTTCGGTGCACCGGGGGGCGCACGACTCCGGCAGCATCGAGGTGCACGCCGAGGACCTAACCCTGGACAAGTTCATCGACGACGACACCCTGCAGACCGCGATGTCGCTGCCCCAGCCCACCAAAGAGATCCGCACGGTCCTGCTCACCGGCTCAACCGGTTTTCTGGGCCGGTTCCTCGGCATGGAATGGCTGCACGAACTGGCCGATTCGGGCGGCACACTCGTGTGCGTGACCCGTGGTGCCGACGTGGCGCAGGCGCGCCAGCGCATCGAGACGGCGTTGGGCTCCGACATCGAGCTCCTCGACCGCTTCCGGACGCTGGCCGACGGGCATCTCGAGGTACTGGCCGGCGACATCAGCGAGCCCTATCTCGGCCTGAACGAGGCAACTTGGCAGCGACTGGCCCAGACCGTGGACCTCATCGTGCACCCAGCGGCGCACGTCAACCACGTGCTGCCCTACCACCAGTTGTTCGCCCGTAACGTGGTGGGCACCGCCGAGGTGATCCGACTGGCAATCACCGCCAGACTCAAACCGTTCCACTACATTTCCACGATGGGCATCAGTGCGGTGGCGCATCAGCTCGTCGATGAAGACACCGATATTCGTCGCGCCGTACCTGCCTGCACGGTCAACGACGGCTACGCCAACGGTTACGGGATCAGCAAGTGGGCCGGCGAGGTCCTGCTGCGGGAGGCGCACGACCTGTGCGGATTGCCCGTGGCGGTGTTTCGGCCCGGCATGATCCTCGCCGACAGCCGCTACGCGGGGCAGCTGAATGTGCCCGACATATTTACCCGGCTGTTGTTCAGTCTGGTCGCCACCGGTGTGGCTCCGCGGTCGTTCTACCGTGGCGATGAGAGTGCCGGGAAGCAAGCCAAGCGTCCGCACTACGAGGGTCTGCCGGTCGACTTCCTTGCCAACGCGATCGCTGCCATCGGCCCACAGCACGGCACCGGCTTTGACACCTACAACACGACCAATCCGCATGACGACGGTATCTCCCTGGACACGTTCGTCGACTGGATCATCGCCGCGGGCCATCCCGTCGAAAAGATCGACGACTACCGGAGTTGGCTGAGTCGGTTCGAGACAGCGATGCGCGCGCTGCCCGAACGACAGCGTGCGCAGTCGGTGCTCACGGTGCTGGACGTCTACCGTGAACCCATGATCGCGGTCGCCGGCTCACCGGTACCAGGAGCGCGCTTCCAGGCGGCGGTTCAAGGGTCTGGTCGGGAGATCCCCCACCTTTCGAAGGAGTTGATCGAGAAGTATCTCGTCGACCTCGAACGGGTTGGTGTGCTATCGCAATAAATTCGAAGGGACAATGATGTCAAGTCAAACCCGCACCCTTTACCCGGAGGGCGTGATCGGCGCACCCAAGCACCGCCGTGGTCACGCCGCAGAATCCAATACCGGCCTGCCCGCCGACACGGAGGTGTTCTCGGCCGACAACCATATTTCAGTGGCCGACGACATCTTCTACGAACGCTTCCCCGACGATCTCAAAGATTACGCGCCGCGGATCTGGTACGAGGACGGCGCCTACCTGCTGGGCCGGCCAGGACAATCGATGGTGGTTGGCGATTTCAGCGCGGTGCTCATGCAATACGACGATCTGGCGGGCGCGGTCTCCAACAACATCGATGCCCGCGTGCGGGAACTTGCCGAAGACGGCGTCGATAAGGAATTGGTGTTCCCCAACGCGGTGCTCGCGTTGTTCCACGATCCCGACAAGGATTTGCGCGAACGGATTCTGCGCATCTACAACGAACGCATCGCCGACGTGCAGGAGCGCTCCAACGGCCACTGCTACGGGGTCGGCCTGATCAACTGGTGGGATCCGCACGGCACTCGGCGGACCCTGTCGGAGCTCAAGTCGCTGGGGCTCAAGACGTTTCTGCTGCCACTGAGCCCCGGCAATGACGACAACGGCCACGTCATCGACTATTCGAGCACCGAGATGAGCGCCGTGTGGGACGAGATCGAAGACGCGGGCCTGCCGGTCACCCACCACATCGGTGAAAGTCAGCCGAAGTGCCCCAGCGAGGTCAATAGCGTGGCGGTGGCCATGATGGTCAACATCGACTCATTTCGGGAGATGTTCTCCAAGTACATCTTCGGCGGCATTCTCGACCGGCACCCTCGCCTGCGTGTCGGCTGGTTCGAGGGCGGAATCGCCTGGGTCCCACCGGCCCTTCAAGACGCCGAGCACGTCTTGGCCTCCTATCGGCACATGCTCAAGAACCACCCGGAACGCGACATCCGCTACTACTGGGACAATCACATGTGCGCGTCGTTCATGGTTGACGGTCTGGGCCTCGACCAGATCGACGAGATCGGAATCGACAAGGTGATGTGGTCGTCTGACTATCCGCACAACGAGAGCACTTTCGGCTATTCGGAGAGGTCGCTGGCCGCCGTGGTCGAGGCCGTGGGCCCCGAGGACGCGGTCCGCGTTGTCGGCGGTAACGTCAAAAAGTTCTTGGGGATCTAGCATGACGAACTCACTGGCCGCTCGGGGGTCGGCAATCGACATTCCCGACGAGCCGGACTGGGCACGCATGCGCGCGGAGGTCGGGGTGCGCCTGCGTTCCGCGATGGCCGAGCAGGGGGTCAACGCGCTGATCCTGCTGATGAACGGCTATGTCGGTTACGCGACTGGTGCGAGCTGGCCGTTGTTGGACGCGGGCCTGTCGCATGTGGAGCGCCCGGTGGCGGTCGTGCTGGCCGATGACCGGCATCCGCACCTGTTCATGCCGTTCCGCAGCGGGGCGTCAGCACCACCGCCGGTGCCCGAGGACCATTTGCACGGTCCTGTTTACCTTGAATTCGACCAAGGTGTCGAGCATTTCGCCCGCGAGCTTGCTGCACTGATTCCGACGGGGGCCAACATCGCCGTCGACGAGCTCACGGGCGCCATGCGCCGGGCCGCGCCCAAGTTGTTCGGGTCTAAAACACCCTCGGACGCCGCGATCGTGCTTGGCGCCGCGCAATTGGTGAAGACCCGCGACGAGCTGTCCTGTCTGCGCAAGGCGTGCCGTATCACCGAAGCGGCCATCGTGGACGTGCAGCAGGCGTTGGCGCCGGGCGTCCGGCAGATCGATCTCTCGGCCGCGCTGGTGCGCCGGGCTTTCGAACTGGGCGCCACCACCAACATGCTCGACGCCATCTGGCAAGTCATGCCCAGCTCACGGGAAGCCGGCGTGTGGACGACCCATGGTGATCTCGCGCTGCCCCTCCTCCCCACCGCGCGCGAACTGGCTGCCGGAGACGTGCTGTGGACCGACATCAGCCTCACCTACGCCGGATACTGCTCGGACTTCGGCCGCACCTGGATCGTCGGCGACAAACCCACTGCGCGGCAACAAAATCAATTCCGGCAGTGGCGGGCCATCCTGGACGCCGTGCTCGCGGTGACCGAGGCCGGCGTCACCTCAGGTGACTTGGCGCGCGCGGCGATCGCGGCGAACGGCGGCCGCAAACCGTGGCTGCCGCACTTCTACCTCGGCCACGGCATCGGCACCTATCCGGCCGAAGCGCCCATGATCGGAACGGATCTCGGGGAAGAGTTCGACGACAACTTCGTCTTCCCGCCCGGCATGGTTCTGGTGTTGGAACCGGTGATCTGGGAGGACGGAACCGGGGGTTACCGCAGTGAGGAGATCATCGTGATCACCGAGAACGGCTACATGCCGATCACCGACTACCCCTACTCCCCCTATGGCGACTGAAATCTCGCCCGACAACAGGGCATTACGGATCGGACGGCGCGAACGGGCCCTGGCCCAGATGGGCGCCTACGACCTCGACATGCTGGTGCTGGGGCGGCAAGCCAACATCCGCTACGTCAGCGGTGCGCCACAGCTGTGGATCGCCGGAACGCGGCCGTTCGGTCCGATGTGCGTCGTGGTGCGCTCCTCCGGAGAGATTTACCTCAACAGCACCGATGACGAGGGGGTCCCCAAGGAGATCGGCCACGACCACCTCTACGGGCTGGCCTGGAATCCGATGACCCTCATCGATGTGCTGAAGAAAATCGACGGGGCCGAAGCGGCCCTGCGGGTCGGGACCGACGCGATCACACCCACTTTCGCCGCACTGCTGCCCGAGGCGTTTCCCAATGCGGAGATCGTCGACGCCGAGCCCGCCATGCGGGCGGCCCGGCGCATCAAGACACCGGATGAGATCGCGGCGATGGGCCCGGCGCTGCGCGTCGCCGAGGGAGGGCTGTCCGCCGCCGTGGCCGAGTTGCGGTCCGGGGTGTCCGAGCAAAAGCTGGCCGGGATCATGATGGAGGCCATGGCCGCGGGCGGGGTGAGCACGCCGGCCACCCAGGACGGCGCGTGGGTGACGTCGCCGGAACACCCCTGGCAGCGGGCCGGCCGCGAGGTGCGTGAGGGCGACCTCGTCGCGTTCGCCGCAGGCGCCCTGGCGGACGGTTATGTCGGCGAGGTGGGCCGGACCTGGCCGGCGGGCGACACCGCTGACGATTCGACGCGCAAGCTATTTGTGCGCTCGAATGCGCTGTACGACAAAATGATTGCCGCGTGTCGTCCCGGTGCGGACACCCGCGAGCTGGTCGCCGCCTATGAAGCAGCCAACGAACCGGTACCGCCCATGCCCGTTGCGTATGGGTTGGGACTGGGTTTCGATCCGCCCGTTGTATCCGAAATGCTCTCGGCCGCCGGCGAACGCGACCGTCTCGACGCCGGGATGGTGCTGGCGATCACCGGCTACGTGTGGCAGGGCGGGGTCGGGGCGGTGATCCGCCGAGACACCGTCCACATCACCGAAGACGGCGCCGACGTGCTCACCACCAGCCCGTTGTGGCCGGACGATGCCGCGGATTGACCTGGCCACCTCGTTCCCCTTCGGCGAGAGCCGCGTCCAGCAGGTCACCCAGGCGATGCCGCTCCCACAGGTTCAGCAAGTTCGACAGCATCTGCAGGGGCGCGCGCACGCTCTCAGCGCCCCTGATTCGAGGGTCCGTGCGGCTGTTGGGCGCGGCCGCCCCGAAACGTGCGCGGATCAACGCCGGCACGTCCAGGAGCCAGGCCGCACCCATCGCCGCCGCGTACAGCAGCGTGTGCCGGAATAACCGGTCAGCGTCGAGATCAGGACCACCACAACCGCGAACCTCCGCGACGAACAGGTGCAGCAACTCGTCGAGGTGCCGATTCCACATCTCAGTCTCGGCACCCGACAGGGCTCCCCAGATGGCCATGCCCAGATTCATTTGGCTGACGCATCCCCAGTCCATCAAGCCGCAGCGCAGAACATCGTCGGTGTCTCGCCAAAACCAGGCGTTGTCGATGTTGGCATTCCAATGACACAGCGCGACATAGTCGGTGTCGGTGGCCAGCTGGCGGGCGATGCTGCGCTCGTGGTGCGCGACCCGCGGCACGTCTTCGCGTAGGCGTGCCAAGAACTCGGGTGAGCCCACGTTGCCGGGCAGCAGCCCGGGATTGGTTTCGGCAAATGCGGCCAGTTGGTGCAATCGTCGTTCCAGCTTGTCCGCGGACAGCGGCGCTCGTTCTCCCACCGTTGCGGCCTGCACGTCCAGGGGGAAGTGCGCGATCAGGTCGGCCGGCAGGCGTCCGGACCGGTGGGTGCCGGCAAGGCGGGCCAGCGCGGTGAGCAGCGCGCGGTAGTGCTCGACGGGTTCGGGCATCTCGTAGTCGAGGCACTTGTGGTACTGGCATTCGATGCCGTTGTCGCCGAACCGGATTCGTTCGGTGATCAGTATTCCGGTGCCGGTTTTCTGGTGGTAGTCACCGAATTGGGCGCCGGGTACCGCGATGGGGAATTCCGGAGCGCGTGACAGTGCGGCGAACCGCACCTCCGGCTCCATCTGTGTCTTTCCGCGATCGCGTGTCGGGTTGTCGAAATCGCGCGAGAACTTGACGAACAAGTCGGTATGCAGATCCGGTGCAGAGTTGCCGTATTCGACCGACAGTATGACTTTGCGCCCGGTGCTGCCGCCGCTCACGTCCCGGAACCCGGTGACGCTCGTGACGGCGTTACCGTCCGCGAGCACACCCGTTGCCCGAAATGCGTCGGTGAGAAACCGCGCCCCGCCGCTACGCAATGCCTCGGGGTCGGCGGAAAACGCCAACCTGTGCATGTCGCCGACGACCCAGCGGTGCCCGCTCGGAGCGTCGGCATGCATCGGGGATCACCAGGTCTGTTCGGCCGCGCGCACCAACATGTGGTTGACCGCCACCCGGCGGTCGCGCGTCACCATGAAGAGCACCGCGTCGGCGATATCTTCCGGCCGCAACTTGACCATGTCGGCGGTCTGACGCTCGAACGCCTCCCGCGACGGTGCGGGCAGATGGGTGCTGATCTCGGTATCCACCGTCCCGGGGCCCACCACACCCACGCGGACCCGCTTACCGAGTACCTCTTGGCGGACACCCTCGCTGAAGGCGTTGATCCCGAACTTGGTCAGCGAATACACCGCGGTGCCTGGTCGGGCCACCCAGCCCGCGGTGGAACTGATTGTGACGAGGTCTGCCACACCGCGCGGGGAATCGGCGGCGGCATCGATCAGGTGCGGAAGCGCGGCCCGGGTGACGTACAGAACCCCTTGCACGTTGACCGCCACCAGGTCGTCCCAATCCTGCAGCGGCGCTTCGGTTGCCGGCCCCATCCGCATCAGCCCGGCGTTGTTGACCACGGTGTCGAGGCGTCCCAACTCAGCGACGGTGCGCTGTACGGCTGCCGATACCTGTTCGGCGTCGGTGACATCGGCGGCCACGACGAGCGCTGTGCCACCTGCGGATTCGATGTCGTTCTTCAATTCGGCCAGCCGGTCGGCCCGGCGCGCCAGGAGCGCCACCGTGGCTCCCTCGGCGGCCAGCGCCTTGGCCGTCGCCGCGCCGATACCGCTGCTCGCACCGGTCACCAAGGCCGCCGTATTCGCCAACGCCGCCGTCATGGTCCGCCTCCCGTTCGAGATCTCGCCCGCAGGATCTCGTGCAGAACGTAATCAGTGTCCTCACCGAGGTCTGGTGCGCCGCGCTCAATCTGCGCCGGGGCGCGCGCCAACCGCCATGACGGTCCGAGTATCGGACGCTGGCCTTCGCGGTGATCCGTGACGAAGCGGTATAACTCGCGGTCCCACAAGCGTTGATCGCCGATCACATCGATTGCGGTCGCGCTCTTGCTCGCCGGCACTCCCGCCGCCCGCAGGCGGTGCGCGAGGCGCTCCGCATCGTGGTTGCGGGTGCGCCGCGCGAGGTCGGCATCGAGCGCATCGGCGTGGCGGTGTCGCTCGGCCATCGTCGCGTAGCGCGGGTCAAGGGCCAGCGCGGGGGCATCGAGCACGTCGGACAGCCGCCGCCATTCGGCGTCGTTGGCCACGGCCATGGTGACCCAGGCACCGTCCGAGCAGGGATAGCAGCCGTGCGGGCACATGTCGGGGTGATGATTGCCGTTGGGCCCGAGGCGTTTTCCGGTGAGGCTTTGTTCGAGCAGGCAGTCACCGATCATCGTGGAGAGGGTTTCCACTGCCGATACGTCGACAAATTGTCCTTCGCCGCTGAGTTCTCGGTGCAGTAATGCCACCACGGCGGCGTACGCGCCGGCCGCGCCGACCGTGGAGTCCCCGTAGCGCATGCTGGTCCCGAGCGGAGGCCCGCCGGGGTAGCCGACCAGCGACGCGAGTCCGGCGATCGCCGCGAAGCATGGCGCATAGCCGGTTTGGTGTCCCAGCGGCCCGTCGTTGCCCCACATCTTGATCGACACCGAGATGATGTCCGACTTGACCGCCTTGAGCTGCTCATACCCCAGGCCCTGGCGCTCCATCGCGCCCGGGCGAAGGTTGTTGATGACGAGGTCGCTGCGGGCGATCAGCTCGCGCAGCCGCGTCATGCCCTCGGCCGACTTGATGTCGAGATCCACGCTCAGGATCTCGGGGTTGATGCTCAGAAAGTAGGGTGCGTGGTTGATGTCGGTGCCGCCGTAGGCGCGCATCTCCTCTGGGTTGGCGGCGGTTTCGATCTTGATGACTTCAGCGCCCAGCAGCGCCAACAGTTTTCCCGTGTACGGACCGGCCCACACCTTGGTGAGTTCGACGACACGTACCCCTTCCAGCGGGCCGCCTCGGGGATGCTTGGGTGGCCGCAGTTGTGCCGACTTGACCGCCGGCAGCGGGCGCGCCTTGTTGAGCCGGCCCAGCACCGGCGCGGTGTGTTGGCCGAGAGCGGGTGCGGCAGCAGTGATTTCAGCCGGTGATGCACTGAACGCATACGGCACGGTGGGATATGCCGCATCGCCCAGGACGGGATGCCGAACCTGCTGGAAAAAACCACGATGACGGTACTGGGGCGATCGGTGCAGATCCGCGGCACCGTTGACAGGGACTAGCGGGACGCCTAGGCGCTGGGCTTGGTCGGCGGCGGCATCTTTGGCCAGATCTCGCACCCACATCGCGAATCCCCGCTGAAACGCAGCGACCTTTTCCGCCGTGACGGAGAACTCCAGCCAGTCGTCGTCGAAAGCCTCGAGCCATTCGGGTTCGCCCATGAGTGCCTTCACGCCGAGCCAGTGCGCACGACTGGTCATGTAGAGGTAGACAAAGCCGTCGGCGCAGGCGAAAAACGATGCCGGACCTGCCTGGTCATAATCACTGCGGTCACCGAAGGCTTCGACCTCGCCGGTGATGAATCGGCCCAAGATGCAGTCGGCGCGGGACACCAGTACGGCGTGCTGCGAAATATCGATGAACTCGCCCTGGCTGGTGTGCAGCCGCCCGAACAGCGATGACGCGACGCACAGCGCAGCGTCGAGTCCCGCTTCGTAGTCGGCCAGGAAGCGGCCGGGCCCCTGCAGCGGCGGCTTGTCGGGGTCGGCGTGGCTGGGGGTGTGATACCCCCAACCGCTGGCGTGAAACACGTTGATGCTCTTCGCATTGTCGAACGCAGCGCCCATTTTTTGGCCGAACGGGCTGATCGAGCAGAACACGACATTCGGATGTCGTTCGGACCAATCCGTGGCGCGGTCCTCGATGACAGCGTCGGCGGTGCTGATCAGCTGGTGTAGCTGGTCGACGTCGATCGAGGAGTCGGCGTCGAGTACGACGGACTGCTTGTTCGTATTCAGGTAGGCGAACAGTGCGCTGCCTTCGCACCCGGCGTCGTCATTGACGACGGGCGCCATCGCCCGGGTTGGGCTTCCGCGCCCGGGCGCCTCGACCTTGATCACCGCGGCCCCGAAGTCGGCCAACAGCTTTCCGCAGTACTCCCCCGCGACCGATTCGGCTAGCTCAACGACCCTGATACCCCTCAGCGCCGGCACGCTCGACCTCGCAAAGCGGTTAGGGTTTCTTGCGTCCCGAGCGGCTCAGACGCCACTCCGGCGGGAAGTTGAGGTCGTTGTCCTTCACGACGTTGTTGAGGCCCTTTTCGAAGGTGCCCTCGGTGAGGTCGACCTCTTGCGCGTCGTTTTGGATCA
>NZ_JBKQOI010000098.1:0-3916 GCF_052145595.1 Mycobacterium sp. | reverse complement strand
GTGTCCGTGCTCGCCGACCCCACCGCCGACCAACGCCGCGCCTTCGACCTGCTCGACACCCCGATACCGCTCACCGCCGCCGCGTAGCCAGAACAACCACCCCACGAAACCAGCCAATCCCCAGGTCCCCCCGGGATTCACCTATTTCAGCTGCCGTAACTTCGGCCTAGAGCGAATTGCAATTGCAAATGTTAAGTCCCGAACGGATTTTCGCTGGAGAGAGGAGCGGCTTTGCACGGGGTGTCCGCGCATGGTCGCGTTTGGGGTCCCCCCAGGCAAAACAGTCCCAGCGTAAGAAGGACCGCGTGCTACAGCTTCGAGTTCCAAACGAGCAGCGCCATGATGGCCGACGCAAGAACGACCGCCGTCACAGCATCGCCTCGGCCCACGCGATATGCCCCTCGTAGCCAAGCGTTCTCGCCATGTCGCGGTAGCGGTCCCGAAAGTGCGAGTAAGCACCGTCGTCGCCGTGAGCCCGTGCTAGTAGCGCCCGCTGCCGCAGCAGCCAGATCTCGCGTATCACCAAACCCTCATCGGCGGGCGCGGCTGCCAACCGCTCAATCGCGGCGTTGGCTTCGACCACGTCACCCTCGGCCCCGCGATCCAGCAGTGTCTCCACGAGAACACCTGTCGCAGCAACGCCCCACCCCAGCAGCCGTCCCCCGCGGAACAGATGGTCGACGGCGGCGCGCGCGAGCGGTACAGCGTCATCGTGATCTCCACGCCGAGCCCGCTCACGCGCCACGTACACCTCGAGCACCGGTAACACGCTCAGGTTGTGTCCCTGGCACAGGAACACGTCGCGGACCTCGGCCAGCAGCTTGTGTCCGCGGTCACGATCCGCAGCCGTGCGGCGGTGTACCAGAGCTACGCCCAGCGTGATCTGGGCCATGGCCAACGCGAGGTCGTCACCGGATCGTTCGGCAATCCGTAGGGCATCATCGATCTCGCGCACCGCGGCATCGTCGGGCCTCAGCACGCCAGCCGGTATTGCCGTGAAGTAGACGTAGGCGACGACCGTGGCGTGTGACATGGGGTCGGCGCTGCGGGCCATGGCAGGGGCGTGCCGCTGGTCGTCGCGCCATCCGGGGCGACCCAGCTGATAACGGGCGATAGCCCGCGTCGTCAAGGCCAACGCCAAGGGGGACCCGAGAATGAAGTTGCCTTTAGAGGGATCACCGTCGGCCAGGTCGATAACCCGCTGTGACCACCGCAGCACGTCAGGCCACTCGCCACTCTCACCTTTGGCAGTAGCCAGGGGGAAGGACAGCCCCACCGTCAGGGTCGGATCGCCGATGGACTCGATGAGGGCCATGGCTTCGGATGCCAGCTGCGACGCCTCGCGTAGCCGGTCCTCGAGCGCGTGATCCATCACCAGCCCAGCCATGCCGATGGCCAGTGACGCCTTGTCCCCGGCGGCGGTGCACAACTCGCGCAACTCATCGAAACGGTCACCGGCCACATGTTCATGGACTCGCCAGGCGCTGCCGCACAACATGGTGCGAGGGGCGATGCGCGTGGCTGCTCGGTTGGGGTCCTCGGCGGGTAGGGCGTCGGCGATCCGCGTAGCGCGCTCCCAGCTCAGCCATGCTGCGGTGATATCGCGGTTGGTCGCCCACGTTGCCGCGCGCATGTGCCAGCCGTAGGCGGCGTACGAATCACCAGCGGCTTCCAGATGTTCGGCGATCAGCGCCGCGTTCTCCTCGCCTGTTGGCGGGTCACGTGCTTCAATCGCGGCCGCGACGCGCCGGTGCAGCTCGGCGCGATCCGATTTGAGCTGCGACTCGTAGGCCACGGTGCGGACCAGTGGATGATGGAACACATACTCGGGTTGCCGAGTAAATGTGATCTGATCGATGAACTCGCCTCTCACCAGGTCCTCTAGGACTGGATCAATGCCCAGCGTTTCGAGGAGGCCCCGGCTGAACTTCGTGCCGATGACAGCGGCTGCGCTCAACGTCTGCTTGGCCGCCGGATCAAGTCGGTCGATGCGGGCGGCGATGGTCGCCTGCAAGGTGGGTGGCACGCTGACCTGGGCGGCATCGGCGGTCAGTTCGTAGGCGCTGCGGTTGCCCCGTAGGACCCCGCGCTCGGCCAGGTCGCGAACGATCTCCTCCGCGAAGAACGGGTTTCCGGCGGCCCGCTCAGCGATCTTCTGGCCCAGTGCGCCAACCGAGGAATCCGACCCCAGCAGCTCCGAAACCAGGGCTGCGGTTTCCGAATCGCTCAGCGGGGCAAGGGCGATGCTCTGAGCACCGGGCACCCGGCTCAACGTGCCCCGGTATTCGGGGCGGTAGGTAATAAGCACCAGCGAGGGTGTCTGCGGGATCACTGTGAAGAACGCGGCCAGCATGGACTCGCTGACCTCATCGATCCAGTGCGCGTCTTCGATGACGTAGACCGTTGGGGTGTGGCGGGCCAATGAGGCGGTGTTGACCAGCGCGGTCAACCGCCGCCGCCGGGCATCGGGATCGATCTTGGGTAGCTCGACATCGGGTTCGGCGATGCCCAACAAGTCATGGAAGAGCAGCACGTCCTCGGGGTCTGCATCCGGCACCCGGGAGCGCACTCGGTTACGAGCGGCCGGGCCGTCCAGGCCGCGCACACCGATGGCTGCGCGCAGCAGCCGCGCCACGAGGTGGAAGGGAACGTCGCTGGCGTGCGATTCGCAGTAGGCGCTGAACACCTCCACTTCGCGCCCAGCAGCGATTGCCGCCACGTCACGCACCAGACGGCTCTTGCCGATGCCGGGTGGTCCGACCACTTCAACCACAGCGCCATGGCCATCGACTGCGCGGTCCAGCAAGCCTTCGACGGCGGACATCTCCCAGCGCCGACCGACCAGATTCGACTCAGCACGCCCGACAGCAGGCCGTTCCCCCATACTCAACAGCCGCCGGGCAGGCACCGGCGCGTCGGCACCCTTGATCTGAACCAACTCAGCGTCGCCGAGATTCGCCGCCCCCTCAACCAGTCGTGCGGTCGAGGCGCTGAGCATCACCCCACCCGGCGGTGCCACCGATTCCATCCGTTGGGCCATGCCGACTTGCTCGCCGACGGCGGTGTAACCGAAAGGCCCCGAACCGATCTCACCGGCGATCACCTCACCGGAGTTAAGTCCCACGCGCAACTGCAGCTCCACACCGTCGCGCTCTCGCACGGTTACAGCAAGCCGCTTGGCCTCCTCCTGAACGCCCAAGGTCGCCAGACAGGCACGAACGGCGTGGTCCTCCAACGCCACCGGCGCACCGAACACCGCCATGATCCCGTCACCGGTGAACTTGTCCACTGTTCCGCCGTACCGCTGCACCACTACCGCACAGTGGTCGGCGAGCTCGGCCATGATCTCGCGCAGCCGCTCTGGCCCGACGGCCGCCGCGATGTCCATCGAATGCACCACATCGGCGAACAGGACCGTCACCTGCTTGTACTCGGCCGGTGTCGTGGCAGTCGCAACCGCCGCACCGCACTCGTTACAGAACTTCGAAGTCGGCGGCAGCTCAGTACCGCACGACCCGCACACCAAGGCTGCCGCCGTCATGTCACGCGGCCAGCCCACTGTCGTTCCACGTCACTATCGTGTCACCGCTGGCCAGCCAGCATGTGTCATATTGCCGCCGCGATCCGGCCAACCGGTAGGGCGCTACACCGCGCCTCGGGCCTCGGTGTCTGAACCGGATTCCGCCGATGTGGCAGGTATGAGCGCGTCTGTTGTGAGATTCTGCGGGGGTGTCCGCTCCCCCGGCGGCCGCACCTTCGGGTGTGGTGACGTTCCTGTTCAGCGATGTGGAGGGTTCGACCCGTCGGTGGGAGACCGACGCCGACGCGATGCGGGTGGCGCTGGCCGCCCATGACGAGGTGTTGCGCAAGGCGATCGAGGTGCAGGGCGGCTGGCTGTTCAAGCACACCGGCGACG
>NZ_JBKQOI010000097.1:0-6390 GCF_052145595.1 Mycobacterium sp. | reverse complement strand
GGCGGGCCATGACGAGGCGCGCCGTTCCCGGCCCGCGGGCCTGACCTTCGTCCCCGGCATGGAACTATCCTGCCGCGTGGACGGGCGGAGCCTGCACCTGCTGGCCTACCTGTTCGACCCGGCCCATCCCAGCCTGGCCGCCGAGGGTGAGAAGATCCGCGGCGACCGGGTGCGCCGGGCCCGCGCCATGGTGGCCAAGCTCGCCGCCCTGGGCGCCGATGTCACCTGGGATCGGGTGGCGGCGATCGCCGGGGACGGCGTGGTGGGCCGCCCGCACATCGCCCGGGCCATGGCCGAAGCCGGCGTGATCAGCGACCCGGCCGAGGCGTTCACCACGGCCTGGATCGGCGACGGCGGCCGGGCGTACGAGGACAAGTACGCGCTGGAGCCGGCCGAGGCCATCAGCCTGATCCGCGCCGCCGGCGGGGTCAGCGTCCTGGCCCACCCCGGGACCCCCGGCTACGAGGTGCCCGACGAGGTGATCGCCCGGCTGGCCGCCGCTGGCCTGGCTGGCGTCGAGGTATGGCATCCCGAGCAAGCTCAGGCCGAACGGGACCGCGCCCGGCGTCTCGCCGACGAACTCGGGCTCGTCGCGACGGGGGGAAGCGACGACCACGGCGCGCTGACCGGTTACCGCATCGGCGCCGAGTCCACCCCAGCCGAGGCCTGGGGGCGCCTGGCGGCGCAGGCGTCCGGCACTCCCGGCTGAGCGGGTCAGTCTAGTTCGTGCCGCCCCGTCAGTCCCCGGCTTGCAGCCATACCCGCACACTTTGCCGGGACGCGCCAAGGATCAGTTGCGCGTCGATGCCGGCCCGCGTTTCGCCGGTCCCGAGCTGGCAGATGAACTCCAGCGGCCCGCTTGGCGGCAGTGGCCATGCCCACCACCTCAGGAACAGACAGTGCGAACTGCCGTCACCGCCGCGCGGCCGCTGGGAGAGAAGCGCATGGCATCAGGCTTGACTCGGGGTCCCGCGTTGTGCAACTGGCCCGTGTCTATTCCGGGTTATCCCGCCGAGGGCGGCTGTGCCCATCGATGCTTGACCGTGATGGGGCTGGAAATGGCATTCTGACCCGGGGCGAAAGCTCTCGCGACTTCTCGTCAACGACCCCCTCATGTTGTCACTCCGTGATAATTTCATCACGCTAGGTTCACCGGCAACACCTCGCTGATCCACCTCGCGCCGGTCCGGCTGCCCCGCCACCCACCTGCCGCATCTGGCCCATGCCCGACGCCTGCGGTCCGGCCAGACGCTGACCCTATCGAGCAACTGGGCCGGTTACGCCGACACCGCGTGCTCCACTTGCGCGCTGCGGTTCGTGTCCACCCAGTTCACCGTGCCGTCCATCAACTGCACGGTTCCCGCCACCAGCGGCGAGCCGCACGCGGGCTTCTGGGATGGCCTGGACGGCTACGCCGACTCCACCGTCGAGCAGACCGGCGTAGCCGCCACCTGTCTGGGCACCACCCCGAAATATTATGCCTGGTACGAGATGTACCCATTGGACCCGGTGGCGCTTTCGATCACCGGGTTCGGGCCTGGCGATGCGGTGAGCGTCAGCGTCTACTTCAATGCGACCACGCGCCAGTACCAGCTCACGTTCGACGACATCACCCAGGGCGCCGGTTTTGTTGCCAGCCAGCCGTGCCCGTCCGGATCCACCTGCGGCAACTCCAGCGCCGGGGTGATCACCGAGGCGCCGTACTCGGGCAGGATGCTGTCGCTCGCTGACTTCGGGAACGCGTTCTACTCGGGCGCCACCGTCACCAGCCGCAACGGCACGCGCGGCAACCTGGGCGATGGCTACCTGTGGTCGTCCAATGAGATCGACATGACCGACGGCAGCAAGGTACTGGCCGAGCCCGGCCCGCTGTCGAACTTGGGGGAGACCTCCGCGTTCCCCATCAACTGGGTGGCCAGCACGTGACGAGGGGAGCCCCGTTCGTCGAGGCCGAGGTGCCGACTGCTGTACTGCGCTGCTGTGCGGGACGACCAGCGCAAGCAAGGACAGTGTCAAGGTCGCGCTTACAGCGGCCCTGGTTTACTGCTTGTCATTGCCCTGGTTGGCGTACAGCCGCTCGATTACTTGCGGGCGGACCGAACATGGTCTTTCTCGTCCTTTTCGGCCTTGTCCCGGCCCGCCCGGTGCCGGGCCTATGGTGGCCGTCGTGCGCCACTCAGGATCCAGGCACTCAACGCGATCGTAAGAACGCCGTGCACGACCGTGATTGCCGTAACGCCTGCTGAGCGGGGCCAGGGGCGGCCGCGTCACGCAATCGTGGCGACGTATGCGGCGATTAAGACGGCCCGGACCTGATTTCTGACTTAGGTGTCCGGGATATGCGCATACCGCGCCGATATATGCGGGCATGGCGCTTATTTCTTGGCGGCCTGGCTGAAGCCTTCAGGTGCCCTGGCAGAAACGATAGCAACCGGACCAGGCACGGGCGGAGGAGAAAGCTATATCCAGGCACTTGTTTCGGAGAGTTACATGATCAATACTTTCAGTGATCAACCTGGGGAGAGGTCGCCTGGCCCGTTGAGGGCGACGGCCCGCTGTCCCGGCCTTCTATTCGTATGAACTTCGGGGGACGGAATCGATGTACAGGAAACTTGTTTTTGTTCTGACCATGTTCGCCGTGGCCATCGGATCACTAAGCGGGGCGCAGGCGGCGCTGGCGTCACCGCGCACGCCCGCGCGGGTGGCCAGCGCGGCACACGCCGGGACGACAGCGTCCATCGCCACGCACGGCGCGACGGGCGCCGTCCGACCAGCGGCCGCAAGACGCCCAATGGCGCCTGGCGCGGGCCTTAGAACGGAAGAAAGACAAGTATCCCCGTCCCTGGGCACGGGTCGGCGAGCGACGGAAACGGCCTCGGCGCCCACGATCACCAGCGCTGCCTCCCTTGCCGCGCCTAAGAACACCAGCGCCCGCGCTTTGGGCAACGGGGCGTGCCAGATCTTCTCCATTCCTGCCAGCGCCACCTTTACCGTCGGCCAACCCAACAGCGTCAACATCTATACCGGCCCGTCGCTCGAGCGGATCGGGCCGATCGGGTTCCTCCCGTGCACATTGTCCGACGGGGGCGCCACCCTGCCGTCCGGAGTCACGTTCACGGACAGCGGGTACAACGGGGCGACACTTTCGGGAACACCGGCTGCGGGTACCGTCGGCACGTACCCGTTCACGATCACCGCGGCGAACGGTGGCAGGTCTGTCTCCACCCTGTACTACACCCTCACGGTCGTCCAGGGGTGCCAGATCACCAGCTCTGCTGGCAGCACCTTCACCGTCGGCCAGGCCGGGACCGTTACCGTCATGTCGACCGGGTCGCCCACGTGCACATTGTCCGAGACGGGCAACCTGCCGACGGGAGTCACCTTCACGGACAACAAGGACGGCACGGCGACACTTGCGGGAACACCGGCTGCGGGCACCGCCGGCACGTACCCGTTCACGATCACCGCCATTAACGGTGGCACTCCTGACGGCACCCAGAGCTTCACCCTCACGATCAGCCAGGCGTGCCAGATCGCCGGCTCTGGCGCCGCCACCTTTACCGTCAACCAGCTCGCGACGCCCGTTACCGTCACGTCGACCGGCCAGCCTACGTGCACATTGTCCGAGACGGGCACACTGCCGTCGGGGGTCAAGTTCACGGACAACGGGAACGGCACGGCGACACTTTCAGGAACACCGGCTAAGGGCACCGTCGGCACGTACCCGGTCACGATCACCGCCACGAACGTCCTCGGTTACGCCACCCAACACTTCACCCTCACGGTCGGCCAGGCGTGCGCTATCACCAGCTCTACCGGCGCCACCTTTGAAGTCAACCAGGCCGGGACCTTTACCGTCACGTCGACCGGGCCGCCCACGTGCGCGTTGACCGCGGCCGGCCTGCCGTCGGGGGTCGGGTTCAAGGACAACGGGGACGGCACAGAGACAATCTCGGGAACATCGACCACCATCGGCACGTACCCGGTCACGATCACCGCCACAAACGGTGTCAGTCCCGCCGCCACCCAGGCCTTCACTCTCAAGGTCAGCGCTGCGACGGCGTGTGCGATCACCAGCAGCACTGACTACGCCACCTTTACCGTCGGCCAGCCCGGGACGCCCGTTACTGTCTCGTCGACCGGGGTGCCCACGTGCGCATTGTCCGCGACCGGCCTGCCGCCGGGAGTCACGTTCACCGACAACGGGGACGGCACGGCGACACTTTCGGGAACACCGGCTCCGGGTACCGGCGGCACGCACCCGATCACGATCACCGCCACGAACGGCGTCCTTCCCGCCGCCACCCAGGCCTTCACCCTCTATGTCCTCCAGGCGTGCCAGATCACCATCCCTGCCGCCGACACCTTTACCGCCGGCCAGGCCGGGACCTTTACCGTCACGTCGACCGGGACGCCCACGTGCGCATTGTCCGAGACAGGCACACTGCCGACGGGAGTCACGTTCACACCCAACGCGGACGGCACGGCGACAATCTCGGGAACACCGGCTGCGGGTACCGGCGGCACGTACCCGATCACGATCAGCGCCACGAACGGCGTCCTTCCCGTCGCCACGCAGATCTTCCCCCTCACGGTCAGCCAGGCGTGCCAGATCATCAGCCCTGCTGCCGACACCTTTACCGCCGGCCAGGCCGGGACCTTTACCGTCACGTCGACCGGGACGCCCACGTGCGCATTGTCCGCGACCGGCCTGCCGGCGGGAGTCACGTTCACGGACAATGGGGACGGCACGGCGTCACTTTCGGGAACACCGGCTCCGGGTACCGGCGGAACATACCTGCTCACGATTACCGCCACGAACGGTGTCGGTTCTGACACCCAGACCTTCACCCTTACCGTTCTCCAGGCGCCCGGGATCACCAGCGCCGGTCACGCCACGTGTATTGTCGGCCAGGCTTGTGCCTTTACTGTCAAGTCGACCGGGGTGCCCACCCCCGGCTTGTCCGAGTCGGGCAACCTGCCGTTGGGAGTGTTGTTCACGGACAACGGGAACGGCAGGGCGGCACTTTCGGGAATACCGGCTGCGGGTACCGGCGGTACGTACAGGTTCAGGATCACCGCCACGAACATCGCCGGTTCTGACACCCAGCACTTCACCCTCTCCGTCGTCGGCCTCCCGGCCGCGCCGAGTGGCCTCAAAGCCACGAGCAGAGGGCGGACGGTGTCGCTGACGTGGACGAACAACGCCAGTGCCCCGTCGGCGGCGACGGCGATAGAGATCCAGCGGGCGACCAACGCCCGGTTCACTACCGCCCTTATCAACACCGTCGTTGGCCCGACCGTCACCTCCCACAAGGACACGGTGGTGGCCGGCAAGAGGTACTACTACCGGGTGCGGGCGCATAACGCAGTCGGCTTCTCCGGCTTTACGAACGTGGTCTCGCCGTGACGATGCTCGCTCGTCGGCGAACACCGTGGACGGCGATTATCGCCACCACGCCGGGATGAGCGGCAAGCCGCGTAGCTCCGGGGACTAAACGGCGCACCGCCCGGGCGGAGATCAATGCGATCCGCCCGGGCGGTGGTCTGTCTGAACCGATCCCGACAACGGCATAGCCGAGGAAAGGGCAACGGTTCACCCGGATGCCGGAAACTATTTTGCAGCACTGGTGCTGCTAATAAGTAATAAACCTTTGTGCCAGATATAGCTCAAAGATGATGCCATATTTCTTTGCGGATTCCGAAGTATTAGCGTCAATGACCCGCTCGCGGGGGTTCGCCGCGTGCCTCCGAGCCTGGCCTCTGGCCAGGCCCTCGCCGTCAGGCCCGGACAATGCGCGGCGTTGCGGCCCGGTTGACCGTGACCTTTCCCCGGTGACTGGCGCATCTGCGGTGAAAGCCGCCGCACCGCCAACGGCACGTCCCCCGGGATTTTCGGGCACCGTGGCCACCATGCTCTACGTACAGCGGATCCACGGCCCGGGCGACGTGCTGGCGCTTGCGTTGGCCATCGTGGCGGTGACCATCGTCGTGTGGCTGGCCATGCGGTTTTCCACCGTTATCCACCGCCTTCTCACCGACAACGGCGTCGAGTTGGCATCCCGTATCGCGGGCCTGCTGCTATCGGCCATCGCCGTCCAGCTCGTCGCGACCGCGGTGCTGGCCTTCGCGCATCAGCGCTGATTCGCCGCCCAGCCAGAATTGTCGGTGGTTGCTGATAGCTTGCGGTCGGTAGCAAGGAGGCGCAGATGATGGCGGCGGAGCAGCTCAGCTTCGGCGGCATGCCGCAGCGGCTGTACGCGTGCACGCCGACCCGGCTGACGTCCTGGCTGGATTGCCCCCGCCGGTACCGGATGACCTACCTGGACCGCCCCCCGCCTCCCAAGGGACCGCCGTGGGGGCACAACAGTCTCGGCGCCAGCGTGCACA
>NZ_JBKQOI010000096.1:0-65589 GCF_052145595.1 Mycobacterium sp. | reverse complement strand
GCCCGATCGGCGCCTTCTCGGTCGATTCGCGTTGCACCCCGGGGCCGCCGGCGCGGGAGATCGCCGCCGCGACGCCGCCGGCGTGCCGCAGTTGGGTGTTGGCCGCGTTGGTGATCGCATCGACTTCAAGCTTGGTCACGTCGGCCTGAAGCACCTCTAACTCGATCATCGACTCATTGTCCCGCGATATCGATTCGGGCCGCCGGCTCTCCGCGTCTTGGGGCTAGCTTGACCGTGGCTGAGCGGAATAGGGTGGCTGACTGGGAGGCAGGTGCAAACGTCATGAGCAGCGAAACGCCCACTAGCGGCGGCACTGGCGGGGCTGGCGGCCGCGGCGGGGCTGGCGGAGCCGGGGGAGCAGGCGGGGCTGGCGGACGCGGCGGCGACGGTGGCCGGGGCGGCGACGGCGGCATGGGCGGGGCGCCCGGGCCTGGCGGTCAGCCCGGCGCGGGCGGGGAGGGTGGTGCCGGCGGCGCACCCGGCCCCGGCGGAACCCCCGGCCAACCCGGCCAACCGGGCCAACCCGGGCAGCCTGGCCGACCCGGCAGCCCAGGCCACTAGGACGCGACGGTCACCTGGCACCGGCGGTACCGGCGGCGCCCCCGGACCCGTAGTGCCGCCTGGGACAGATCACCCCGGTCGGCATGCGCCGGCACCGCGCGCCTCAACCCCAGGAATGCCGCCAGTAGGCTCAGGCCGGTGAGCGCACGCGCGGGCATCGTCGTCACCGGAACCGAGGTCCTCACCGGACGGGTGCAAGATGCGAACGGCCCCTGGATCGCCGACCGGCTGCTGGAGCTGGGCGTCGAGCTGGCGCACATCACCATCTGCGGTGACCGCCCTTCCGACATCGAGGCGCAGCTGCGCTTTATGGCCGGGGAGGGCGTGGACCTGATCGTCACCAGCGGCGGCCTGGGGCCCACGGCCGACGACATGACCGTCGAAGTGGTGGCGCGCTTCTGCGGCCGGGCGTTGGTGTTGGACGCGGAGGTCGAGAACAAAATCGCCAACATCCTCAAAAGGCTGATGGCGCACTTCGATTCGGAAAGTTTCGACGCGGTGCGCGCCGCCAACCGTAAGCAGGCCATGATTCCGAAAGGTTCGCAGGTGCTCGACCCGGTGGGCACCGCGCCCGGGGTGGTGGTGCCCGGCAGCCCGACGGTCATCGTGCTTCCGGGACCACCGCGCGAGCTGCAGCCGATGTGGCGCAGAGCCATCGAAACACCCGCGGCACAAGGGGCGATCGCCGGTCGAACCATTTACCGGCAGCAGACCATTCGCATGTTCGGGCTGCCCGAGTCGGGTCTGGCCGAGACACTGCGCACGGCTGAGAAAACCATCCCCGGCTACGAGCAACTCGAGATCACCACCTGCCTGCGGCGCGGCGAGATCGAAATGGTCACGCGCTACGAGCCGCACGCCGTAGACGTCTACGCGCGGCTGACCGAGCTGCTGCGCGAAAAGCACGGGCAGCAGCTCTATTCCGAAGACGGCGCGAGCGTGGACGATGTGGTCGCCCAGTTGCTGGCCGGCCGCCGGATCGCGACGGCGGAATCCTGCACCGCGGGGC
The DNA here is from genome assembly GCF_052145595.1 of Mycobacterium sp. Taxonomy (GTDB): domain Bacteria; phylum Actinomycetota; class Actinomycetes; order Mycobacteriales; family Mycobacteriaceae; genus Mycobacterium. Next base: position 64,019 of record NZ_JBKQOI010000096.1, on the reverse strand, counting down.
TGCTGGCGGCGCGGCTTACCGACCGGCCCGGATCGTCCGACTACGTGATGGGCGGGGTGGTCTCCTACTCCAACGAGGCGAAAGCCGAGCTGCTGGGCGTCGACCCGGCCCTGATCGATAAACACGGGGCCGTGTCCGAGCCGGTGGCCGAAGCGATGGCGGCAGGCGCGCTGCAGCGCTTCGGCGCCGACACCGCCGTCGCGATCACCGGTATCGCCGGCCCGGGCGGGGGCACAGACGAAAAACCAGTCGGCACAGTCTGTTTCACCGTGATGCAAGACGGCGGCCGCAAGGACACCCGCACGCTGCGGCTCCCCGGGAACCGGTCCGACATCCGGGAGCGCTCTACGACGGTGGCCATGCACCTGCTGCGGCGCATACTGAGCAACAACGAATAAAGTCAGGTCACTTTCGTTGGGAGAAAAGAACTTTCGGCCGTGCCGAAGCGGATTCCGGTGGCGTCCTTGCCGATCAGCGTCAGGAACGCCACCGCGATCAACACCGGCACGATCGTCGCCGCCAACGCAAAGGGATAACCGTGCGACTCGGCCAGGCGTTCCTGAATGGGCAGGTTGAACGCCGCCAGCAGGTTACCGAGCTGGTAGGTGACGCCGGGGTAGAGGCCGCGGATGGCATCGGGCGACATCTCGGTCAGATGCGCGGGGATCACGCCCCACGCGCCCTGCACGCAGACTTGCATCAAAAACGAGCCGAGGCACAGCATCGCCGCGGTGCGTGAGTAGGCGAACAACGGCACGATCGGCAGCCCCAGCAGCGCGCAGAAGATGATGGTGTAGCGGCGGCTGAACCGCTGTGACAGCGTGCCAAAGAACAGGCCGCCGATGATGGCGCCGACGTTGTAGACCACCACGATCAATTTGACGGTCACGCTGGACAGGCCGGCGCCGTGGTTGGCGGTCGACGTCAGGAAGGTCGGGTAGACGTCCTGGGTGCCGTGGCTCATCCAGTTGAACGCGGTCATCAACAGCACCAGGTAGATGAATCGGCGGATGATCGCGGCGTCGCGCAGCACGTCGCGGATCCTGGTGCTGGTCAGCCGCATCCGGTCCTGCGCGGCCTCCCACACCTCGGACTCCTCCACCCGGTATCGGATGATCAGGCTGATCAGGGCCGGGATGATGCTCAAGCCGAACAGCCAGCGCCACGACAACCCCAGCCAATCCATCACCACCAGCGATGCAACGCTCGCCAGCAGATAGCCGAATGCATAACCCTCCTGCAGCAGCCCGGAGAAAAAACCGCGTCGCTCCACGGGCACCTTCTCCATGGCGAGCGCCGCGCCCAGCCCCCACTCGCCGCCCATGCCGATGCCGTACAGCAGCCGCAGGATCACCAGCACGGTGAAGTTGGGCGCGAACGCACACAGGAACCCCACCACGGAGTAGAACATCACGTCCACGATCAGCGGGAGCCGCCGACCGACGCGGTCGGCCCACAGCCCGAATAGCAATGCGCCCACGGGGCGCATGACCAGGGTGGCAGTGGTGACAAACGCGACTTCGGCTTTGCTGACATGGAACGTCTTCGCGATGTCGGCGTAGACGAGCACCACGATGAAGTAATCGAAGGCGTCCATCGTCCAGCCCAACGACGCCGCGATGAATGAATTTCGCTGATCGGCGGTGAGCCGTTGTGTTGTCACGTCAGCATCGTTGCAGTACCAGGCGCGCCGGCGAAAGCCATTTGAACATGCAATCCGCGAGAGTAAGTTGCCGATACATGCGAATCATCGACGCCGACGGACACGTCGCCGAGAACTCATCGCTGGCGATCGAAGCAATTAAACGCTGGCCGCAACACGTGAAGCCCAGCACCGACGGGCGGCTGCGGTTGACGCTCGAGGGCCGCAACTATCCCGAGGACCAAGGCCCCGGCGCGGGTTGTCCGCCCGAACACGGGATCAGCAAGGCCCCTGACATCAATTGCCGGTCGGCCGAGGGCGTGCTCGGCGACGCCGATCGCGATCACATCGACACGATGGTGCTGTATCCCAGCCTCGGGCTGTGCGCGCCAAGTCTGGAGGACCCCGAGTTCGCAGCGGGGTTCTCCCGGCTCTACAACCAGTGGATCGCGGACTACTGCGCGCCCTCGGGCGGCCGGTTGCGCGGCGTCGCCGTGGCCCCCGTCGAGCACGGCCGGCTGGCCATCGACGTCATGACCGAAGCCAGGGAGCTCGGGCTGGTAGCGACTCTCGTCCCGCCCGCCCTGAAGACCCGCAACCTCGACCACCCCGACCTCGACCCGTTCTACGCGGCCGCCGTCGAACTCGGGATGCCCCTCGGCGTTCACGGCGCCCCGGGCATACACCTGCCGAAAATCGGGGTGGACCGCTTCACCAACTACATCCAGGTGCACTGCATCAGCTTTCCGTTCGACCAGATGACGGCGATGACCGCGATGGTCTCCGGCGGCGTCTTCGAGCGGCATCCACGGCTACGGGTCGCCTTCCTCGAGGCGGGGGCGGGCTGGGTCCCATTCTTCATGGATCGCCTGCACGAGCATTACGAGAAGCGGGGCGATTGGGTCGAGCGCGGCTGGCGCCGCGATCCGCACGAATATCTGGCCGCGGGCAACATCTTCGTGACGTGTGAACCGGAGGAACCGATCCTGCCCGGCGTGATCGACGTGCTGGGTGCCGACTTCATCATGTTCGCCAGCGATTACCCACATTGGGACGGCGAGTGGCCGGAGAGCACCAAACACCTGCGCACCCGCGCCGACATCAGCGAGGAAGCGCGCGAAAAGATCGGCGGGCGCAACGCGCAGCGCTTTTACAACCTGAACTGAACGGGGTTACTTCCACGACACCGGGTGGCAGGATCTTCGACATGGGTTCTTTTCTGCTTCGCGCCGCATTGACCGGACTTGCCATGTGGATCGTCACCCTCTTCGTGCACGGGTTGAGCTTCGTGGGCGGCGACACAAAGCTGGAGAGGGTCGGCATCATCTTCGTCGTGGCGGTGATCTTCGGTCTGGTCAACGCGATCGTCAAGCCGGTCGTCCAGATCTTGTCGATCCCGCTCTACATCGTGACCCTGGGCCTGTTCCATATCGTCGTCAACGCGTTGATGCTGTGGATCACCGCGTGGATCACCGAACACACCACCCACTGGGGGCTGCAGATCGACCACTTCTGGTGGACGGCAATCTGGGCGGCGATCGTGTTGTCCATCGTGAGTTGGGTGTTGTCACTGGTGGTTCGCGACGTCGGCGGCCGCGCCCGCGTCTGAGAGCTCAGCGGGCCTGCCACCGCGGCGGTCGCTTCTCGGCGAAGGCGCGTGGTCCTTCCTTGGCGTCCTCCGTCGCGAAAACGCGGTCGCTGTGCCGGGTCTCGTTGTCGTACGCCGATTCGAGGTCGAGCGCCAAGCCTTCAACGGCTGACTGCTTCGTCGCGTAGACCGCCAGCGGTGCGTTGGCGGCAATGCGCTCGGCGTAGTCATACGCGGCATCCATCAGCTGGTCCGCCGGGACCACCCGGTTGATCAGCCCCATCGCCAGGGCTCGCCCCGCGTCCACCATGTCGGCAGTCAGCAGCAGCTCCATCGCGAACGCGTAGGGAATCTGACGCGGCAGCCGCACGGTGGTCCCGCCGCCGGCGAACAGACCGCGCTTGGGCTCCATGACCGCGAATCGCGCCTCGGGCACGGCCACTCGAATGTCGGCGGAGCTCAGCATCTCGAACCCGCCCGCGATGCACGTTCCGTTTATGGCGGCGACGATCGGCTTGTACACCGGGAACCGATGCAGGACGGCGTGAATGGCGTCGTCTTTGTTCCACCCTTCGGGTTTGGGTAGCTCACCGGTCAGTTCCGGGATGAATTTCTTGAGGTCAGCGCCGGTGCAGAAGTCCCGGCCGACGCCGGTGATTACCGCGACCCAGGCGCCGGCGTCGTCGCGGAAAGCCGCCCAGGCGTGGGCCAAGTCGCGGAAATGCTGCATGTCCAGCGAGTTGCGCGTCTCCGGACGGTTGATCGTGATTGTGGCAATGTGCGCGTGCAGCGTGTAATCGATGCTCACCGCGTCTCCACATGACTCAAGGTTGCTATCTTTGCAACAATAACCTCGGGTGTGCCGACGGCGTTAACGATCAGCCCCCACCAGGCGCACCACGTCCCGCGCGCAACCCCATGACAACGTCACGCCATTGCTGCTGTGCCCGTAGTTGTGGATGCAGCGCGCCCGCCCGAGCGGCTCAGCCTCCACTCGCACCGACAGACGGTCGGGACGCAGCCCGGTAATCGTCTCGATCACCTCGGCCTCGCGCAGCCGCGGCTCGATCCGGCGACAGCGTTGCAGGATGCGGTCGGTCACCTCGCGCTCCGCGGTGGTGTCCCAGCGGTCAGGGATGCTGATGCCGCCGCACACCACGCGCTGCGGATGCGGGAAGTAGCAGGTCCACTCCCGGCCGCTGTTGATCTCCATAAACAGTTGCCGCAGACCGGGATTGGTCAAGACAACATGCTGACCGAACAGCGGCCGCACCGAGTCATCGCCGGTCAGCGCTCCCGAGCCGAGACCGGCACAGTTGACGACGATCGGTGCGGCGTCGGCGGCCTCGGCCAGCGACCGCACCGGATGCAACTCGATTTCGCAGCCGGCCGCGGCCAGCCGCCGTGCCAGGTGGTCGAGATATTGCGGCATGTCGATCATCGGCATGGTGGCGCGAAACCCGGCACCGAAACCATCGGGGATGCCGGCCGGGTCAGCCGGCCGCAGGTCGGGGATGACCTCGGCCGCCGACGACATCGCCTCGGCCCCAGTGAGGTCGCCGACGATCAGCGCCGGCGCCATGCGAACCCCGGTGCTGGGGTCATTGGCCAGTTCACGGAACACCCGCAGGGAGTGCTTGGTCCAATCCAGCGTCTTGGCGGCGCGTTCGGCCGGCCGTGGTGGCGCCCACACCGCACCCGCCACCGCCGAGGTCGTCTGCTGCGGCGTTGCCGCCGCCCACACCCGCACCCGCCAGCCCGCCTCGGCCAGACACACGGCCGACGTCAATCCACTCACGCCGGCACCTACCACGACGATCTGTTGCGAACTACTTGCCATGGCGGCAGGACCCATCAGGAATGGGGGGCTTGCTGTCCATTCTGGCCGCCGAGCAGCCCGTTGAGGATGCCAAGAGCGCCTTGCACACCTGGAGGCGGTGAATTACCGGGCGGAGTGGCGTCCGGGGTCAGCTGCCAGGGCTGGCAGCCCGACGTCTTGAACGCTTTGTCTGTCGGGTCGATCTGCACTACCTGCGGCTTTTTGGTCATGGTGTTGTCGATGAGGGCGCCGTCGGGGTCGCCTGTCCGCTTCCAGTAGCACGTGCCGTTGCCGACCGGCCCGGCCGAGCTGTAGATGCCCGGCGCGATGTCCGTGCCCACCGCGTACGTGCCGTCGTGGTCCATGGTCGCCTTCGGTGCCGGTGCCGGTGCCGGTGATGCTGCAGGTGCCGGGGACGCCGACGGTGCAGGCGGCGGCGTCGGCTCCGGGTCGGCCGCGGCGACACCCGCGGACGCACCCCAGCCGGCAAAGATCAGCCCCGCGATGACAAATCGTGCCGCGGCAGGTGGGACCTCTTTGAACCTCATGAACCGCAGCCTACCGGGGTGAGCAGCCCATTTCACATCTGTGTCGCGTGATCACAGGTGTGATCCCGAGGCACGTGATGTGGAGCAAGCGGGGCAGACGCCCCAGAAGATAACCTCAGCCTCGTCCAGCAGGAAGCCTTTCTGGTCCGAAGCGGACAGGCACGGACCCTCACCGAGAGCACAGTCAACGTCCACGATGACCCCGCAAGACCGGCAGACGATGTGATGGTGGTTGTCACCGACCCTCGACTCGTAGCGCGCGACGGAACCAGGGGGCTGGATTCGTCGCAGCATACCCACGTCGGTCAGCGTGTGCACCACGTCGTACACAGTCTGAAGGCACACATCAGGTAGGCGGGCACGCACCGTTTCGAAGACCGTTTCCGTGTCTGAGTGCGGGTGCGCGTGCACCGCGGCGAGCACGGCCATCCGCGGGCGGGTAACACGGAGACGAGCCCTGCGCAGCTGTTGTGCGTAGTCCGTCGCCGACCCGTCGGGAATCCGACTATCCATCCTGAAATCAGTCAAGCGTTTGACCCCCCCGGAAGCCGGCCGATGAGCGCTGCAAGTTAGGGACCTTCACGGAAAGTAACGCTCACAGCGCAGCTGATCTTAGAGTCATTCGGCCCTTTCTTGTTACGTTTCCGCGCAATCGACTCAGACTAAAAGGAATGGGACAGTAGTAATTACAGACTTTTAGACTGCGTATTGCCGTGATCTCCTGTCTGGCCGTAAAGAGAAGAATTACTTACAGGTTGACTTTCTTAGCACGTTCACCCCTGGGCGACTTTCGGTTGCTTGCTTACGATCCCGCACTATCGAGTCCTGCCCGCACACGAGCACCGGTTGTGTGCCTCGCCCGTTGTTGAAGCCGGCCGACCACGGCCAGCGTCCACGCCAGTCGGCCCAAACCAGCTGCACCGCTGACACGTTCGGCACGACGGCGGCCGCGGCGCACCCGGTGCGCAGCGAAGACCCGCGAAAACCCTTGTAACGCTTGGAGATAGGACCGACCGGACTTTTTAGGTCAGCCTCCGCACCTTGCCGGCGTAACCCAGCGCGTGCTCATACGTCTTGAGATTGTCGCGAGAAATCTTCGCGTACACAGGACGCTCGAGAAAGAAGCGCAGCACCGGGTTGTAGGCGTGATACGTCTCGTGGAAGGTCAGCACGGTCGTGCCGTCGGGCTGCTCCTCGAGCTGGTGATAGCCCTCGGCGCGAGACCACAGCGGTGCGCCGACCGCGACGTAGCGCGACAGCTTGTTCATCTCCGCTTCGGTCACCGTCTCCCACGACCGCGCCTTGCCCCTGGACAGCAGGTACTTGGGCACTTCGAAGACGCAGGTGCGGACCAGACCCTCACCGGCTTCGTTGCCCTCGTTGAGGATTTCCATGCTGCCCGTGGGCCACTTGAGAATTCGCGGCCGTGGCGCGTTCGGCGGGGCCGGCGGATGAAGCACCCGCCACACTTTCCTCGGCGGCGCATCGACATGGAATCGCACGGTGTAGGACTGCATCAGCTTTCTCCATCAGGCTGTCCCCAGGTGTCCCAATAAGTGATCGTCTCCGCGGGCGGCCGCGCGGCCGGCCGGAAGTCGGTGCCAATCGTATAGGCCACCGGGAACAGCGCAGCCTGGGTGACCGTGGCCGGAATCCCGAGCACCTCGGCCACCTCCTGCTCCTTGGCCAGATGCATCGTCGTCCACACCGATCCCAGTCTTCGGGACCGCAGCGCGAGCAAGAAGCTCCACCCGGCCGGGATGATCGACGCCCAGGCCGACGCGGCGGCCAGCACATTGGAGTTATCGATGCGGTTCTCCAGACAGGGGATGACATGCACCGGAACCTGGGCCAGCGTGTCAGTCAGGCTGAACGCGCTGGCGTACACGCGCTGGGTCTGCGGGTCGGACGCGTCCTTGGCGGCGTACTCGAGATAGTCAGCGCCGATGCTCTTGTAGATCTCGGCGATGGCGGCGCGCTTGTCGGCATCGGTGATCACCAGCCACCGCCAGTCCTGCGCGTTGCTCGCGGTGGGCGCCTGCATCGCCAGCCGTATGCACTCGAGGATCACGTCGCGACCGACCGGCCGGGTCAGGTCAAGGCGTTTTCGCACCGATCGCGTGGTGGTCAGCAATTCGTCGACCGTCGCGATGTCCATGCTGTCCTTCCAGTCGCTTTGCTTGGTCAAAGGTCGATTGCGCAGGACTGATCGACACCAAGCACCGTCAACGAGCGTCCAAGGCCAAGAAATACCGCGACGCACAGCGTCAGATCGAGGATCTCCTCGTCGGAAAACGACCCCCGCAGCCGCTCGAAGAACGCGTCGCCCATCGACGCGTGGTCGGTCGCGAAACGCTCGGCGTACTCGATGGCAAGACGCTGGCGCGGCGTGTAGCCGGGGTAGCTGGCATAGGCGGCGACGTTGTCGTAGAGCTCCGGCGCGACACCGACATCCAGCACGGACTGGGCACGAAAATCAGAGCAGGCGACGCAGTCGTTGATCTGAGCTATTCGCATCCTGGCCAGCTCCCGCTCGTCGGGCGGCAGCATGCTCTGCTGGTATGCGCCCCGGATCATCCGCTCGACCATGCCACCGAGCGGCGGCCGTAGCGTCCAGATCATGGCGGCTTCGCCGCCCGGGCCATCCGGCACGTTGAGTCGGGCCATCAGCGAACTCCTGCGCGGTAATGAGGCTAAAAAATTGAGCAAACCAGATTCTCGACGCGACTGTCTAGGTCAACCGTCGCGCTCTAATTGTGCATCTGTAGATCTTGACTAGACGCGGAAAACTGGCCAGGCTACGGTCCGTTGAACGAGGGCGTTCAAGGCAGAGCGCCCGGGTGCGGAGGTCTTGGCGTGCTGTTCATGCACGAGGTGCACAAGGTACGCGGGCGCCACGAAGACGAATTCGAGGCCGCATTTCGGGAGGGCTGGATGCCCGCGCTCGCCGAGGGCTACGAGGCCCGGTTGTTGTGGTACTCAAACCAGGCGCACGGCAGCGGCCCCGCCTACACCGTGATGACCATGACCGCGGTTCGCGACGGAGCGGCGTGGGAACGCCTGACCAAGCGGGTCCAGAAGGGTGACCTTCAGGAGTGGATGCGCGGGGTGGACGCGCTCCGCCACGAGGTCGATGCGAAGCTGCTGGTACCGCTACCGTGGTCGCCACTGCTGGAGGTGTCGTTCGACGAGGTGCCGGTCGATGGGCGAGAGCACGAGATGAGTCTCTACATGGAAGACACCATGTGGCCTTACGAGGACAAGTTCGAGGAATACATCGCCAGGTGCGGTGACGTGTACGCCAGGAGCCTCGAGCAGCCGTCGTCCATGCTGGAAATGCACGCTGCGTTCCAGCCCGCCCTCGGCAGTCACGTGCGCCGCGAGGTGCTCCTGATGCAGCGCATCAGCAGGCCCGAGGCGCTACTCGATCTGCTCCGGACCCACATCCCCGCCGAGTACCGCGCCCCGGGGACCTGGATGCACGACGCCCTGGACCTGCGCGATCAATGGACCACCCGGTTGCTGCGGACCTCCGAGTGGTCCCCCCTTTACTGACCCGCCCATGAATACGGGCACAATCGTCGACGCGCCGGCGGCCGGCGATCCCACGCGGGTCGCGCTCATCATCGACGGGCGCTCCGTCAGTTACGGCGAGCTGGGCGCGACGGTGCGGCAGTGCGCCACCGGCCTGGCCGACCACGGTGTGATGGCCGGCCAGCGCGTCGCGGTCGTCGATGGCGGAAGCCTGCTGTCTATCGCGACGTTGCTCGCGGCGGCACGCATTGGCGCCGCGGCCGCGCTGATGAATCCCGCGCTGACGCCGCCGGAGCTGCAAGGGCTTTTGAAAAACGCCGGCTGCGCCGATGTGGCGGTCGCGGGGGAGCAGTACATCGACCGGCTCCGCCAGGCGGGTGCGCCCACGGTGCTCACGGTGCCCGACCTGACGGGCGACAGTCGATCGACGTTGCGAAGCGACGTCGACCTGGCCGAAGATACCGACGACGGGGACGCCTTGGTCCTGTTCACCAGCGGCACAACGGGACTCCCCAAGGCCGTCGGCATCAGCGGCCGGCAGCTCGCCAGGCGTATCACGGGGATATCGGCGCCGTTCCGGGCGGACACCAGGCCCTCGATAGGGATGATGTCCGTCCCCTTCTTCCATGTCGGCGGCGCGCTGGGCACGCTCGGCAGTCTGTACTCGGGCAACACCTCGGTGGTGCAGGCGCGGTTCGACGCCGGCGAGTGGCTACGCCTGGTGTCGGAACACCGGGTGACCACGACGTTCATGGTGCCGACGATGCTGCAGCGCATCCTCGATCATCCGGACTTCGCGGGCACCGACCTGACGTCTCTGGTCGCCATCGCCTACGGGGCCGCGGCCGCGCCAATCACGTTGGTGCGCAGGGCGATGGCCGCGCTGCCCCACGTGGCGTTCGCCAACGTCTTCGGACAGACCGAGACCCTTGGCGCGTACACGACCCTGCTGCCCGGCGATCACCGCGATCCGGCCCGCGCCGGCTCGGTCGGCCGGCCGTTGCCCGGAGTCGAAGTGCGAGTGGTGGACCCCGCGACGGGCGATGACGTCGAGCCCGGAACGGTCGGCGAGTTGTGGGTGAACACCACTCAAAACGTCACCGAGGGCTGGCTGCACACCGGTGACCTCGCCCGCCAGGATGCCGACGGCTACATCTTCCCGAGCGGCCGCCTGAGCGACACCATCAACCGTGGGGGAGAGAAGTTCGGACCGATCGAGGTCGAGGAAGCGCTGCGTTCCCACCCGGCGGTAAGCGACGTCGCGGTCGCCGGGATCGCCGACGACGAACTCGGCCAGCGGGTGGGGGCCGCGGTGGTGTCTCACGCCCCGGTGACGCTCGAGGAGCTGCGGTCGCACTGTCGCGAGTTGATCGCCTACTTCAAGCTGCCCGAGCGGTTGGCCATCGTCGACCAGATCCCGTACAGCGCGACCGGCAAAGTCAGCCGGCCCCAGATCGCCACGCTGATCGCCAACGGCGCCTGAAACATAGGAATTATTAATGCTTTTCCTTCACGAGACGCACAAGGTGGTCGGCGCGCGGCAGGACGAATTCGAGGCCGCCTACCGGGAGGGCTGGATGCCCACGCTGGCGAAAGAGGACACCGCCCGGCTGCTCTGGTACGCCAATCACGCTCACGGCTCGGGGGCTTCCTACACCGTCGTCACCATCACCGGAATCACCGACGGCGCCGCGTGGGAGCGGCTCGCCCGCCGCACGCAGAACGGGGATCTGAACCCGTGGATGCGCGAACTCGACCACCTGCGCCACGACGTGACCGGCAAGATCCTGCTCCCGGTCTACTGGTCGCCGCTGCAGACGGTAGACCTGGCGACCGTGCCCACCGATGGTGCGGTCCATCCGCCGAGCCTGTTCATGGAAGACACCGGCTGGCCCTACGCTCCGCTCGATGACTACATCCGTTCGTGGGACGAGATCTACTACCGCGTGCTTTCCAAAGCCCCGCCGGGGATGCGGATCCTCGATATCCAGGCGTGCTTTCAGGTCGCGCACGGTAGCTATCGCCGACGAGAAGCGATGCTGTGGCAGAAAATCGACGATTCCAACAACCACGCGGCGCTCGTACGCCTGCTGACCACCGAGACCCCGCCGGAGCACCGTGCGCCAGGCAGCTATATGTTCGACGCCCTGAAATACCGCGATCAGTGGGAGAGCCGGCTGCTGCGGACGTCGGAGTGGTCACCCTTGTACTGAGCCTGTTGCGCCGACCCGCGGCAGCGATGCGAGCGACGTGACATCAGATTTGGCATGGCTTTTCACTGCCCGCTTCTAACTGGGCGACGCTGAGTCGTGGTGCCCAGATGTTCGCGGGATGAACTGCGTGTGCAATTCCTCTGTGAGCACATGGATCTGGCGAGTGAGCTCGGTATTGGTCTTCAGCTCCAATTCCTGGGCCTCGAAGTCGTGGTCGGCCTTCGCTTGCTGGAAAGATGCCTGACGGTTCTGCCCGATCATCACGAAGGTCGACAGAAAAATTGCCTCAAGCGACACCACCAGGGTCAACGTCGGCCAGGGGTTCCGTTCCAAGACCAACATCCACACGGCAAACAGTGCCGCGTGTATCCAGACGAAGTTCATCGACCCGGCAAACGCCGTTATCCGGTCCGCCAGGCGCAACTGGAGCTTGTCGCGCCGTCTCCTGGCCTCGTCCAGGACGGCCGGATGGTGCGGCTGCCCACTTCGCAGTAGTCGGCCTGGAATCAATTGTGGGCTGTGCCGATGGCTTTCGGCTTGTGTGGTCATGCTGAACCGTTCCTTTCGGCGCCATGGCGATACGCGCTTTCGCGCGATCTGACAGACTTCGGCGGGTGGATGGGACCGTTCGCCAAGCCAAGCACGGACGTAGGCGATTTTCCACGCCCACGGCCTGGTGTCGGTCAGACCTTCCCGCCAGTGATCGCTCCACGCAGTAGCGCAGGCGCCAACACTCGCAGTCACGGAACAAGAATGCCCCTGGACGCGCTTGTGATCAGGGCGATTAACGCCGCAAACTGACCGATTGCAGGAACGGCTCGGCGACCGCGAGAAAGCCGTCCGGATCCGACGAGAAAACCACATGCCCGGTATCGAGGATCTCGAGCCGGGAACCGCGAATGGCATTGTGGGTCGCGCGTCCGGCGCTCAGCGGTATGGCGATGTCTTTCTTGCCCCAGACGATGAGAGTGGGCACGGACAGCTCACCGGCACGGCTGCGCAGATCGTGCTCGGGTGAGGCGAAACTTCGCCACAGCCCCGTTGCGACGCGGATGCCCTCGGACGTTTTCGCCGCCGCGGTCGCACGCCGGATGATCTGCCGATCGCTGTCGGTCTTGGCCTTCATGTAGCCGCGGACGAACAGGGGAGCGGCCCGGCGGAATACCGCCGGCGTGCCCAACACCCGGCAAGACATGCGAGACAGCGGATTCCATGTAACGAACCCACCCGCGTTGACGAGGACCAGGCCCGCGACGGAGTCGGGACGGTTCATCGCCAGGCGCGCAGCGGCGAATCCGCCGACCGAGTTCCCGATCAGCACGGCCCGCGACAGGCCCAGCCCGTCGACAACGTCTTCGAGCACGTCCGCGAAAAGCGGTGCGCCGGGCTCGATGGTGGCGTCAACCGGATCCGAATCGCCGTGCCCGGGCCAGTCCACGGCGATGGTGCGGTAGCGCTCGGCCAGCACCTCGACGATCGGGTCGAAGTCGTGCCGGTCGTGCAGCGTCGCATGCAGCAATAACACCGTTGGGCCACTACCGGATTCGCGGTAGGCAATTCGGCCCGCCCGAGTCTGAATGGTCGTCATTGAGAATTCCCTCCAGAGCTTGACCGACTGGTCGGTCATTGCGTACGGTACAACGATAGGGACGCGCTGACAAGAAGGGATCTGGGATGAAAGAAGCCCCGCCGCCCGAGGCGCCATTCGCGGACAAGATGGCCTACTACCGCACGCAACACACGTCTAAGGGCGTAAGGGCAGCCCATCTCGTCGGCACGCCGATCATCGCGGCCGGCCTGCCGCTGATGTTCGCCAAGCCAAAGCTGGGAGCCCCGATGTTCATCGGAGGATGGGCCCTGCAAATCGTTGGCCACCGGTTGTTCGAGAAGAACCTCCCGTCGACCCACAAGGGATGGATCACATATCAACTGACCGGCGTGATCCACGTCTGTGAGCAATATGGCGAGATGCTCGCCAGGCGCAGCCAACGCAGGGTGAGGACGCGGTGAGATCGCCCGAGCCCGGACGTAATGCGCTGCTGGACGCGGGACAGCGGCTGTTGGGATCGGAAGACCTGGCCCGACTCTCCGTCAACGCGATCGTCGCCGAGGCCGGCATGGCGAAAGGTAGCTTCTATCAGCATTGGCCCAGCCGCGCCGGATACGTGCGGGCATTGCATGCTCGATTCCATGACCAGCTGGGCGAATCGATCGCTGCTGTCATGGCCGACCTACCGCCCGGACGCGAGCGGCTCGAGGCGGGCGCAAACGCCTACCTCGACGGCTGCTTGGCCGAGCCGTCTACCAAAGCATTGCTCGTCCAGTCGCGCACCGAGGCCGGGCTCAGCGATTTGGTCGCCGCCCGTAATCAGAGCTCGGCGACCCTGATCCTGCCCGATCTGGTGGCGCTGGGGTGGGCGCCACCGGAACCGGTCGCGGTGCTCCTCGTCGCGGCGGTCGCCGAGATCGCCCTGATCGAGCTTGCCACCGGTAAACGCGATAAACAGTTGCGCCGCGGGTTGCTTCGGCTCGCCACGCGAACACCTACAGGTTAGAGAAGCGGCGCCAAACCCGAGCGAACCAGATCCAGGCTCGCGGCCACGAGTGCACCGAGGTCACCGGTACACCCGTTGCGGCCCCAATTCTCCACTGCCACAACGAGAGCGGCGGCCAGTGCGGAGCCCGCGACCTCGGCGCGAAGATCGATGTTCGCCACGTCCGGGTTGCGGTTCCTGATGAAGTCGGTCAGCACATGACCAAACGACGATTGCACCACCCGCAGATGGCTCGCGACGCGGTCCGCACTGATCAGCTCGGCGCGGGCGGTCGCGGCCTGGCGCACCACCTCGAGGTCGTACGGGAAGGCCGCCACGCTCGCCAGCACCGCGTCGAAGAGTGACTCCGAGGCCGGGTGCTCCGCAAGCGCCTCGGCCAGCCATTCCAAACGCGTCTCGTAATCCTGGAACAGCACCGCTTCCTTGGTCGGGAAATGCCGGAAGAAGGTGCGTTCGGTGACGCCAGCCTCCCGGGCCAACTCGGTCACCGTTACGTTGGTAAATCCCTTGCGGGCGAAGCTCTTCAATGCCGCTTGGCGAAGCGCCTCATGCGTCGACCGGCGGCGCAATTGATGGCGGTTCGTTGGGGCGCTCATGGCATTGGGATGGTATCCCAGGCGCCCGGAATTCGTCAGGACAGACATCTTCCCATTGTGTCAGTACTGACATATTCTTGTCACGCCAAGCCGAGGGAGGACAGAAGCGGTGACGATGAGCAAGACTGACTATGACGCGATCGTGGTGGGTGCCGGACATAACGGGCTCACCGCAGCCGCGATTCTGCAACGCGCCGGTCTGCGCACGCTGTGCCTGGAAGCCAACACCTACGCGGGCGGCATGGCGGCAACGGTCGAATTGATCGACGGCTTCCGATACGAGATCGCGGGTTCGGTGCAGTTCCCCACCGCCAGCCAGATCACCAAGGACCTCGGGCTCGACACCCTGCCCACGGTGGAGCCCGACGTGATGTCGACCAACATCGGCGAAAACGGAGAAGAGCCGATGGTCTTCTACCGCGACCCGATCCAGCTGATGACGCACCTCGGCGAAAAGCACGGCTTCGAGGCGGTCACCGGCATGGCCGAACTGATCGGCTGGAGTCAGGGACCCGCCAAGGCTCTGGGTCGCTTCGACGTCCGCAAACCTCCCAAGACCCTCGACGAGATGTATGCCTGCGCCGCCAACGAGGCCGAGCACCGCGCGATCCACGAAATGCTGTTCGGTTCCGCGATGGACGTGATCGACCGGTACCTGCCCGACAAGGACAAGCACGCGGTCATGCGCGGAATGCTCGCGTTTCTGGCCGTCAACTCCACCTACCGCGGGCCCTACACGCCGGGCAGCGCCACCTGCCTGGCCTTCGCGCTGGCTGTGCCTGACGACAGCACCGCGATGATGACCAAGCTCATGGGCGGCATCGGAGCACTGACCGAGCATCTGCGTGAGCTCTTCGTCTCCCACGGCGGGGAGATCCGTTTCCGCGCGAAGGTTGAACAGATTCTCGTCGACCACCAAGCGGTGACCGGTGTGCGACTACGTGACGGGTCGACGATCACCGCGCCGATCGTGGTGTCCAACCTGTCGCCGGACGTCACTCTCACGGAGCTGATAGCGCCCGATCAGGTGCCCGCACAATTGCTCTCGCGCATGTCCGGTCGTGACCACCGCGCCTCCTTCGTGCAACTCCACTTCGCGCTCGACGGGCTGCCCGAGTTCGCTCCACCCTATGAACTGTTGAACGAGGCCGGCATGCAGCAGTCGGTCGGCATCTTCGGCTCGCCGGAAGAGCAACAGCTGCAATGGGAAACCTGCCGCCGGGGCATCGTTCCGGACAACCCATCGATGGGAATGCAGATCCCGTCGGTGCACGATCCGAGCCTGGCGCCGCCCGGCAAGCACGCGGCCAGCGCATACGCCTACGCCTTCCCGGTCGAAGTCGGCCGCGACCAGCACGGGCACCTCAAAAACGAGATGGCAGAACGTGTTATCGACAAGATCACCAGGTTCGCCCCGAACTTCAAGGACATCGTCATCCGCCACATCACGTTTGCGCCTTACCACATGAACACGATGTTCGGCGCGCCGGCCGGCGACTTCTGCCATGGCCTGCTGCACCCGGACCTAATGGGACCCAATCGCCCGGGGCCGAAAGGTTTCCTCGACCTTCCGATTCCGATCGACGGCCTCTACCTCGGCGGCGCAGGATGCCATGGCGGCCCGGGCATCACCTTCATTCCCGGTTACAACGCCGCCTATCAGGCGCTCGACGACGTGTCGGCGTGAATGGCCTCCTGTTGTTCAGGGCCGACAGGTGCGGTCGAGGGGGATGACCGTGCCGCCGGATTGCAGCGACAGCAGGTAGAGATAGGTGGCCAGCGAATGTTCGCACGCCACAGTCGATTTGACCAGGGTTTTCGGCGGAAGCGGCACAAATCGAACCGGGTTCAGCTCGTGCGGATTGAGCACGTGCTCATAGTCGACCGGGGGAGGCAATGTGGGGACGATGTCGAGGCGGTTCGCGATCCGGGACGAGTTCTTGACCACCTGGTCGTAGGTGCCTGCAAATAGCGAATCCCCGACGCGAGGACTGCCGTATGAGTAAACGGCCGGGTCGGCAAACGCCGTGTTCGCCGCCACGTCGAGGGCGAGCAGCGTCGCAAGGGCACCTCCCAGGCTGTACCCGCAAATCGCCACGGAGCTAACGGGCCGCGGGAACGCGAGCTTTGCGAGCGCGTTGACCACGGTCGGCGAACCCGGCCCGGTTTCGGTCCGCAACGACTCGTACATGGCGGTGAAGCCGTCTTCCGTGTGGCCGGCGCCGGCCAGAAAGGGGCACGGAACCTGGAGGAACTCGACGTCATGGAGCCACTCCAGGACCCCTTCGGTACCCCGGATCGCGATCACCACATCGCCGGCTTGGTCCACTTGGCAGATCAGTCCGATGGAAACCTCGTCGTCGCCCCGGTTCGGGTTCATGTCGGTCGCCAGGTCGTTGGCATAGATCGTGGTGACCACCGTGTAGTCGACGCCGCCGGCACTCAACGGTTGACCGGCCGCGTTCGTCAAATCGCTGGGCGATGTCTTATATGTTGCGTTGACGAGCTGGCCGAGTTCTATTGCCTTGGTTACGTCGAATGCCGGCTGCGTCGGCATAGCGCATCCCCCTGAAGGCCTGTGGCGAGGCCGTGACCGGCTCGTCGCGAGCTCATTTGTCGGTGTGGCTCAGCCTTGGAACGTTCCGGTGAACTGTGCCTGTCCCGCTGTGGCCTGTGTTATCGCCTGCGCCGCTTGCGGCCCAACGAGTCCCGGCGGGAGCTGGAACGTGGCGGGAAGCTGGTAAAGGGTGAACCGGTAGTGGTGTACCCCGGAGCCCGCGGGCGGACAGGGCCCGCTGTAGCCGGCCTGGCCGGCCGAGTTCGGCAGGCTTGTTCCTCCGGCGGGAGTCTGACCGTCGGCGGTGCTCCCGGAACCGGGAGGGATGCCAACCACGATCCAGTGAACGTAGGGTCCGCGGGGGGCGTCCGGGTCGTCGACCACGAACGCCGCCCCCAACGGCGCCGACCACGTCAGCGGCGGCGCTATGTTGGCCCCCTTGCAGGTGTACTGCGCCGGGATCGATGCCCCGTCCGAGAACGCGGGACTGCTGATTGTCAACGGGCCCCCGGCGGGGGCTTCTGCGATAGTCCGACCGAGGGGCGTCACTTTCGGCGTCAGTGGAGCCGTCGTTTGACTGCCGCCGTGGCCACCGCAGGCGGCCACCGTCACCAGCAGTGCCAGCCCGCCGATGACCGATGCGATTCGGTGAAATGTGCTCGCCAGTGTCGATTCCATAGAGGACAGTGTCGCTCGCGAACCGTGGGTCCGGAAGGCCCGCACATCGCGAGTGGCCGGGTTTAGGTGCCCTCGGCGGGGGAGGTCAGGTCCTCGATCCGCACGCACTGATCGGTGCCGTCGAGCCAGAGCAGGAATCGCGAGGGCGGTGGAAAGTGGTGGGCGGCGAGCCCGATCGGGACGAGAGTCGGGTTGCCGACGGGGATGGCGCGTCCCTGCCAGTGCAGTTTGCCGGGTCCGGCCTGCAGGTTGACGTACCAGCTGGTTCGCGGCCCGTAGGTGAGCGGGACGACGAAGCCACCCGGCTGCTCCACCACGCGGATGGGTGTGCTGTAGCGCCTGCCCGTGCGACGTCCGGAGTGTTCGATCACCGCGAAGATGCTGTGCGGTCGGCCGGCGCGGCCCACGCTGGTCACCATCTTGTTGGCGAACCGCTTGTTGCGGTGCCGCTTGGCATCGATCACCGCTTGGTCACCGCGGCGCATGCCGGCGGCGATGCGGACTCGCCGCACAACCAACGCGACGAGTACCCCGGCCAGCACGGCCCCCGCGGCGCGTCTCAGGTTCGGCCCGCTGGTCTGCGTTGACATGGTCGGCTACCCGCCGCGCTTCCTGACTTCGAGCACGCGGTCGCGCAGGCCCTGGGTGGCCGTCTCCAGCAAACCCTTGGACCCTCTCTTGATCAAAAATCCCGGGACCGGTACGGAGAGATCTACGGTGAGGTCGAAGCGGACCCGGGTCGAATCCCCCTCGGGGGTCAGCGTATAGCGACCCTCCTGCGCGCGTTGTTGATGGGCGCTCAACAGCGTCCAGCTCACGCCGTCGTCATGAACCGAGTAGGCCAGCACTTGTTCATCGCTGACGCCCACGATCTTGACCACTTGCCGGGATTTACTCGGGTGGCCCTGGTCGTCGCGCTCGAGGATTTCGACCTGTCGGTGCACCGAGGACCACTCGGGCAACGACTCGAGGTCGAACAGTACGTCCATGATCTCGTCGGGCGTCGCCTCGATGACAACTTCGCGGGACTCGGTGACAGCCATAACGGAAACATAGCCAGTGTGGCGACTCGGAAAAACTTAGGGAACCTAGGGCACCAGCACGACCTTGCCGATGTTCTCGCGGGCCGCCAGGATGCGGTGCGCCTCGGGCGCTTCGCCGAACGGCACCGCCGCATGCACGACGGGGGAGATCGTTCCGTCGTCGAGTGCCTTGCTCAGCGGGGTGATCCAGGTCTCGAGCGTGCCGCGATCGTCCCAGAGCCGCAACATGTTCAGACCGATCACGGCTTTGGACTCCTGAAGTTGGTCGAGCAGGTTGAAGCCGCGCAGCATCGCCAATGCGTGTGGGGCCGCCCCGCGCAGCGAGCGCTTCTCGCCCTGCTGCATCGCCGAAACCCCATAGCAGACCAGTCTTCCGCCGGGGCGGAGCAGCGCGTAGGACCGCCGCACCGACGTTCCGCCCAGTGCGTCGAGGACCAGATCGTACGGGCCGAGGCCCTTCCACCAGTCGTCGCGGCGATAGTCGATCGCCCGGTCCGCGCCCAATTCCGCCAGCTTCCGGTGCTTTCCGGGTGACGCCGTACCGTGCACTTCGGCCCCGGCGGCCTTGGCGAATTGGATGGCCGCGATGCCGACACCGCCGGCCGCCGCGTGCACCAGCACCCTCTCGCCGGCGCGTAACGACCCGTAGCCGTGCAGCGCCGCCCAGGCCGTCGAATAGTTGACGGGGACGGCGGCGCCCTGTTCGAAGGTCAACGCATCGGGCAGTGCCACGGAGTCGTTGGCCGCCACGTTGACGATTTCGGCGTAACCACCGAATCGCGTGCCGGCCAGGACCCGTTCGCCGACGCGGGTGGGATCGACGCCGTCCCCGACAGCCTCGACCGTGCCGGCGACTTCGTAGCCGACCACCGCCGGAAGTTTCGGCGCGTCCGGGTACATGCCGACACGGGCGAGGTGATCGGCGAAGTTCACCCCCGCGGCGCGTACCGCAATCCGCAGCTGGCCCGGGCCCGGCGGCGGCGGGTCGGGCCGCTGCTGGACCTGCAAGACGGATGGGTCGCCATGCTTGGTGATGACGACTGCGCGCATCGTGTTCCCTCCTCGGGTCGCGAGCGGGACCAGTCGATCGTTGCACACCTCGGCAATGTGGCGGCTACCTTCCTCCTTGTGCACTTCGCCTGGGAGCAGCTGACCGCCCAGGTGCATCGCTGCCGGTTGCCGTTCTGCGACGTCACCATCGGGTTGGTGCAAGGCCGTTCGGGAGCGCTGCTCGTCGACACCGGCACCACGCTCGTCGAAGCTGCCGCGATCGACGCCGACGTTCGCCGGATTGCGGGACGCCCGATTACGCATGTTGTGTTGACGCACAAGCACTTCGACCATGTCCTGGGTTCGTCGGTGTTCGGCGAAGCCGACGTGTACTGCGCGCCCGAGGTTGTCGAACACCTGGCGTCGGCGACCGACCGGCTGCGCGACGACGCACTGAGCTACGGCGCGAACCCCGCGGAGATCGACCGCGCGATCGCGGCGCTCCGCCCCCCACGACACGGCATCTACGACGCCGTCGTCGACCTCGGCGACCGCACCGTAACGATCGCCCACCTCGGCCGGGGCCACACCACTTCGGATTTAGTGGTGGTGGTCCCCGTGACGGACTATAAGGACGACCGGGTGGTGGTGTTCACCGGTGATCTTGTCGAGGAGTCCGCCGACCCCGCAATCGATGCCGATTCCGATGTCGCGGCCTGGCCGGCGACGCTTGATCGCGTACTCGCAGTCGGTGGCCGACAAGCCAGCTACGTTCCGGGGCACGGCAAGATCGTCGACGCTGGGTTTGTCCGTCGCCAACGGGATTGGTTGAGCGGACGCGCGGACTTCGAGGCTCGCTAGGCGCCAGACCCGGTGCAGGCGGCGACGAGGGCATCCGGTTCGGTGACACTCACCCATAACGAGCGCAGCGGCACCGACTTGATCCAGAAGTTCGCCTCTGCCGGTGGCTCTATCGTCAATGCCACCAGACCCTTCCCCGACCCATTGACCAGCCAGCGCCCGCCCGCGTAGTGCACGCCCCAAGCGAACACGGGTGCGTCCGTCGCCTTGGCACTGGTGATCGACGTTAACGGAATGTGGGCGTCAAAGGCCCAGCCCATCTTCACGTGCAGCGTCCCGGCGTCTACCCGTACCTCGCTGCGCCCGGGGCCCAGTCCCAGAGGGACCGACAAGGGGAGAAACCAACGCTCGTAGCGCAATTTCGTCTGCACGGCAATGAACTTACTCATCGATGCGGTTGACTTGAGGCGGTTGGCAAAAGCGCCAACGGCCTGGCAGCACGACGTGTTCCGCCGGCTCGGGTCTAATGACCCTGATTGGACCGTCCCCCCCGGGGATAGACTCTCGTTCAGCGGAATCGTGCTGAAGAGGAGCGTAACCCCATGGCCATCATTGAAACGGACACCGAGCTCCGCACGCCATTCGAGCAGGACGTCGAGGCTACGCAGCGATACTTCAAGGGTTCGCGCTTCGCCGGGATCATCCGCCTGTACACGGCCCGCCAAGTCGTAGAGCAGCGCGGCACGATTCCCACCGACTACACCGTGGCCCGGAACGCGGCAGCGGCCTTCTACGACCGCCTGCGCGAGCTGTTCGCCGCGAAGAAAAGCATCACGACATTCGGCCCGTACTCGCCCGGGCAGGCGGTCAGCATGAAGCGAATGGGCATCGAGGGGATCTACCTCGGCGGCTGGGCGACCTCGGCCAAGGGCTCCACCACCGAAGACCCCGGGCCCGACCTCGCCAGCTATCCGCTGAGCCAGGTGCCCGACGATGCCGCCGTGCTGGTGCGGGCCCTGCTCACCGCCGACCGCAATCAGCAGTACCAGCGCCTGCAGATGAGCAACCGGCAGCGCGCCGCGGCCAAGGAGTACGACTACCGGCCGTTCATCATCGCCGACGCCGACACCGGCCACGGCGGTGACCCGCACGTGCGCAACCTGATCCGCCGCTTCGTCGAGGTCGGGGTCCCGGGATACCACATCGAGGACCAGCGCCCCGGCACCAAGAAGTGTGGCCACCAGGGCGGCAAGGTTCTGGTGCCCTCGGACGAACAGATCAAGCGCCTCAACGCCGCCCGCTTCCAGCTCGACGTCATGCGGGTGCCGGGCATCATCGTCGCGCGCACCGACGCCGAGGCGGCCAACCTGATCGACAGCAACTCCGACGAGCGCGACCAGGCCTTCCTCCTCGGCGCCACCAACCTGGACATTCCTTCCTACAAGGGATGCTTCCTGGCGCTGATGCGGCGCTTCCACGAGCTGGGCGTCAAGGAGTTGAACGGCCACCTCCTGTATGCGCTTGCCGACGGCGAGTACGGCATCGCCAACGCGTGGCTAGAGCGCCAAGGGATCTTGGGCCTGGTCTCCGACGCCGTCAACGCGTGGCGGGAGGACGGGCAGCAATCGATCGACGATGCCTTCGACCAGGTCGAGTCGCGGTTCGTGGCCGCCTGGGAGGACGACGCCGGGCTGATGACCTACAGCGACGCCGTGGCGCAGGTCCTCACGTTCGGCGAGCGCGAGGACGAGCCGGCGAGCATGAGCCCCGAGGAGTGGCGCCGGTTCGCGGCCCGGACGTCGCATTACGCAGCCCGGGAGAAGGCGAGGGAGCTGGGCGTCCACCCGCCGTGGAGCCCCGCGCTGGCGAGGACCCCGGAGGGCTACTACCAGATCCGCGGCGGCATTCCCTACGCGATCGCCAAGTCGCTGGCGGCCGCCCCGTTCGCCGACATCCTCTGGATGGAGACGAAGACCGCCGACCTCGCCGAAGCCCGCGAGTTCGCCGAGGCGATCCACGCCGAGTTTCCCGACCAGATGCTGGCCTACAACCTGTCGCCGTCGTTCAACTGGGACACCACCGGCATGACCGACGAGGAGATGAAGCGCTTCCCCGAGGAGCTCGGCAAGATGGGCTTCGTCTTCAACTTCATCACCTACGGCGGGCACCAGATCGACGGCGTCGCCGCCGAGGAGTTCGCCACCTCGCTGCAGCAGGACGGCATGCTGGCGCTGGCTCGCCTGCAGCGCAAGATGCGCCTGGTCGAGTCTCCCTACCGCACGCCGCAGACCCTGGTCGGTGGTCCGCGCAGCGACGCCGCGCTGGCCGCCTCCTCGGGCCGCACGGCGACCACCAAGGCGATGGGCAAGGGCTCCACGCAGCACCAGCACCTCGTGCAGACCGAGGTGCCGAAGAAGCTGCTCGAGGAGTGGCTCGCGCTGTGGAGCGAGCACTATCACCTGGGCGAGAAGCTCCGCGTGCAACTGCGGCCCCGCCGCGCGGGCTCGGACGTGCTCGAACTCGGGATCTACGGTGACGGCGGCGAGCAGCTGGCCAACGTCGTCGTCGATCCGATCAAGGATCGCCACGGCCGCAGCATCCTGCAGGTGCGCGATCAGAACACCTTCGCCGAGAAGCTGCGCCAGAAGCGGCTGATGACCCTGATCCACCTCTGGCTGGTGCACCGCTTCAAGGCCGACGCGGTGTACTATGTGACGCCCACCGAGGACAACCTGTATCAGACCTCGAAGATGAAGTCCCACGGGATCTTCAGCGAGGTCAACCAGGACGTGGGCGAGATCATCGTCGCCGAGGTGAACCAGCCGCGCATCGCCGAGCTGCTGAAACCCGACCGCGTCGCACTGCGGAAGTTGATCACCAAGGAAGACTAGGTCCCCTTCGCCGCCGAACGTCGACTCGTCGCGCCGTTTCCCGCAGACAGCGCTCAACAACTCGACGCTGGGCCCTCGCCCCACGACTTCGACGCGCGCGTCACCGTTTCTGCATAACAATCCGGCCTCCGGCCTGCGCAACGCCGGCCGAGTGGTGGGTTAAACGTGGGCGAACTCTCCCTTGTAGCAATAGTTGCATAGATGTATAGTTGCCTATAGCAAATGCACATTGGGCTTAACAGCACCCCAAGACGAGAGGAGAGGTTGATGAAGGCACAAACCAGGACGGGAATCGCGATGTTCGGTGGTGCGGCCGCCCTCGCCATAGGGGTCGGGCTTGGCGGCGTCGGCGTCAGCCCCAGCAGCGCGTCGACAACGACGGCGCACCCGTCGTCCAGCGTGGCGTCGGCGCACCCGAACGCGCCCGCCCCCGCAGCCAGCACCGGCATTCACAACGCCACCCTTGCCGGCTGCATTGCCGGCCTCGACTGCTGAGCCTCGACCGCTCGGCCGTCGCGCCCGCCAGCCAGGTTCCCACCGTCCGCGCGCTTGCGGCTCGCACCACCGCGATTGAGGGATGCGCGTAACGCCGCCGCGCACGCAGCAGAAGCCGCACAGCGCGACGCCGCCGAATACGCGTGCGCTCGCCAAGGCCGGCATTCAGTACGCGACACAGCTGACTTGCTGCACGTGTCACCACAGCGCGTCAGTCAACTTGCCACAGCACGTTAACCGGTGGCCTCAGACCCGGCTGATTCAAACTGACCCACTCCCTGCGCCCCGACCCGTTTGTGCCGGCGCCCGCCGGGGTACGGATAACTGGACTCGACAAGAGTGGTGCGAGTGGAGGGTGGGGATTGGCGATGCGATACGAAGCCAGAACTGCGGCTGCGCTTTTTGGCGCTACAGCCATGCTCGTGTTAGCGGTCGGATGCGGCGGCGGCGATAAAGGGCCAAGCAGCAGCACGACGCCAACTACTCCTACGTCCAGCGTGGCGCCCGCACCGTCCACCGCACCCGACGGCCCAACCGGAGGAGGCGGCCCTGGCGGCGGGGGCGGCAGCATCCCCGGCGTCGGTGGTGGCGGCGGAGGACCGGGCGGCGGCGGCGGCTGCGTCGGCAACGTTTGCGGCGGCGGCGGTCTGTAGCGGACCGACTCGAGAGAGATTTGCTCCCTAGCCGGTGGGGCCATGTGGACCTGGCCCCGCCGGCTGAGCAATATTCAGGGTCTGCCTCGCGGAAGGCGCGCTGGGTTATGGTTCTCCGCAACGCGACTGCAAAGGGACCCCAATGGCCAGGCTCAGGTTTGGATATTTCATCGCCCCATTCCACCGCGCAGGCACCAACCCGACGCTTGCCTTACAGCGTGACCTGGAGTACGTCCAGCACCTGGACGCCCTCGGCTTCGACGAAGCGTGGATCGGCGAGCATCACTCGGCCGGCAGCGAACTCATCGCCTCGCCCGAGATCTTCATCGCCGCCGCCGCGGAGCGGACCAAGTGGATCAAGCTGTGCACCGGGGTCATCTCGCTCGCTTACCACAACCCGCTCTGGGTCGCCGACCGGTTGATGATGCTGGATCACCTCACCCACGGTCGCGTGATCGGCGGGGTGGGACCCGGCTCGCTGCCCAGTGACTCGTCGATGATCGGGCTGACCCCGACCGACACCCGTGAGCTGCTGGAAACCAACCTCGACATCGTGGTCCGGCTGTTGGCGGGGGAGACGGTGACCGCCAAGACCCCCACGCACGAGCTGCACAACGCCAAGCTGCAGCTCGCCCCATACTCCGACGGAGGTGTCCCGCTGGCGGTGGCCGCGGTCGCCTCGCCGACGGGTGCGCGGCTGGCCGGCAAGCACGGCATCGGATTGCTGTCCATCGGGGCGACCCTGACCATCGAGGGTTTCAACGCGCTGCAATATCACTGGGACATCGTCGAAGAGCGCGCGGCGGTGTTCGGCACCAAAGTCGATCGCAAGAACTGGAGCCTGGTCGGGCCGTTCCATATCGCCGAAACCGACAAGCAAGCCCGCGAGGACGTGAAATTCGGCCTCGAGTCATGGTTCCGGTACTTCCAAAAGGTGGCCGCGTTCCCGCAGATGACCATGCCGGGCGAGCAGATCGACGAGATGATCGACGTCATCAACGACAACGGCGCCGGTGTGATCGGCACGCCGGAGCGGGCGCGAGCCCAGGTGCAGCGGATGTGGGATCAATCCGGCGGGTTCGGCTGCATGCTGCAGATGGGCCACGAGTGGGCCAATCCCGCCGCGACCAAGCGGTCCGCCGAACTGTTCGCCGCCGAAGTGATGCCGCATTTTCAGGGTCAAGCGCAGCCGACGCTGGATGCCGCCACGCGCGCCAGCGAGGCGCGGGAAGGGCTCGCGCGGTCGCAAAATCAGGCCGTCGAGCACATGACCAAGAAATACCAGGACGAACTCGGCTCGAAATAGCGGCTCAAATACCAAACCACCGCTTGAGCGCGCCACGTAGTTCCTCGATATCCGGTGTGTCGGCGGACCCGGAGTCTGAGGTTGCCCATGCCACATAACCATCCGGGCGCACGAGCACGGCGGTGGCCGGCACATCGCCAACGGGGCGTCCCGCGGCAACCGTGATTTGATCAGCTATGTCGCCCACGGCGGCCGCCACCACGCCGCCCTTGGTGAGGTCAACGAGTAGTGGCCGTCCATCCCGGGCGAGCTCCGCGATACGTCTTGTTCCGCCGGCGTTGGCCAGACTGAACTCGGGCACCCAGCGCCCAACCAGCGGATGCGCGTCGGTGCCTGTGGCGTAACGGTTTTCGGCCCCGGATAGCAGGTCGCTGAGGCGGCGCACTGCGTCGGGATCCGTGACCAGTTCGGAGAAGAGTTCGCGCAGCGCCGTGACTTCGGGTCCGGGCCGGACGAGAGCCAGCTGGGCGCGGCTGTGCATGATTACCCGCTCGGCGGCGGGCCGACGTTCGGTCTCGTAAGTCTCGAGCAGGACGGGGTCGACGCGCCCGTGCAGAACGACCGCCAGCTTCCAGCCGAGGTTGACCGCGTCCTGCAAGCCCAGGTTGAGTCCCGGTCCACCCATGGGGGAGTGGACGTGCGCGGCGTCACCGACCAGAATCACCCGGCCCACCTGGTACCGGGATGCGATCCGTGAATTGATGCCGCAAAACCGCCGCAGATCGAGCGGCGCGTCGGGGGATGCCGGCCGCAACGGCACGTCGGCACCGAGCACCCGCTTGGCGCTGGCCTCCAGTTCGGCCAGGCTCATGGGCGACTCGTCGACGTTGTCGTCGCGGGGTTCTTCCCGAGCCGAGCTGTCCAGCTCGAAAATGATCACCACCGCCCGGCCCCCGAGCGCGCCGTATGCGAAGACGCCCCCGTCGGCCCGATGGAATTGCAGGGGTGGCACGCGACCAAACCCGGGTACGTCCAGACCGCCGCTGACCGGATCGATCCATTCGTCGGGTGGCAAGACGTCGAACCCCATCCTGGCGACCAAGTCATACGACGACATTCCGGGAAAATCGATACCGGCCAACTTGCGGGACATGCTGGTGCCGCCGTCGGCGCCGACGAGATACCTGGCGCTCAGATCGTAGCGGCCGTCGGGGCCGACGACGTGCACCGTGACGCTGTCAGGGTGCTGTTCGAAGCCAATTAGCTTGTGGCCATAGCGAATATCTACGTCGTATTCGCGGGCCCGCTCCGCGAGCACCTGAACAAGTCTGGGCTGCTGAACGGGAAGCAGAAACACCTGTGAATCCGGCGCCAGCGCGAGATCCAGCGGGAAGGCCGCAAACATTGCACGCGGGTTGAGTCGAGGCGGCTCCTCCGTACCCGCCAGGATGCCGTACAGGCCGCGATGGTCCAGCATCCGAACCCCTTGGCCGATAATGCCGTTGGCCCGGCGTCCCGGGTTAGGGCCCGGCATCGGATCCAACACCACCGGTCGGATCCCGGCCAATCCCAGTTCGCCGGCCAGCATCAACCCATTCGGTCCGGCACCGGCGATCACCACGTCGAACACTTAGCCCAGCTTAGAAGTTCGGCGAGATCCCGACAACCGCCGTCCCGGCGCGGATCTCATATTCGGGCGATAGCCGCTTCTCAGCCGCCAGCTAGCAATGGGGCGCATACATGACACATGACCACCACCACCCCCTCGCAGGTCCATCAGAGCAACACCGTTGCGCGCCGCCGACAACTACGTCTCATACAGCTGGCTCTGGCCGGGGCCGCGGCCGTCGGCATGCTCGCGCTGTTCGACGCCGCACGCCCCGATTCGACGCAATCGGTGCTGGATTCGGCATCGGTGCGCCTGGCCGACGTGGCCGTCCCCGCACCGGCCAGCGGCCCCGTCGGCCCGCAGTTGCCGCAGACCCCGCCGAACGTCAGCGGCGGTAGCCTCGCCGCCGACGACAATGACAACGACAACGACCAACTTCAGCAGCAACTGGACGAGCAGGAACAGCTCAACCAGCAGGAGATTCAGCAGGCCCAACAACAGGCCGAAGAACAAAACGAACAGGCCGAGCAGCAATTCGAGCAAGGCATGCAGCAGGCTCAAATGGACGAGCAGCAGGCCAACAACCCCTAGCCCTGTGTCGAAGCGTGGCGGCCGCTGGATGCGGCCGTTACGCGTCTAAAAGCCTTGAGCCCCAGGCTAACTAACGTCCACCACGCGACTCGCGCTCGGCCGCCTGCACCAGCCGACCCGCAAAGAATCGGACGGCCCCACCCATCGCGGCCCGCATCACCGGACCCGTCCCGCGGACCCCTTCGGTAAACGAGCCGGTCCAGTGAATGTCGGTACCGCCTGCCGCATTCGGCGCAAAGACCACCTCGCCGAAGTAATCCTTGGCCGGGCTGGGGGGTCCAACCAGCTTGTAGGCGTGGCGGCGATCCTGCTCGTAGGCGACGGTTTCCTCTTGGATCAGCAGGGGCCACATCCCCACCTTGCGGACGGCCCCGACGCCGCCCGGTGCGGGATCTCCCTGCCGCGCCCAACTGGACTGAAGGACGATCGGCTTGGCCCACTTCGACCAGTTTGCACCGTCGGCTACGAGCCGAAACAACGTCGCGGCGGGCGCGCTACTGGTCCGGTTGATCTCGAACGAAAACTTTCGACCCGACATGCCCGACTCCCTGGTGAAGACCACTGGATGAACCCGAATGGCACTGTCGCGTACCCTACCGGTCGACTCGTGCGGCTTAGCCCGCTGGGGTTTCGTCGCCCCGCCGCGGACTCCAGCGCCAGCTGAAAATGGGGCTCGCCGTCGCGATGAGTTTTGGTTCCGGAACTTGTCTATATATGTAGTTCGATCGGACTCGATCGGCTCAATCGGCAAATCGTCGCAGCCCCGCGCCACCGTGCGGGGGCCTTTCTGTTGAGAGGAGCTTGTCATGGGCGGAGTCGCAGGCAAAGCAATCTTCGTCACGGGTGCCAACCGCGGCATTGGCCGGGCCTTCGTGGAGGAAGCCCTGCGCAGAGGCGCGAGGCGCGTGTATGCCGGCACCCGGGATCGCTTCTGGCCCTCCGATGAGCGCGTCGTGCCGGTGGTGCTCGACGTGACCGATGCGGCGCAGATCCAAGAGGCTGTCGCGAAAGTCGGGTCGCTCGACGTGCTGATCAACAATGCGGGCATTGCCCTCTACGACGATCTGAGCGATCCCGCGGTGCTCGAACGCCACCTTGCCGTCAATCTGTTCGGCACGTACGCGGTGACGCAGGCCTTCCTGCCCATGCTGATTGGTTCCAGCGGAGCGGTGGTCAACAACCTGTCCGTGAACGCATTGGCGCCATTGCCGCTGATTCCCGCGTACTCGATCTCGAAGGCGGCCGCGTTCAACCTCACCCAGTCGCTGCGCGCCTTGCTGGCTTCCCAGGGTGTACGGGTTTACGCGGTCCTGACCGGCCCCGTCGACACCGACCTGACCCGAGGCCTCGACATACCGAAAGCAACTCCGGAGTCCGTCGCGGCAGCCGTTTTCGACGGGCTGGAACGCGACGAACAGGACATCTTCCCGGATCCGATGTCGCTATCCGTCGCCCACAGCTGGCGCGGCAGCCCGGCCAAGGCACTGGAGCGTCAGTACGCCGAGCTGCTGGCGGCCGCACAGCCCATATCTGCCCAAAACTGAGCATGCCCAATCACGAGGAGGACGAGATGAACGAGCTATCGGGCAAGACCACACTGGTCGTGGGTGCAAGCCGCGGCCTGGGCCGGGGCATCGCGATGGCCGCCGCCGAAGCCGGCGCCTCGGTGATCGCCGTGGCGCGCAGCGCAACGACGTTTCCCGAGCCGACCAGCGGCAGCATTCAAGCGGTGCTCGCCGATGCGGCTGACGCATCGGTGCCCGGCAGCCTCCTGGACCGATACGATCCTCAGGTTCTCGTCCTGGTGGCCGGGGCGAGCCCGCTGATGCGTCCGCTGCAGCACCACACCTGGGAGACGTTCTCGGCCAATTGGAACACCGACGTGCGTATCGCGTTTCATTGGCTGCGCGAGGCCCTGCTCAAGCCGTTGCGGCCCGGAAGCAGGGTGGTGGTGATCAGCAGCGGTGCCGCCCTGGCCGGATCACCGCTTAGCGGCGGGTACGCCGGCGCCAAAGCCACCCAACGCTTTATCAGCGGTTATGCACAAGAGGAGGCGAACCGCGCCGATCTGGGCATCACGTTCACCGCCCTGATGCCCCGGATCACCCCGCTGACCGAGCTCGGCCGTCCCGCCGTCCAGGCTTACGCGGCGCGCGCCGGCCAATCCGAGCAGGAATACGTCGAGCAACTCGGCGAACCGCTCAGCCCCCAGACGGCCGGCGCGGCTGTCGTGGAACTGGTGCAGGCGGACAGCGCCACCGTCGCCCCGGGTTACCTGCTGACCGGCGCCGGGCTGCAGCGGCTGGCCTGAATACCCTTAAACCACAACAGAAAGGCTGGACATGAACATGCAGACACCGCCGATCGTCTCGGCGCAGGACTGGGACGCTGCGCGTCAGCAGCTGCTGGTGAAGGAAAAAGAGGTATTCCGGGCGCGGGACGCGCTGACGGCTGAGCGCCGGCGAATGCCGTGGCTGGCAGTGGACAAGCCGTACGAATTCGAGGGGCCGAGAGGCCGGGTGAGCCTGCTGGACCTGTTCCACGGCCGGCGTCAGCTGATCGTCTACCGGGCATTCTTTGAGCCCGGGGTGGACGGCTGGCCCGAACATGCCTGCCGCGGCTGCTCGATGATCGCCGACCACGTCGGTAACCTGGCCCATCTGAACGCCCGCGACACCACACTGGTGTTCGCCTCCCGCGCCGGCCAGCCTGACATCGCGCGCCTAAGGGCCCGGATGGACTGGCACATGCCGTGGTACACGATCACCGACGACTTCGACACCGACTTCGGGGTTGACGAGTGGCACGGCACCAACGCGTTCATCCGCGACGGCGAACGGGTGTTCCGCACGTACTTCATCAATAACCGCGGCGATGAGGCGCTGGGAACCACCTGGAGTTATCTGGACATGACCGCGCTTGGGCGCCAGGAGGATTGGGAAGACTCCCCGGACGGTTACCCGCAGACCCCGGCGTATGCGTGGTGGAACTGGCACGACGCGTACGCCGACCAGTCCGCGCAATGGTGGGAGGACCCCGATGCGGGCGACCGCGACCCCAACGACCCCCGGCCACAGCGTCGCGCAAAGGATGGATGAGGTGACCAATGCCGACCACCGGCGCCGATGATTTCGCGCAGCTTGCCGAACGGTACCGACCCGAATTGCAGGCGTACTGCTATCGGATGCTGGGATCCGTCGACGAGTGTGAGGATCTCGTGCAGGACACGTACTTGCGTGCGTGGCAGTCCTACGAGAGGTTTGAGGGGCGTTCCTCACTGCGATTGTGGCTGTACAAGATCGCGACGAACACCTACCTGACTGCGTTGCAGACGCGGAAGCGGCGCCCGCTTCCGTCGGGGCTGAGCGCCCCGGCCGACAGTGCGGCAGCCACGCTGGCAGCGGCGCAGTCCGACATCCCGTGGTTGCAACCCGCCCCGGACCGTCTGCTTTACGGTGCCACCGATGATCCCGCTGTGGTCGTATCGCACCGCAGCGGCGTCCGTTTGGCGTTTGTCGCCGCCCTGCAGCATTTGTCGCCCTTGCAACGGGCGGTTCTGGTGCTGCGCGACGTACTGGGTTGGCAGGCAAAGGAAGTCGCTGAGATGTTGGAAACGTCAACAGCGGCGGTGAACAGCGCCCTACAGCGCGCCCGTGCGCAACTGGCCGAGGGCCGCCCGATACTGGACGAGCTCAGCGAACCCACTGAACCGGAGGCGCGCGACGTGCTCGACCGCTATATGGCGGCCTTTGAACACGCCGACGTCGACGAACTGGCCGAGCTGCTTCGAACCGATGTCGAACTCGAAATGCCGCCGATTCCAACGTGGTTCATCGGGAGAGATGCGGTGTGTGGCTTCTTGGCCCGGGTGGTGTTGCATACGCCTGATCAATGGCGGCTGGTCCACACGCGGGCCAACGGCGCTCCGGCGTTCGCGATGTACAAGCGTGCGCCGGACGGTTCTTCCGGTTCTTTTCAAGCCCACGGACTCGACGTGCTGTCGCTGATCGGCGGTCGCATCGCGCGCATCGTTGCCTTCAACGATCCAACGCTGGTCGCAAAGTTCGGCCTGCCCGAGACGTTCACGGAACCGCCCGCTCATCCAGAGGTCGCGAGGACGTGAGGCATGCACCGTGCCTTACACCGATGAACTGTCCGTGCTGGCCGAGGCGACCCGGTACCTGTTTGGGAGCATCCTTCTGGTTCGCGAGGCCAACCTCTCGGCGCCGACACCTTGCCCAGACTGGGATTTGCGCCACCTGCTGCGGCATGTCCGCGTGTCTTTGGCAGACGTCGCTGACGTGCTGGCGGTGCGAGATTTCGACGCAGTACCGGGTCCCGGACGCAGCCCGGCGGCCGGCGCCGATCCGGTGGCCGCGCTGCGCGCCGGGATCGTCGACCTTCTGCTCGCGTCGACCTCGCTGCCGACGGCGGGGAGGTGGTGTGAGATCCGTGGCCGGTCCCTTCCCGCCAAAATCGTTGTGTACGTTGCAGCGATCGAGATGGTGCTGCACGCGTGGGACATCGCCCAGGCGTGCCGGGTCGAGCGCCCCATTCCCCCCGATCTCGCGTCGGCGCTGCTAGGGGTTGCGTCCCCGCTGGCCGAAGCCGGACTGGCCGGGCATGTCTTCGCCCAACCGCTGGCGGCGCCGACAACGGCCACGCCCGGTGACCAGCTTCTCGCGCTGTTCGGCCGTCAGGGCCAGTCGCGCACCTAGACTGCGGTTATGGATCGCGGTTCGGCACAGAACGCCGTGGGTGTCCCTGGCTTGCTGCAGATCGAGGACTGTCTCGATGCCAACGGCGGCGTCGCGTTGCCGCCGGGCACCACGCTGATATCTCTGATCGACCGCAACATCGCAACCGTCGGTGACGCCATCGCGTTTCGCTACCTCGACTTCAGCCGCGCGGTTGACGGGCAGACCATCGAGGTGACCTGGACCCAGCTCGGTGTCCGGTTGCAAGCCATCGGCGCGCGCGTGCAACAAGTCGCAGCCCGCGGTGAGCGGGTCGCGGTCCTCGCGCCGCAGGGCATCGGCTACGTTGCGGGTTTCTACGCGGCGATCAAGGCCGGGACCATAGCGGTGCCGCTGTTCGCTCCTGAACTGCCCGGTCACGCCGAACGTCTCGACACGGCGCTGCGCGATTCGGAGCCCACCACCGTACTGACGACGACGGCGGCAAGAGACGCGGTCGAGAGCTTTCTCCTCCACCTCCCACGGCAGGCAAGGCCACAGGTCATCATCGTCGACCAGATACCCGACTCGGAGGGGGAGCTGTTCATGCCCACCGAACTCGGCATGGACGATATCTCGCACCTGCAGTACACCGGGGGTGCGACGCGGGCCCCGGTCGGAGTGGAGATCACCCACCGGGCGGTCGGCACCAACCTGGTGCAGATGATCCTGTCGATCGACCTGCTGGACCGAAACACCCACGGCGTCAGCTGGTTACCGCTCTACCACGACATGGGCCTGTCGATGATCGGCTTTCCCGCGGTGTACGGCGGACACTCCACCTTGATGTCGCCCACTGCGTTTGTCCGCAGGCCGCAGCGATGGATTCGCGCCTTGTCCGATGGGTCGCGGCAGGGCCGCGTGGTCACCGCCGCGCCAAACTTCGCCTACGAGTGGACCGCGCAGCGCGGCCTGCCCACGCCAGGCGAGGATGTCGACCTCAGCAATGTGGTGATGATCATCGGGTCCGAACCGGTCAGCATCGATGCGATCCGGACATTCAATAAGGCGTTCGCGCCGTACGGGTTACCGCGCACGGCGTTCAAACCCTCGTACGGCATCGCGGAGGCGACGCTGTTCGTCGCGACCATCGACCCCCCCGCCGAGGCGTCGGTGGTGTATCTGGACCGCGAACAACTGGGCGCCGGCCACGCGGTGCGTGTCGCGGCGGATGCCCCCAACGCCGTGGCGCAGGTGTCCTGCGGACGGGTAGCTCGCAGCCTGTGGGCGGTCATCGTCGACCCTGATACCGAATCCGAACTGCCCGACCGTCATGTCGGTGAAATCTGGTTGCAGGGCACCAACATTGGTCGGGGCTACTGGGGACTGCCCGAAGAAACCCAGCTGGCGTTCGGCGTCAAGCTGCAATCGCGGCTGGCCGAAGGCAGCCACGCTGAGGGCTCGACCGTCGGAGGCACCTGGCT
Source organism: Mycobacterium sp. (assembly GCF_052145595.1). Lineage (GTDB taxonomy): Bacteria > Actinomycetota > Actinomycetes > Mycobacteriales > Mycobacteriaceae > Mycobacterium. The sequence goes on along the minus strand of NZ_JBKQOI010000096.1, from coordinate 29,810 downwards.
GCGGACCGGCGATTTGGGCATGTACCTCGACGGTGAGCTCTACGTCACGGGCCGGATCGCGGATCTGGTGACCATCGACGGCCGAAACCACTATCCGCAAGACATCGAGGCCACCGTTGCGGAAGCCTCGCCGATGGCGCGCCGTGGATACGTGACGGCGTTCACCGTTCCGGCTGCCGAATCGCCGCGCTCAGATGCCTCGAACGCCGACCAACGCCTGGTGATCGTCGCCGAACGCGCCGCGGGCACCAGCCGCGACGATCCGGAGCCGGCGATCACGGCGATCCGGGAGGCGGTGTCGCGCCGGCATGAGCTGACCGTCTCCGACGTTCGTTTCCTACCGGCTGGTGCCATCCCGCGCACCACCAGCGGCAAGCTGGCCCGTAGGGCCTGCCGCGCCCAATACCTTGGCGGCACGCTGGGCGTCCGCTAACCAAGCCGACCGGAACGCCTAATCCGCCCTGAGTGCGGAGGCGGCTCACTTAGTCTCCATTCGGAGGCATGACGATGGTTCTCAAGGTTGCAGTGTCACCGGGCCTGATCGGTGGCGATGTCGACACCGGGTACGGAAAGGTTGCCGACGCGTTCCGCGCGACTTTTCGTGACGGCGCCGAAGTCGGCGCGGCTGTCGCCGTCTACCGCGACGGCGTCAAGGTCGTCGACCTGTGGGGCGGCTACCGAAACGGGTTGACGAGGGATCCGTGGCAGCCCGACACGATGGTCAACATGTTCTCCACGACCAAGGGGGTCGCCGCCCTGGTCGTGGCGGTGGCGGTTTCCCGTGGACTCATCTCCTATGCGGCCAGGGTCGCCGATTACTGGCCGGAATTCGCGCAAGCGGGCAAGGGCGATGTCACGGTGCGGCAACTCCTTGGACATCAGGCTGGACTGTGTGCGCTGAAACCGAAGCCGACACTGGCCGACGTGGCCGACCCGGCGAGGCTCTCGCCGATCCTGGCGGCCCAAGCACCGGCGTGGCGGCCGGGGGCGCGGCACGGTTACCACGCGATCACGCTCGGCTGGTACGGATCCGAGTTGATCCGCCGGACCGACCCGGCGGGTCGCACACTGGGCCGGTTTATGGCCGACGAGATCGTCCGGCCGCTAGGACTCGATCTCCACGTCGGCCTGCCGAACTCGGTCGACCGTGCGCGCGTCGCCCATGTCCACAATTGGGTGCGCGCGGAAACGCTAATGCATCTCAACGTGATGCCGCCGGGGTTCCTGGGGGCCTCGCTCAACCCGGTCGGCCTGACAGCGCGCACAGTCGCGGTCCCGCGCGGGGTCAACCCGTTCAACGGGGACTACAACCGCGACGATGTTCGGGCGGTCGAGATTCCGTCGGCCAACGGCATCGGAACGGCCAGGTCGGTGGCGCACATGTACGGCAGCGCAGCCTCGGGCGGTGCGGAGCTGGGTCTGAGCGCCACCACCCTCAAGGCTCTGACGGCACCGGCGACCTCGCCAAGTCAGGGTGCTCGCGACAAGGTCATGCATGTGGACGTGGCCTATTCACTGGGCTTCTGTAAGCCCGTCCCACATTTCGCGTTCGGTTCCTCGGACAAAGCCTTCGGGACACCCGGTTTCGGCGGGTCCTTCGGCTGCGCCGACCCGGATACCGGTATCGGCTACTCCTACGTCATGAACCGGCTGGGCTTTCACCTGTGGAGCGACCCGCGCGAACTGGTGCTGCGGCAGGCGCCGTTTCGCGATGTCCTCGGGGTACGCCCGCAGAATTGGGGTGGCCACCGCCGCACTAGTGGCATCCTGGCCGTGTGGGTTTGCTCATCCGGTTGGTCGAGCTTTTGATCGTGATCCTGCCGCTGGCGGGTGTGACTCTGGCCGCGGTGAAGGCATTCGCCGCCAACAGGCGGCGATCCGAGGAACCACAGGATTTCGATCGCACACGGTTGCCAGACGCTGCCACCACGGCCGGCACCGGCAACAATCATCTCGTCCAATGGCGGTCGCTGCGGCGCGTGCTGGAGGAGCACAGCCGTACCGACGCACGTTGGCTCGAGTATGAACTCGACGTGGCCAAGCTTCTCGACTTCCCGCTCATGACCGACATGCGCGATCCTCTGACGATCGGCTTTCACAAAGCCAAGCTCCGAGCCGACTTCCTGCGGCCCGCCAAAGCCGAAGATCTCCTCGACGACAAAGAAGCCGCCGCGGAATATATGGCCGCCGTTGAGGACTACGTGACCGCATTCAAGGTCGCCGAGGCCGAAGCGATGCGCAGACGTCGCAACGACTTTTCCCGCGCGGATCAGCAGCGGATTACGCGCGCTCAGAGCCTGTTGCGGGTGGCGTCGGACTCTGCTGCAGCACCGCACGAACGCCAGCATGCCTACGACTTGGCCCGTAGAGAACTCGACGGCCTTGTGGTACTGCCGGCCACGACACAGGTCAGCATCGAGCGCGGGATCTCCGGCGAGATCGAGGGTTAGGGCACCTTGCTTCCCACCCGATGACTTTGGCCTCTTATCCGCGATTGCCGGCTGTCGGCATCATGGCGGCATCGCCACCTGCGGCGACCGGACACATCGATCCTCAAGGAGCGCGCCATGATCGAATACGACCTGGATAGTGAGCATTCCATTCTGGAGGTGCGGCCGAAGTCCTCGCTCGACAAAAACGACTTCGTCGAACTGGCAAAGGCCGTGGACCCCCACATCGAGGCCGATGGCGACCTCGCCGGCGTGATTGTCAACGCACCGTCATTCCCGGGATGGGACAGTTTCGGGGCGATGGTCACCCACTTCCGCTTCGTTCGCGATCATCAGAAGCATGTCAAGAAAGTGGCGGTGGTCACCGACTCCCACATCGGGGATGTGGCCGAGCACCTGGGCTCACACTTCTTGTCGGCCAAGATCCAGCATTTTCCAGCCGCGCAGATCGAGCAAGCGCGACAGTGGATTATCGACGGCGCCTAATTCATTGAGCCGCAGGCTAAATCGCGGCGTGCATTAGAGCCGCTTGCCTATCGTCCTACGGCCCCCAGACCAGAAGGTCTTCCATGCCATTGTTCATTGCAACTATGGTCGGCGCTGGACCGGTGACATCGAAGTAGATTTTGCCGGTCGATTGCGCGCCCTGGGGGATCGTGGCACCGCTAATCGTGTTCGGACCTGCGGCCTGCCACAAGACCCGGTAATCCGTGCCACCCGCGGTACGGGCATTGAATTGCGAGATGGCGGGCGTGACGGGGCCGCTGATCGATTTGACGGTGGCTGTGGCCTCCCAGAGCTGACCGGCCACCGGGTAGCCCGGGATCGGGTCGGAACTGGATTTCAGATCGCTGACCGTCCAGCTGAGGACCACTTGGCCGACCGAGTCGGTCATCGTTAACTCACTGCCAAGCTTGCCGGTCATGGGATTGGCCGACTTCGCAATCGGTGCGCCGGTGACAGCGATCGTTGCCATGCCCACGATCGCTACCGCGGTCATTATCATCGTGGTGATCTTCATTTGTGCTCCATTACTCGTTTGGGCGACTGCGCGAAAAGTCGCCCGCCGTAATACACACCTTAAGCCGCAAATCAACAATATTTCTACAAATTTGTCGTCAAACTCTGCTGCAATTGCGCAGGCTGCCACCAATGACTTCGCGCAGCGGGTAATCACGATTTCGACCTTTGTGCCGCGGGCGGGGTGCAATACGTCGGCCAATCCGTGTGCCACGATGAACCCGCTTCGGCCGCCCCTTCAGGGGCAGGTGTATCCGCCGTCGATCACGACGTCGGAGCCGGTCATATAGCTGGAAGCCTCGCTGGCCAGATACAAGTACAAGCCGGTGAGCTCTTCGGGACGGCCCAACCGGCCCATCGGTATTTTCGGCTCCCATAAGGCGTGGTACTCCGCGTAGGGCTCGACGAGTTCGGTGAGGATGTAGCCCGGGCTGACGCTGTTGACCCGGATCCCGTGCGGCGCGAACTCCACGGCCATCGCCTTGGTCAGGTGAATGACCGCCGCCTTGGAGGCGCAGTAATGGCCTACCTGCTGCGGGATGTTGATGATGTGGCCAGACATCGAGGCGGTGTTGATGATGACCCCGCCTTTGCCCTGCCGGACCATTGCCCTGGCCGCCGCCTGGCCGGTCAGGTAGACGCCGTTGACGTTGGTGTTCTGGATGCGCTGAAACTCTTCGGGCGACATCTCCAGCATCGGCGTGACGGTGATGATCCCGGCATTGCACACCGCTATGTCGATGCCACCGAACTCCGCGGTCACCTTCTCCAGCATTCCGGTGACCTGGTCGGGTTGGGTCACGTCACAGCGGATGGGCACAACCCGGCCACCGGCCGCAATGAGCTCTTCGGCAACCTCATCCAAAGCCTCGGAATGCCGTGCCGCTATGGCCACTTCGGCGCCGGCCTGAACGTATGCCAGCGCCACCTCTTTGCCGATGCCGCTGGAGGCCCCGGTGATCAAGGCCCTCTTGCCGTGCAAGTCAAACAAGTCCAACACGCTCATTCGATATCCCCATCCAGACGCGTCACCTTCAACTCCAAACACGTTCTAGTGTGTCCGCTATGGGCAAATTCACCAGGGCCGAAATCGAGGAAGCCGTCGGGCACTACACAACTGTCGTCGAGGGCTGTTCCGCTTCGGGGGACTGGCAACCTTTTGCAGATCTGTTCACCGACGATGTGGTCTACACCGAGCATCACTACGGGGTGTTCCACGGGCGCGAGGCGGTGCGGGACTGGATCGTCGCCGTCATGGCTCCGTTCCCGCACATGCGCTTTCCCAACGACTGGATCGCCTACGACGAGGACAACGACGCGGTCGTCGTCATGATCAAGAATCTGCTCGACCACCCCACCGACCCGAACGGTGAGCCGTTCTGGTTCCCGAACTGGACCCGGCTCGTCTACGCCGGTAACGGCCTGTTTTCCAGCGAGGAAGACATCTACAACCCGAACCGGGATGCGCCCGGCGTCATCACCGCGTGGATGCAGGCCGGCGGGCAGCTAGCCTCCACCGAGATCCTGCAGCCCAAGGCGTAGCGCGCGCGTCAATGCTTGCGGCTAGGGCGATATCGCATGCGCTATCGCTTTTCGGCTTCGCCTCATGGCTCGCTTCCGCCGGCGCGACCGGACCGCACCCAAGGCCTGCTCCCACGCGAGCATCGTCGTGGCCGCCAGATTGGCCGGCTTGACGCTGTCCCTGGATAGCAGCGCGGTCGCGGCGGCTTTCGTGGTCGCCGACGCCTTCGACATGTGGCCGCAGTCGAACGGTGGCTGCGGGTCGTATTCGATCGCGAGCTGGATCGCCTTCGCGCGAGCTTCCCCGCCGATCTCGCCGGCCAGCCATAGCGCGAGGTCCAGTCCGGCGGACACGCCCGCACTCGTGACGATGCCATCAGCGCGCACGATCCGTTCGTCGGCGACCGGGATCGCGCCGAACGCCTTCAGCGCGGGAACGGTCAGCCAGTGCGACGTCGCGCGCCGGCCCTCGAGCAGGCCCGCGGCCGCCAGAATCACCGATCCCGAACACACCGACGTCGTCCAATTGGCCGTCTGGTGCGCATGACGCAGCCACTCGAGCAGCGCCTCATCGCGTGCGTGCACCGGTGTCGACGGGCCGCCCGGCACGAGAATCACGTCTGGCGAAGGGGTTTCGGCGAGCGAGTGGGTGGCACCGATGACCAGCACACCGGAGTCGGCGGTGATTGGTCCGGTGTCGTGCCACACGAACCGCACCTCGGCGCCGGGCAGGTTCCGCAGCACCTCGTAGGGGCCGATCATGTCCAGCGCGGTGAATCCGGGGTAGGCCACGAATGCGATCTGGGTCATCGCGTTGTCCTCTCTGATTAAGCGAAGGCCTTGCGGTACTGGTCTGGCGAAATGCCGACCCGGCGAATGAAATTGCGGCGCATGGTTTCCGCGGTGCCGAAGCCGCACCGGGCGGCGATCGCGACGACGGTGTCGTCGGTCTCCTCCAACTGACGGCGCGCGGCTTCGGTGCGGATACGTTCGACGTAGTGGCCGGGCGCCTCACCGACCTCGTCGGTGAACACCCGGGTGAAATGTCGCGGGCTCATCGCCGCGCGGCGGGCCAGGTCGTCAACGCTGTGCAGGCCGCCCGGCTCGGCCTCGATGGCCTCCTGCACACGTCGGACCGAAGTCCGCTTGGCGCGCGGCATCCACACCGGCGCCGCGAACTGCGTCTGCCCGCCGGGGCGCCGCAGGTACAGCACCAGCCAGCGGGCGACCGTCTGCGCGACCTCGCTGCCGTGGTCGTCCTCGACCAGCGACAGCGCGAGGTCGATGCCCGAGGTGACACCCGCGGCCGTCCATATCGTGTCCGAGCTCCGCACGAAGATCGGGTCGGGATCGACGTCGATCGTGGGGAACTCGCGCGCCAAGCGCCCGGCGAAGGCCCAATGCGTGGTCGCTCGGCGGCCGTCCAGCAGTCCCGCTTCGGCGGCCAGAAACGCGCCCGTGCAGACGCTGACAACGCGGCGCGCGGTTGCGGCGACCGCTTTGATCCAGTCCACCAGCCCGGCATCGGATCGTGCGTTGTCGACACCCCCGCCGCCGGGCAGCACGACGGTGTCGATGGCGTCCGTGGGGTCGCCCGGGTCCGGCAGCGGGCTTGCCACGAAGGCCAGGCCGGTCGCGCTGGTGACCGGTTGCCCGTCGAGCGAGGACATGACGACGTCGTAACCGCCGCCGGTCAATAGCGATGCACCGGTGAATACGTCGTGAGGCCCGACCACGTCGAGCGCCTGCACGCCGGGGAAGCCGACGATCACCACCTTGCGAGTCATGCACCTAGTGTTGGCCAGACCAGGGCATGTCGTCTATGACATGTATCCCACTAATTAGGACATAGGGACCTGACCCAAGGCGGGTCCGTCGGCCTTGGCAGACTGTGCCCATGGCACAGATAACCTTGCGTGGAAACCCGATCAACACTGTCGGCGAGCTTCCTGCCGTCGGATCCCCGGCCCCGGCCTTCAACCTGACCGGAGGGGATCTGGGCCCGGTCAACAGCGAGCAGTTCAGCGGTAAGCCCGTGGTGCTGAACATCTTCCCGTCGGTGGACACACCGGTTTGCGCGACGAGCGTACGGAAGTTCAACGAGCGCGCTTCGGCCGGCGGTGTATCCGTGGTGTGCGTGTCAAAAGATCTGCCGTTCGCGTTTTCGCGATTCTGCGGCGCGGAGGGCATCGAGAACGTAAAGACGGCATCGGCGTTCCGTGACAGCTTCGGCGAGGACTACGGCGTCAGCATCACCGATGGTCCGATGGCCGGGCTGCTGGCGCGCGCCATCGTGGTGATCGGCGCCGACGGCAACGTCGCGTATACCGAGTTGGTGCCGGAAATCGCGCAGGAGCCCGACTACGACGCGGCGCTCGCCGCGGCCGGCTGACCCTCCGCCTGCACCCAGGCTGAAACTGGGGCGGCCTTTTCCGGCGTGTTGGGTACGTAGATGCAGTGTCGCGGCAGCAATCGCCACCGCTGCCGGCGTTCACGAGCCACGCGGGTCGATCAGGTCACGGAAGGCTGCCGCGGGGTAGACGGACGCGCCCAGGCTTGCGACGCGATTGGTCAGCCCCTTGTCGGATGTCACGACCCGGATTTCGTTTCGCCGGGCGTCGGCCTGAACCAGCCGGACGATCTGGTCGTCGGCCGAATTAGCGGCCGCCTTGGGCGCATACGCGACCTCGATCACGGATGAACTGATCGGGGTTGCCGGCGGCCGCTCAAACACCACCGTCACCTCGTCTCCTTGAATTGCCGCCCATCGGTCGAGCCTGTCCACCAGCGCGACCATGGCGCCACCACGGTCCTTCCACCAACCGTCGGGGCGACTCCCGATCACATTCATGCCGTCGACTATCCACCGCACGAACTCCACGGTAGGGCGACCCCCACTCGGAGAAGTCATTTCCATAACAGCGCAAGGCTGAAAACGACCAGCACGGTCAGCATCAGCAATTGGGGCCACGGTCGCCACGGCGAATCCTGGATGGCGTACGACATTTCCTTGAGCGGCGATGTCTGCGGCGGGGCGGCACGCTGCGGTGGCACCGGGCGGTGGAACTGGTGGAAGTACAACTGGATGAGCGTCGCGCCGATCCACAGGGCGCCCAGGAAGCTGACGGGGTCGATGCCGCGCCACAGCAGCAACACGGCGATCGCCACGGTGAAAACCATCAACACGACGTCGGACGTGGTGGTGGCCGAGGGCTTGTCGCCGTACTGCTTGTCCAACAAAGCGCGCCGGCGGCGATACGGCAGTGCGAAAAAGGCGAACTTGGTGATGACGTGCAGGCCAAGTACGACGACGACCACGGTGGCAACGGTGTTGAGCATGAAGCCTCCCTGGCGCCCTCGAGTGGTTGGTACGGTCACCGGTATCGCAAACGTAATCGATGATGGGACCGGGTTCGGTAAGGGAGAAGCGCGATGACGTCGATAGCCGACACGGATGACCGGGTCGTTGCGCTGGCCCGTGGTATGCGGGATCTCGTGCGGGCCGAAGCCGCCGAATCCGAGCGGATACGCACCCTCACCCCGGCGATCGTCGACGAAATGTGGGACACCGGGCTGATGTCCGCGTTCAATCCCGCCGCGGCCGGCGGCGTGGAACCGTCGTTCACCGAGATGATCGAAACCTGGATCGAAATGGCCTGGCAGGACGGCTCATTCGGATGGATCGGCATCGCCAATCTGCCATCGTCCTTCGCCGCCGCGGCATACCTGCCCGACGAGGGATTCGCGGAGGTGTTCACGGCCCACGACAACCGCGTCACCATGGGCGGCCAGTTCTTTCCCAACGGACAGGGGAGCGCGGTAGAGGGCGGTTATTCGTTGAACGGGGCGTGGAACTTCGGCTCGGGCATCGGCCACTCGCAGTACATCGCGGCCGGGTTTTTTCCGATGGATAACGGCGAGATGCGCTGGATCAGCGAGGGCTTCCCCGAGATGCGCGTCGCCCTGGTTCCGCGGGAGCAGATCAGCTTCAACGACGGCTGGTTCGTGCAGGGGCTGAAGGGAACCGGCTCCTACGACTACAGCGTCCAGGACGTGTTCGTGCCCGAAAGCCGGACGTTTGAGCTGTTCGTCCGCCAGCCATACCGCGGCACGTCCCCGGCCACGCGCATGGGACTGATGCCGGTGACCGCCGCGGGTCACGCGTCGTGGGCGCTGGGTGTCGCCAAGAGCATGCTCGACGACGTCCAGGAACTGGCCGCGACGAAGTTCCGGATGAGTGACATGGCATCGCTGGCCAGTCGCCCCACGTTCCAGAAAGGGCTTGCACACCACCGCGCGGCCTGGCGCGCCGCCCGTCTCCTGGTGCTCGACGCGTTCACCTCGGCCGAGGCCGCCGTCGCCGCCGGCGAAGATCTGACACCGGCCTTGCGCGCGGACATGCGGGTGGCCGCCGTCTACGCCACAGACATCGCCCGAGGCTGTGCCGAGTGGGCCCATCTGGTTGCGGGGACCAGCTCGATCCGCGAGGGCACCCGGCTGGAGCGCGCCTTCCGCGACATCTACACGGGAACCCAGCACGCCTTCATCAGCGAGAAGGTGGCCATCGATGTGGCACAGATATGGCTGGGCATCATCGACGACCAGCCGGGACTGTGACGTACGAGCCGCCAGGTCAGTCGACCCTGGTCGCGTGGACCACGTTGCAGGGCAAGTGGATGCATCCGTCGTCGATCAGCGGCAGGATGGTGGCCATCCGTTCGGCCATGTGACGCATCTGTTCGGCTTGCCCGGGCGGCATCTGGTGCAAGATCGCCTCGGGCAGCTTCCCGAAGCTGCCGCTGAAACCCGCGGTGTTGCCGAGAAAGGTTGCGGGCCCGAGGAAGTCGATGCGCCAGCCGGCGTTTCCGAAGGTGCCGCGGACGTCGGCTTCCGGCACCGCCTCCATGGGGGCGATCACGCCGTTGACGTTGTCGCCGGAGAAGCAATAGAGGAACCAACGCGCGCGCGGCCTCGTCGCACGGTGCAGCGCGGCGGCGTAAGCCTGTCTGCCGTCGTGGTCCAGGCAGTGGTAAAGGGCGCTGTCGATCACGGTGTCGAAGTGTCGGTCGTAGCCGGTCAATTCGGTGGCGTCGGCGACGTCGAATCGGACCCGGGCGCCGGCTTCGGCGGCGCGGGCGCGGGCCTGTGCGATCCCGGTCGGCGAGCTGTCCAGCCCCGTCACCGAGTAGCCCTTGCGCGCCAGGTAGATCGCGTTATCGCCGAGACCGCAACCGGCGTCGAGCACCTCTCCGCTGATCGCGCCGAGCGCTTCGAGTTCCATCAGCCGCGGCTGGGCCTGCCGGACGTCCCACGGGATGCCGTCGGGAGAAGGCGCTCCCGGGAATGCGGGTTCGCCGCGGTAGAGGCTTTCATACGATTCGCTGTTGTGACGGAAGGCTTCTGATGCGGAAGGGCTCACCGTTGGCACGCTACGCCGACCGTGGCGTTAGCATCAGCGCATGCGCGGCTCAAAGATCCTGATCACCGGCCCGACCGGTCAAATTGCGACTCCCATCGCCCGGGCCCTCGCGGCCGATAACGAGGTGTGGGGCATCGCCCGTTTCACCAATCCCGCCGCGCGAGAAGGCCTCGAGAAGGCCGGCATTCGGTGCCAGACGGTCAACCTGGCCGCCGGTGACCTCACCGGTCTCCCAAATGACTTCGACTACGTGCTCAACCTGGCGGTGGCCAAGAGCGGGAGCTGGGACAAGGACCTTGGGGCGAACGCGGAGTCCGTCGGCCTGCTGATGGCCCACTGCCGCGGCGCCAAGGCCTTTTTGCACTGCTCCTCGGCGGCCGTTTACGACCCTCCCGACGACGAACCCCGCACCGAGCGCGCGGCCCTGGGCGACAACCACAAGTCCTTGTTCCCCACCTATTCGATCTCCAAGATCGCCGGAGAGGTCGTCGCCCGGTCGATGGCGCGCGTTCTCGAAGTGCCCACCACAATCGCCCGCCTCAACGTCCCGTACGGCAACAACGGCGGGTGGCCCTACTACCACATGGAGATGATGCTGGCCGGCATCCCGATCCCGGTCCCGCCCGGCGGGCCGGCCCGCTACAACCCGATCCACGAGGACGACATCATCGCGACCATCCCGAAGTTGCTCAAGGTGGCGTCGGTCCCGGCGACCACGGTCAATTGGTGCGGCGACCAGACCGTCAGCCTCCAGGAATGGTGTGGCTACCTCGGCTCGCTCATCGGCAAGGAACCCGTATTCGAGGAGAGCGCGCAGGCGCTGCGCGGTAACCCCACCGACGCCACCCGGATGCACGAGCTCGTCGGCGGCACGACGGTCGACTGGCGCGACGGGGTTCGCCGGATGGCGGCCACGTTCCATCCGGAGCTGGTCGGCGCCTAGGGACAGCGTCGATCACAGATGAGCCAGGAGCCGCTCGGCGAACGTCTCGGGATGCTCCCGGTGCATGAAATGCCCACCCCGAACCTCCTCAACGATGTACTCGTTCTCGAACATCCGCGCGGCGCCTCGATAGTCCGATGGCTCAGCGACCGGATCATCCAGTCCCGCAAAGGCAACGACCGGCACCGTGATCCGCGCCTTCAGCGATGCGCTGGGTATGGGGGAGAGCTTTCGGTAGTAGCCGAACGCCGCGTTCAAGCTTGCCCGGTTGGAGAAGCTCGCGCGAACCGCGTCGAACTCTTGCGGCTCCGGCTTCCACGTTGGGGACCATCGCCGATAGATGGCGGGCAGCGCCGCGAAGTCGTTGCGCGCGAAGCGGTCCGCCGCCCCCGGCAATTTGTATGCCGCAAAGTGGCGGACGCCCCAAAGCTTCTTCAGCGACGGCTTGAGCGCCGCCGGGTGCGGAATGCCGATAACAAAAAGCCTCTTCACTCGATCCGGTCCGAGCGCGGCCGCACCGTACGCGGCCGAGGCCCCCCAATCGTGCCCGATAACGATGGCGTCGCGGGCGCCGAGCGCTTCAATCAGTGCGAGCGGGTCGCGCGCCAGGGTTTCTTGATCGGCATCCCGGGTTGGGATCTCGGTGGGGTCGTACCCGCGCATATACGGGCTGACCGTGCGGTATCCCTTGGCGGCGATGCGCGGGCGAAGATCGTCCCAGGTGTGCGCCGTGTCCGGGAACCCGTGCAGCAGGAGCACGAGCGGCCCAGAGCCGTCCTCGAGATAGGCGAATCTCAGCCCGTTCGCCGCGACAAAATGGATCTCATCGTCCATCACATGGGGACATTACGCGTCCGCCCGGGAGTACCGCCCCAAAAGGGAAAGTTCCGAACCCTTTGCGGGTTCGGAACTTTTGGGGTGATGTCCTGGTTGATTCCCGGGTTCAAGATCCCTTGCTGTAGCGGGTGAGGAACCCGACTGCCGCGACCGCCGCGACGGCGCCGATCACGCCCCACAACACCAGTGGGAAAACCATCGACCCCAAGAACCAACCAAACGTCATGCCGATGTACAGCACCCAGATCAGGCGGAACACGCTCCACAGGGCGATCAGGCCGGCGCTGATCCCGATGTACAGGCTGCGCTGCCGATCGACGCGGTTGATCTGTTCTTCGATGCTGGTGGGTACAATCTTCATTTGATCTGCCTTCCTTTCATGAGGTGCCGCCCCGTTGGCGTCGGCCTTGCGTTAAGTACAGATCGTCGGGTGGGCTACCGATCCCAACTACGTCCGCACGACGCAGCCTCGGAAGTGGGTCGTCTGGGCGGCATTACCCGCATTTCTGACGTAAGACAGGGTCGGGTGACACTGCGTTTGGGTAATGACCTCTCTTGTGGCACCCACCACCCAGCTAGGTCGACTTCAGTTACCGAATTTTTCACCGGGAGCGATACGCAGACACGAACTCTGATTCCTGCCGCCATAGCGGTGACGGCCACCGCCGTCCCCAGAAAGGAATGATCCCAATGATGACCCCGATCAAGCTCGCCGAGCAGATCATTGAATCGCTTTTAGCGGTGGTCGGCATCCGGGTTGGAACCGAGGAGCCGAACTACACGCGCCGCCAACTCACTGACACCGTGGAAATACGCCGCTACGGTCCGCGGATCGCCGCCGAGACGACGGTCGTCGGCGACGAAAACCGCGCTCGCAATGTCGGCTTTCGGCGGTTGGCCGGTTACATCTTCGGCGGCAACCGCCGCGATCAGACGATCTCGATGACAGCGCCGGTCAGCCAGCATTCGACGCGGGGCGGCCAGCAGATAGCGATGACCGCACCCGTTGTTCAGGCAACCGGCGGTGATAGCGGCTGGGTCATCCGGTTTTTCATGCCCGCGAACTGGACGATGGAGACCCTTCCCACGCCCAGCGACGATCAGGTCCGCCTGGTCACCGTGCCGCCCGAAACGGTGGCGGTGCTGAGATTCAGCGGTGACCGCAGTCCCAAGGCGGTCGCCGCCCGCACCGACGAGCTGTTCAAGGTATTGCAGGACAAGGGGGTCGACCCCACGGGAGAGGCTGAGGCCTGGTTCTACGACCCGCCCTGGACGCTGCCGGCGTGGCGTCGCAATGAGATCGCGATTCCGGTCGACCCGGAATCCGCGCCCGCCTAGGCTGCCACCGTGGAACGCAACCTAGGCCCATTCGTCGTGGTGGCGGGGATTCTCCTGGTGCTGCTGGGCATCCTGGTTTGGGCCGGTGGACTCTCTTGGTTCGGTCGCCTCCCGGGCGATATCCGGATCGAGCGCGGAAATGTGCGCGTCTACATTCCGTTGGTATCGATGCTGCTGGTCTCGGTCGTGGGCACGGTATTGCTTTCGGTCGTGCGGTACCTGTTTCGGCGGTGAAGCAGGCTGGCACGACGGCGTCCAATGTCGCTCGTGCCGGTACGGTTTGACTTCATGAGTCATGGAGCCAACCACAAAGTGGACGCCGGCCTGCTGACCGGCGTCTCGGAAACAGCCCTGGTGACGCTCTATGGCAGGGCCCATCAGGCCGGGCACCCTGACCCGATCATCGATGACCCGATGGCCGTCAGCCTCGTCGAGTCCATCGACTTCGACTTTGAGAAGTTCGGACGCAAAGGCCAGGAGATGGCGTTGCGCTCACTAGCGGTCGACCGGTGCGCAATCAGGTACCTGACCATGCATCCCAAGGCGACCGTCGTCGCGCTTGCCGAAGGCTTCCAAACTTCGTTCTGGCGCCTGGACCGCGTACTGCCCGACGCGCAATTCGACTGGGTTTCAGTAGATCTGCCTCCGGTCATCGAACTTCGACAGCGCCTGCTGCCGCATTCGGCGCGGATCACTTATCTGGCTCAGTCTGCTCTCGACTACACCTGGATCGACAAGGTCGACGGCAGCAACGGCGTGTTCGTCACCGCAGAAGGCCTGATGATGTATCTGCAACCGCAAGAGGCGATGGGACTGATCGGGGAGTGCGCCAAGCGGTTTCCCGGCGGGCAGATGTTTTTTGACCTCCCGCCGACCATCGTCAAAAGGGTCGCACGGAAGGGGCTGCGTTCGTCCAAGCGCTACCGGGTGCCGCCGATGCCGTTCAGCCTCTCAGTGCGTCAATTGGCGAATCTGGCGCACACCATGCCCGGAGTCCGGGCGGTACACGACGTGCCGATGCCCAAAGGGCGGGGATTGTTTTTCGGCACGTTGTACCCCGCGTTCTGGCAGTTCCCACCAACGAAGCCATTCCGCGGTGCCTACGCCCTGCTCGAATTCGGCTGACCGTCAAGCGAAAACAGCGGTTAGGCGATTTTGACCACGAGCTTGCCGACGTTTTTGCCGTCGAACAGCATGTTGATCGCCGTCGGCAGCTGCTCAAAACCCTCGACGACGGTCTCTAGTGGCGTGAGCCTGCCTTCGGCGATCAGGCCGGCGATCTCGCTGATCGCCTCCGGCGAACGCCCGAAGTGGTCGAGGACAATGAAGCCCTGCAGGGTGGCGCGCTGAAGGAGCAGGTTTGCAAACGCGCGCGGTCCCGGCGGGGGGTCGGCCGCGTTGTAGCCGGAGATCAGTCCGCAGAGCGCGACGCGGGCATGGATGTTCAGCCGCACGAAGACCGCGTCCATGATCTCACCGCCGACGTTCTCGAAGTCGACGTCGATGCCGTTGGGCGTCGCCGCCGCGAGCTGCGCGGCCCAATCGTTGGCGCGGTGGTCGACAGCCGCGTCGAAGCCCAGCTGGTCGGTGAGCAGCGCGCACTTCTCGGGTCCGCCGGCGATCCCGACGACACGCGCGCCGTCGGCCTTGGCGAGCTGACCGGCCACCGAGCCGACCGCGCCCGCGGCGGCCGAGACGACGACCGTCTCGCCCGGCTGCGGTTTGCCGATGTCGCGGATCCCGATCCACGCGGTGAGTCCGGTCGTCCCCAGCGCGCCGAGGTACGCGCTGGGTGAGACGCCCTCGGCGAGGTCGACCGGCGTCAAAAACGACGCGTTCGACACCACCGCGTACTCCTGCCAGCCGAGGAGACCTTGCACGGTCTGCCCGACCGGATAAGTCGGATTCTTCGACGCGATGACCTCGCCCAGGCCGCCCGCGCGCATGACCTCGCCGATACCGACCGGAGGCAGGTACGTCGGAGTGTCGTTGATCCACGTGCGGTTCGTCGGGTCGAGTGAGATCCAGTCGACACGAACGAGCGCCTCCCCATCGCCGAGCTCGGGAACCGCCTGCTCGCTCAGCTCGAAGGTGTGCGGCCCGATGCGTCCGGAGGGTCGTTCGCGGAGTAGGAAGCGACGGTTTTGTTGGGCCATCAGCGCACCGTACCCAAGGTCGATTTGGCCAATCAATTACGGGCACGCGAGACGGTGTGCGCTCTAACCTGCAAAAGGGGGCCGCTCGACGAGGAGGTGGGCTTGGTGAACGTGGTGTCGCGAGTTGTCCTGGCGCCCATAGCAGTGATCACGATGGCCGCTTTCGTCGTGGCCGCACCGGCGGCCGCCGATCCGCCGCCCACCCAGGTGACCACCGTGGTGGCCGTCGGGTCCAACGGCCAACCGATCAACGGTTACCAAGAGGCGCCACCGGAGGGCAACGTCGCGGCCGTCGACGACTGCACGACGCCGTCGCAGTCGGCGGTGGCCGACAACATCTACTCCTGCTCGCCGAGCGCGGCCAGCGCCGGCACCTGCTGGCCGTCGACATCTGGGTCGCTGTTGTGCGTGGTCAATCCCTGGGACAAGCGCTTGTATCGGGTGACTTATGGCAGGCCGCTTGCGCCCGTGCATCCCATCGCCATACCGGAGCCGTTCGCAATGCTCCTCGACGACGGCACGCATTGCCTGATGCGCAACGGCGGCTCCTGGGGTGGGCGCGATGACGGATACGTCGGCACCTACGCATGCGGCAACCCCGGCGAAAACCCGGCCGTCCTGTGGCTCCCCAGCCAGGGCCCCGGGACCTGCATCGACCGCTCAACACCGGTGTGGACGGTCAAGATCGGTCAACTGGGCACACCGACCACCCACTTCCCGCCGCCCCAGACCCACGCGGTGACCGCCGCCTGGTTTGCCGGGAATTGAGAACCGGCCACCCCAACGGGGTCGGTCGGCGACCGACCGTGCCACGGCGCAACCCGCGGATGCTATAACGCAACGTATGTCAGGGGGCTCGATCACTCATGTTTCCGATACGGCCCGGTGGACCGCATTGCACCGGGCGACCGAATCAGCCCGTCCCGATGCGCTGTTCAGCGACCCGCTCGCGGAACGCCTCGCCGGCGAACACGGCCGCGCCATCGTCGCCCGCGTCCCACGGTCGACTCGCAACGGTTGGTGGCTCGTCGCGCGCACCAAAATCATCGACGATGCCATCGCCGAAGCGATCGCCGACGGCTGCGACCGGGTGCTGAACTTGGCTGCCGGTTTGGACACCCGGCCGTACCGTTTGCAGCTTCCGGCTGACTTCACGTGGGTGGAGGCGGATCTGCCGAAGCTGCTCGAGGAAAAGACGCAGCTGCTCGCCGACCAGGCACCGCGGTGCCGGTTGACCCGGGCCGCCGTCGACCTGGCCGACCCGCAGGCCGGAAGCGCCTTCTTAGACGACGCGCTGGACGGCGCCACGAGGGCGCTGATACTGACCGAGGGTCTGTTGATGTACCTGGAAGACCGTGACGTCGTCGCCCTCTCGGACGCGTTCACGCGGCCCGAGGTCGGCTGGTGGATGCTCGACTTCGCCGGTCCGGGCCTGAAGAAGATGATGAACAAGAAGATGGCCGGCATGTTCGAGAACGCGCCGTTCAAGTTCGCACCCGAGAACGGGCTGGCCTACTTCGAAGACCTCGGCTGGCGCACCGTCGAAGTGGAAGCGCTCTACATCGCCGCCCACCGGTTCCATCGCCTGCCGCTGTGGATGCGCCCGATCACCTGGCTGCCCCAGCCGGACCCGCGTCACCCGGGCGGCAGGGCCTGGAGCGCGGCGGCCCTCCTCACCCGCTGAGCCGCGGTCGATTACCAGACGCGTATCCAGTCGATGAGCATGTCGGCGGGATAGGTACCCGGCCCGGGATCGCCACCACCGGAACCGGCAACCGCAAGGTTGAACACCGGAAAAACGGTGTAGCCGGGGCCGTTGAACGGCCAGTCCGGTAGGGAACTGGCCGGCACGTCGAAGTAGGGTTGCGCGCCGTCAACGTAGTCTTTCCAGAAGCGGATGCCGGCCTCGTCCCACTGGGTTCGCCACGTGTGCCAGCCGCTGTCCACCGCGATGTTGTGCGTCTTCCATTCGCCGCCGTTTGCTCTCGCGTGGACGGTGGTGGCCGAGGGCCAGTTGCCGTTGCCGTACCACTCCATGACGTCTATTTCGCCCTGATCCTCGTTACCCAGCCAGTAGGCGGGCCAGGCACCGGCGGTTAGGCAGGCGAGCTTGATCCTGGCTTCCCAGGTGTGGCCGACACCGCCGCGCCAGAGGCTTTGCACCTTGCCGCTGTAGTACGTGGGTCCGTCTTTGGCTGCACGCAGGATGAGGTTGGACTTGCCGTCGACGAACACGTTCTGGCGATTGTCGCGGTACTGCCCGATGTTCTCGGGTCGCTCCCAATACGTCGGATCCTTGATTTGCTCGCGGGCTTGCGCCACGGTCCACTTCGACGGATCGGGGGCCGAGCCGGCCGGGCCATCGAATTCGTCCTGGAAGATGTACGTTCCGGCCTGGCCGCTGGGCGCCGCCGGAAGCGGCCCCCGGGGCGGTTGGGCCCGGGCCTCGGGGACGGGCAGCGCAGCTGCCAGCAGGCCGATCCCGGTCGTCAGCATCATCCGACGGCGCTCTATCTCCGGCATAAGCAAGGCACGATAGCAGCCAACGCTGTACGGGGTCGAAACGGCGATTCTGTCGGTGGCCGTCGCTAGCGTGTGGATGCGGTCGGCACGAAACGAACGACGGCGGAACGGTGGTGCGGGTTTATGCGCGGATCGGCCGTGGCCAAGGGGGCCACGAGTGACGCTGGACGTCTAGACGTCCCACCGCAGCGGCAGCTCGGCCAGCAGGTCTATGGGCCCACCGCAAAATCGCGGCGAGAAGTCGGGTGCTAACCCGAAGTCGGGGAGCTGTCTGAGAAGTTCACCTACCAGAATCTTCAGCTCGGCGAGCGCAAGGTGCGAGGCGGGGCAGCGTTGCGGGCCAGCGCCGAACGTCAGATGCTTCGGCGCCGTGGTCCCCTGATCGTCTTCGACGTTGGCCGCCCCCAAGTGCAGACGGACCGGAGCGGCAGCCGGGAGGCTGTAGCCGTCAACGGTGAGGGCCTTCGAAGTGTCACGCTCGATAGACGGGATCGGTGGCTGGGTCCGCAGCGTCTCGTCGATGAAGGGGGGGATCAGCGCCGGGTCGTCGCGCAGTTCGGCCTGTAAGTGTTGGCTTCGGGCAAGCCCGTAGAGACACCAGCCGATCGCGGCGGGTGTGCTTTTAAAGCCCGCGAACAGAAACGGGACGTGGCACCCCAGCACTTCGTGGCCGCTGAGCCCACCGTCGCCGCCGAGTAACTGCGCCAGGCGGCCGTGCCGGTAGTGCGCGTTCAGGAAGTAGTAAAGCTCAGCACGCGGCGCTGATCCAGGGGGGCTCTCGTCGATCGCCGACATTCTTTCGATCAGCCATACCCAGGCGTATACCGGCAGGCCCAGGAATGCCAGCAGCGCGCGTGCATGGAAAGGGTAGGCGATCTCTGACATCGCCTCGCAGCGCCCTCGCGCGGCGACACCAGCGACGGTCACCCTTGCCTGCTCCCGCAGGGGCCCCTCCATCGCGGCCACGGCGCGCGGCGTTAGCGCCTGGTTGATGGCCCGGCGATACGGAGCCGGCCCCGGCGGAGGTTTCACAAACGCCGGATTCCGCAGCGCCGCAATCACCTCTTCGCGGCCGGTGATCCAAAATTCGCCCCGATGCATCAGCACCGGGGCGCGCTCGCGCAGAAGATCGAACCACTGGCGCCTTTCCGCCTGCTCCCAATACGCGCGGTCGGCAACGACAACCTCGGGCGCATCGTCGGCCAAGATCGGGATATTTTTGGTTCCGGTCACGATGCCCCCTTCCAGTTGGCGGCGCTGAGGGTTTCCATCCCGGTCGCGAAGATCGAGGGCAACCACCCCAGCACGTCCTCCTCGCTGAGCGGCGGAGAAGCATCACCGCAGTCGGAGCCCGCGAACAGGCCCCACAGAATGCCGTGGGGCGCCGAGGACCGGTCTTCAGCCAGATCGTGTGCGGACTTGAGCAGATGCGTGATCAACGGAAGCTCATCCCCCGCCGAGGCGGCGTATACCAAGCCCTGCGCCTGGTTATCTGGCGGCAAACCTAACACGGTCAGCATTGCCTCGCAGCAAGTATCCGCCCCGACGGCCGCAGTTGCCTCACAGGCGCCCGTGGGCGCAATGGTGTCGACCAGGGCTGTCGCCTGGGCGCGTCAGGCGTCCGCGAACCCTTCGACACCCGGTGGGCTAAGTGGCGATCTCGTTTTCGAATCGCGGCGTTCACGGCTGCCGGCTTCCGACCCGACTCCCCGAGGGTTGTCGGTGGTCTCGGCTACGGTCACGACTGTTCGGTTCCGTTGTGGGTCGTTTCCGAAGGGTGGTGGTGGTGGTGTTGCGTCCGCAGTCCGTCCGCAAAACTGCTGAGCCAGCTCGAACAGCTCGCACAGCTTTAAGGCTGCGACAAGGGTTTTCCGGCGCCGCTTTTGCAGCTAACGAAGCTGCAGCCCCAGAAAAAATTCATGGCTAATTCTCAACCTGGCGGATGGTTTGGTCTCAGGATTGGCTGGGCATTCTGGAATACGAGCCGATAACCAGTGTTGGTAGGGTTTGCGGGTTGCTCTGGGAGGAGTTGAAATCGTGGCGAACGCACCGGGGGCGACGGTTATTTTCCTGGAATCACATCCGGCATGGGTCGCGGCTCAGCGCGTCGCGCGGGAGCGCAGCGAAGCGATACGCCGCCATCCGTCTTTTGTCGCCCGGCGCCACGCCGCCGCGTCGGGTGGCGACGTCGCCCCCGTCACCCGCGCCTTCAAGCTGTACACCAGCACCGACACCCCGGCCTGAACGTTTCCGAACGTTTCCGAACGTTTCCGAACGTTTCCTAAGGGCCCTTAGGCGGATTCACGCTTGGGGCGTTTACATCGGCCGAGAGTGCTACTACGCTAGGTAGTAGTTCGATGCGGGAGAAGCCGATGCCCAGCCACTCATTGACGGCGCACCGTTCTTTAACCCTGGCGATGATCGCGTTCGTGGCGGCGTTCACCGTCCACGGGATCGATCACCTTCGGCGGGGGATGGCGGCATCGCCGCCATCAATCATGATTGGCGGGATGATCCAGGGGTTGTTCGTGCTGGTCGCGCTCGTGCTGGTCTTGCGTCAACACCCGCGTGCTTCCCAGGCCGCAATCCTCGTGGGTCTCGGCAGCGCGGCGCTGTTTACCTATGCGCACGTGCTGCCCACATTTCTGCCGGGCTATCAGGACAGCTTCACCTCGGGACCGCGGATCAACGTCACCTGGTTCTCGTGGCTCACGGCCGTCGCCGAGATCGGGACCGGGCTGATACTGGGCTATGTCGGTCTGCAGGTCGGTCTGCACGCACAACGGCGTGCCGTCTATCCATCGGCTCTAGGCGGCCGGAAGACCCATTAGCCGAATTAGCTGCGCTTGCAACGAGCCATATTGCGGGACAACGTAATTACGAAGGCTGCGCAACGACGGAGACGTCGGCATAATCCTATTTGTGCCGCAAACACACAGAGCGAAGGCGCTCGCAAACCCAGCTCAGCCACATAGCGCGCTCATCCACGAGTTGGAGCGCTACATCGAGGCCCACAATCCCGACGTGAGCGACGTCAACGTGGTGAGCGCGACCGACACGGGTCAGGCTGACACCACCCACAAGCCCGTGCGGCACTGGTACCAGGTCACCTACGAAGCGTGAGATTGCCAACTGGCTGCTAACCGGCCGCTACGGCGCCGGTTGCGCCCAGTTGTCGGCCCAGGCCTGTAGCGGTCCCAGCGCCGCCACCAGTAATTGCCCTTGGTCGGTTAGGTGATAGCCGCCGCCGGAGTGGTCGACGATGTGCAGCGCTCGCAGCTCTTTCAGGCGGGTGTTGAGCGACCCGGGATTCATGCCGGATGCCGACTGCAGGGCGCGAAAAGTCAACGTATCGCTGCGCAATTCCCACAGCACCCGCAGTGCTCCGCGCCGGCCCAGGGCATCGAGGACGACCATGATCGGCCGACCCGAAGTCGATCCCCGTACCGGCGACCCGATCCGCGGAGCTGTCACGCTACATATTTTGAAGCATCGCAGCGTAGAGTGCCAGCATGGACCGCTACAAAAACCGTAGCGGACGCATCGCGCCCGCTCCTTCGCCCTTACCCGCCGACATCCAGCAGGCCATCGACGCCGTCATGCGTGGCAACCCGCCGTTGCTGCTGTTCACCACATTGGCCCGCGATCGCCGGCTGTTCTTCAAATTCTTCAGCTCCGGCCTGCTCGACCGGGGACACCTGACAATCCGTCAGCGCGAGATAGTCATCGACAGGGTCACCGCGGCCTGCGACGCCGAGTACGAGTGGGGAGTGCACGTGAGCACCTTCGCGACCAGGGCGGGCCTGAGCGAGGAACAGATCGCATCGCTGACAACCGGAGGGCCAGAGGATCCTTGCTGGGACGACGCGGATCGTGTCCTGATTCAACTGTGCGACGGCTTGCACCGCAGTTGCACGGTCGACGACGACCTGTGGGCACGGCTGAGCACATACCACAGCGACGAGGCCATCCTGGAGCTACTCATGCTGGCCGGTGCCTACCGGACCGTCAGCTATCTCGTGAATTCCCTGCGTCTGCCCCTCGAAGACGGCGCGCGCACGTTCTCGACCTAGCAAACCCGATCGCTGACCGAGCGAAGATCGACTAGAGCTTGCTCGCGACGAAGTCGGCGGCCTGGTTGGCCATGCCCGCCTGGATGTAGGCGCTGGCGAGATGTTGTGGCCAGTTGTCCTGCCAGGTGTGTGGGTCGGCCGGGTTGCAGACGGGATCGTCGCCGTGGCACAACTCGATCGTCCTGTCGTTGTAGATCGGGCTGAAGTTGGTGATCGGGCCCACCCACTGGATTCCGTTGCCGAACAGCGCGACGGCCGCGACATGCTGATCGGTGCCCTCCGGCAGGGGGTTGTCGAAACCGAACGCGGAGAACGGCACCGCGAGCACCACGTCGGTGACGGCGGCGCCCAGCGAGTAGCCGCCGAGCACCAGCCGGGTGTCCGGGCAGTTGTTGACCATGTACTGGACGTGCTGGCTCATGTCGTTCGCGCCGACGTCAACCTCCGTGTCGGCTGGGTACTTCACGGCGTAAACGCCGACGTTCTTGTTCGGAACCTTGGATTGCAGCGCGTTGACGAACGCGTTACCCAGCACGCCCGTGCCCGGTGATTCCTGCCGGCCCCGAGCGAAAACGACCTGCACCGCCGGACAGTTCGCCGCGGCGGCAGACCGCGCGGCACCCGGCACCCCGGACGGCAGCACCGCAGCCGTCAACGTCAGCGCGGCCGCGGTAACAACCGCCGCCAGGCTGACCTCAACCCATTTGCGAGCTGGCAAGACGCGCACAGCATGAATAGTAAAGCGATCTGGCCCGAGCCGCTGGCCGGCCGGAAAGAACACCGCGCCGGTTGCCCGGCCTGTCGGTGCGACCACGCCGACCGATAGGTTCAACGGATGAGCCGCGCCGATGTCAGTTCAACCGAGCGCCTGTTCGCGCTGGCCGAGCAGGTGCGGGGTTTCATGCCGGCCGACGAGGGACGTGCGCTTTACGACGCCGCGGTGCAGTACCTCGACGGCGGTGTCGGTGTCGAGGTCGGTACGTATTGCGGCAAATCCACCCTGTTGCTGGGCGCGGCGGCGCAACAGACCGACAGCGTGCTCTACACCATCGACCATCACCATGGTTCGGAGGAACACCAAGCCGGCTGGGAATACCACGATGCCTCGCTGGTCGATGATGTCACCGGACTGTTCGACACGCTGCCGACGTTTCGTCGCACGCTGGACGCCGCCGGGCTGGACGACCACGTCGTCGCGATCGTGGGCAAGTCGCCGATTGTGGCCCGGGGGTGGCGGGCACCGTTGCAGTTCTTGTTCATCGACGGCGGCCACACCGAAGCCGCGGCCCGTCAGGACTTCGACGGCTGGGCGAAATGGGTGAGCGTCGGCGGGGCGCTCGTCATCCACGATGTGTTCCCGGACCCGCGCGACGGCGGGCGGGCGCCGTACCAGATCTATTGCCGCGCCATCGATTCCGGTCAGTTTCGGGAGGTTTCGGTGACCGGGTCGCTACGGGTGCTCGAACGCACCGGCGGCGCGCCGGGGGAGCAGATCGTCAGGATTTAAGTCACCGGCCGGGGCCGCTGACCACGCATTCGCAATCGAAGTCGGTTTGCAGGCCCATCGGCAGCCCGTCGCCGCGGAACACCCGACTGCCACCCGTGGTGTTCGACAGCGCGTCGGCCGCCAGGATCATCGCCGCCCCGGTCCAGGTGGTGCGCTCCTCGGGCCACCGCTTCCCGTCAGCGAATACCAAGCCCGTCCAGTACGAGCCGTCGTCTTCGCGCAGGTGCTGCATCGCGGCGAATTGCCGGTGTGCCGCAGAGCGGTGGCCGATCGCGTCGAGGGCCATCACCAGTTCGCATGTTTCGGCGCCGGTCACCCAGGGCCGGTCGTCGACGCAGCGGATGCCGAGACCGCTGACCACAAAGTCGTCCCAGCGCTCTTTGATCCGGGCGGTGGCCGCCGGGCCCCGCAGTGCACTACCCAGGACGGGGTAGTACCAGTCCATCGAGTAGCGCTCCTTCTCGGTGAACGCCTCCGGATGCGCGCCGATCGCGTGGCCGAGTCGGCCCAGCGCCAGTTCCCACTCCGGCTGCGGTTCCCCGATAAGACCGGCCAGGGCCAGCGCGCATCGGATGCTGTGGAACACGCTGGCGCACCCGGTCAGCAGGGCTTCGGGAACGGGTCCGGTTTCGCTTCGGGCCCAATAGATCTCGCCATAGCCAACCTGTAGGTCGATGACGAAATCGATCGCCCTCTGCACCACCGGCCACATTTCGGCAGCAAACGACGCGTCGCCGGTGACCAGCACGTGGTGCCACACACCGGTGGCGATATATGCGCAGAAGTTGCTGTCGCTGTTGGCGTCCTCAACGGTCCCCGCGCGAGTCTGGATGGGCCAAGAGCCGTCGGGCCGCTGCGTCTGACGGCTCCACTCGAATGCGGCGCGCGCCGGTTCCAGCAGTCCGGCCGCGGTGAGCGCCATGGCGCATTCCACGTGGTCCCACGGATCGGTGTGACCCCCCTCGAACCATGGGATGGCGCCTGAAGATTCCTGCGCAGCGGCTATCGACATCGCGGTCTGCCGGCATTGGTCGGGAGTAAGGACACCCGGAACCGCCGGTGGGCTAAACCGATGCAACTGAGTACCCCGGGGCCGCTTCGCTTTGCGCCGCATGCTGCGCGATAAAGTACTTGGCAAAATACATGACCACGCTCTTGCCGACGAACGGGTTGAGCAGTGACTCCGCCAGTCGCGTCGCCTTCGGGCGCCGCATCAGATCCCATACCAGCAGCTTGTGGTAGGCGGCCACCGCGGGATGCCCGGCATTGGAGACGCCCACAGCGCATTTCAGCCACCAGAACGGCGAGTGCAGCGCGTGCGCGTGATGGGCGTGCGTCAATTCCATTCCGCCGCTGGTGATCTTGTCTCGCAATTCGCTGGCTCGGTAGATGCGCACGTGGCCGCCTTCGTTGCTGTGGTATTCGTCGGAAAGCAGCCAGCACACCCGCTCGGGAAGCCACCGCGGCACGCTGACCGCCAGTGTGCCACCGACTTTGAGCACCCTGACCAGCTCTGCGATGGCGGCGTCGTCTTGTGGGACGTGTTCCAGGATTTCAGAGGCGATGACGCAGTCGAACGTCTCGTCGGCGTACGGCAGGCGCAGCGCGTCACCGAGAACCACTTTCGCCGACGCCGCTCCGGGCGCCTCGCCGGTCTCGGCCATCGCGCGCAGGATGGTGTCCACGGAACGCAGTTCGGAAGTATCGCGATCGAAGGCGATGACGTCGGCGCCGCGCCGATACGCCTCGAAGGCGTGCCGGCCGGCTCCGCAACCCACGTCGATGACCTTGACGGACGGCCCGACACCGAGCCGGTCGAAATCGACTGTCAGCATCGCGCTTCGCCCTCGCTGCCGGCGCGGCGCGCGATCGCCCGTTCATAGACCCGCACCGTTTGAGCGGCCACGGCTTCCCAACTGAACACGTTGATTGCGCGATTTCGGCCAGCCTGCCCCATGCTGCGACGCTTTTCCGGCGAGTCGAGAAGCTCGCCGAGCGCGCGGGTGAGCGCTTCGACGTGGGCGGCCGGCACCAGCTCACCGCAGGCGCCATCGGTCCCCAGGACCTCGGGTAGCGCGCCCACCCGACTGGCGACGATCGGGGTTCCGCTCGCCATGGCTTCCACCGCAGGCAGCGAAAACCCTTCGTAGAGAGACGGAATGCAGGCCACCTCGGCGGATGCGAACAGGGCGGCCAGCTCGGCGTCGGAAAGCCCGCTGGTGATGTGGACGATGTCGGAGATCCCCAGTTCGGCGATGAGTTTGTGGGTGGGACCGTTGGGTTCCACCTTGGCGACGAGCCGCAACTCGAGGTCGCGGTTCATGCGGGCCCTGGCGACGGCCTGAAGCAGCGTGCTGACCCCCTTCAGCGGGGTGTCGGCGCTGGCGATGGCGATGACGCGACCGGGTTGCCGTGGTTGCGATCCCGGCTTGAACAGTTCGGTGTCCACCCCCAGCGGCACCACATGCAGTTGGTCCGGCGAGGCATCGAAGTCGGCGACAATGTCGGCGGCCGACGACGACGAGACGGTCAACAGGTCCGGAATCTGGCGCGACACCTGTTTCTGCATTTTGGAAAACCCATACCAGCGGTGCACCAAGGGCTTTCGCCACCATCGTGCCGCGGCGATGTCGAGCACCCGATCGCGCGTGATGGGGTGGTGCACGGTGGCCACCACCGGCAGCCCCATGTCAGCGATCGCGAGCAGGCCGGCCCCCAGGCTCTGGTTGTCGTGCACGAGGTCGAAATCGTTCGGCCGGTCGGCCAATAGCCGGGCAACGCGAAGCGTGAAGGTTCGCGGCTCGGGAAAGCCCGCCGTCCACACCGTCAGCAGTTCCAACAGGTCGATCGAGTCGCGGATCTCGCTCGGACGCGGCACCCGGAACGGGTCGGGCTCGCGGTATAGATCCAGGCTGGGCACCTTGGTCAACCGCACCCGCGGATCCAGCAGTTCCGGATAGGGCTGGCCGGAAAACACTTCGACTTCATGGCCGAGTTCGACCAGGCCGCGGCTGAGATGGCGCACGTAGACGCCCTGTCCGCCGCAATGGTCCTTGCTGCGGTAGGACAGCAGGGCAATTCGCATACTCAACTCTTATCCGCTGATGAAAGGCCGCGGACGGCCACCCCCCAATCCATCGCGATCAACGGGCTCCCGAACCCCGTGACAGCAAACTGGACATGTGTCCAGACTATAGTTCGGTCACCTAAACGCCGCAACGCGCCCCGGCCCAACTCAACATCAAACGCAGCGGTCACGCCCGCCACACGGGTCTCTCGCAAAAAACCCGGTGGACGATTTTGTTACCATCGCGCGGTGCAGGATTCGGCTGCGCCGACCGGACGCGGCGGACAGCGATCGGTCTCACGACGCGACGTCTTCAAATATGCCTTCGCACCGGCTCTCCTGAGTCTTGCGGCTGCACCGCTCGACGCGGGCAGGGCGTGGGCCGCCGACCTGCAGCTGATCGATTTCGCCGAGCGGCGGATCGCGCCGGATGAGATCAAGTCGGCGGGCTATGGCGGGGTGGTGAATTACGTGTCCGAGTCGCGGCCGGGCGCGAACTTCGAGGCAAAACCCATCACCCGGGAGTACGCGGACGCGTTGCGCGCAGCGGGCCTGCAAATCGTCAGCAATTTCCAGTACGGCAAACCCGGTTGGCCCGACCCGTCGGACTTCACCCGCGGGTACAACGGCGGCGCGGCCGATGCTCAGACAGCCCTGCGACTACATGCCGCCGCCGGGGGGAGTGGTTCGGCCCCGATCTTCTTCAGCGTCGATGACGATATCGACCTCAACACCTGGAATGGCGTTGCCGTCGATTGGTTTCGAGGAATCAACTCGGTCATGGGCGTGGGCCGCACCGGCATCTATGGGCATGCCCAGGCGTGTGGCTGGGCGATCAGGGACGGCGTAATAGGAAACTCGAGCACCGCGGGGCACCGGTGGGCGTGGCAGACGAGGTCGTGGTCGCACGGGGAGCGCGAACCCGCGGCGGTGCTCTACCAGTCGGTGGTCAACAGCCCGTCGAACCCGGGTCCCCTTCTCGGCGGGATAAACGTGGACGTGGACGACGTCCTGGCGCCCGATTTCGGCCAATGGGACTTCCCTCGTTGACGACACCCCGCGAGCCGATGGCTCGCGGGGTGTCGCTTTAGTGTCGATCCGGTGCCGGGTTAATTCAGGTCGAACCGGTCGTTGTTCATGACCTTGGCCCATGCCGCGACGAAGTCCTCGACGAACTTCCCCTTGTTGTCGTCCTGGGCGTAGACCTCGGCCACCGCACGCAGCACCGAGTTCGAGCCGAACACAAGGTCATTCGCGGTCGCCGTCCACTTCAGAGCGCCCGACGCCCGGTCGTGGCCTTCGTAAACGTTCTCCGCGCTCTGCGACGCCTTCCATTCGGTTCCCATGTCGAGCAGGTTGACGAAGAAGTCGTTGGTCAACGCGCCCGGCTTGTCGGTGAACACGCCGTACTTGCTGCCGCCGTGGTTGGCACCGAGGGCACGCAGCCCGCCGATGAGCACCGTCAGCTCCGGCGCGGTCAGACCCAGCAAGTACGCCCGCTCCACCAGCAGCTGCTCCAGCTGAGCTTTTTCGCCCGGCCGCGCGTAGTTGCGGAACCCGTCGGTCCGCGGTTCGAGCACCGCGAACGACTCCACGTCGGTGTTTTCCTGCGAGGCGTCGGTACGCCCCGGAGCAAAGTGCACCGAGATCTCGTAGCCGGCGTCCTTGGCCGCCTTCTCCACCGCCGCGGACCCGGCCAGCACGATCAGGTCGGCCAGCGAGATCTTCTTGCCGCCGGACGCCGAGCCGTTGAAGTCCTGCTGGATCTTCTCCAGCACCGGCAGCACCTTTTGCAGCTCGGAGGGCTCGTTGACCTCCCAGCTGCGCTGCGGTTCGAGGCGCAGCCGCCCCCCGTTCGCGCCACCGCGCTTGTCGGTGTTGCGGTAGCTCGCGGCCGCCGACCAGGCCGCCTTGACCAGCTGAGGAACTGACAGGCCGGACGCGAGCACCTTGCTCTTCAGGGCCGCGACGTCCTGATCGTCGACGCGCGCGTGGTCGACCGCCGGAACCGGGTCCTGCCACAGCTGCGGCTCGGGAATCCAGGGCCCGAGGTAGCGGCTGATCGGGCCCATGTCGCGGTGCAGCAGCTTGTACCAGGCCTTGGCGAATGCCTCGGCCAGCTCCTCGGGGTGATCCAGCCAGCGCCGGGTGATCTCGCGGTAGATCGGGTCCTCCCGCATCGAGATGTCGGTGACCAGCATCGTCGGGGCGCGTCCCGGCCCGCCGAAGGGATCCGGAATGGTGCCGGCACCGGCGCCGTCCTTCGCCACGAACTGCCAGGCTCCGGCGGGACTCTTGGTCAGCTCCCACTCGTAGCCGTACAGGTTCTGCAGGAAACCGTTGCCCCACGTGGTCGGGGTCGCGGTCCAGACCACCTCCAGGCCGCTGGTGATGGCGTCCTTGCCCGAACCGCTGCCGTAGGAGCTCTTCCAGCCCAGACCTTGTTGTTCGATCGGGGCTGCCTCCGGCTCGGGACCGACCAGGTCCCCGTCGCCGGCACCGTGGGTCTTGCCGAAGCTGTGGCCACCGACGATGAGTGCGGCGGTCTCCTCGTCGTTCATCGCCATCCGGCCGAACGTCTCACGGATGTCCACCGCCGCGGCGATCGGATCCGGCTTGCCCTCGGGGCCTTCCGGATTCACATAGATCAAACCCATGGTGGTGGCGCCGTACGGCTCCGCGAGGTCGCGCTTACCGGAGTAGCGCTTGTTGGTGCCCAACCATTCGCCCTCTTCGCCGAAGAGAATCTCCTCTGGCTCCCAGATGTCTTCGCGGCCGAACGCGAAGCCGAAGGTCTTGAAACCCATCGACTCCAACGCGCAGTTGCCCGCGAAGATGATCAGGTCCGCCCAGGAGATCTTGTTGCCGTACTTCTGCTTGACCGGCCACAGCAGCCGGCGGGCCTTGTCCAGGCTCACGTTGTCCGGCCAGCTGTTGATCGGGGCGAAGCGCTGGG
>NZ_JBKQOI010000095.1:0-22860 GCF_052145595.1 Mycobacterium sp. | reverse complement strand
AAGACCTCGGGTTTGACTCGCTGACCGCTGTCGAGCTGCGCAACCGCCTGAAAACCACCACCGGACTGGCCCTGTCACCCACCCTGATCTTCGACTACCCCACCCCCACCGCAGTGGCCCGCCACCTACTGGACAACTTCCAGGGCGACAGCACCGGCAACGATCCGGTCGTCAATGAGGAAGGCATTCGACAGATCTTGACGTCGATACCTATTTCACGGCTGCGCGAAGCCGGGATTCTGGATAGCTTGCTGGGTCTGGCGGATTCACCGGGATCGGCAGTGACAACAGAAGCCGAGATTCCGACGCCCGCTTCAATTGACAGCATGGATGTGGAAACCTTGGTCAAACACGTTACCGATAATTACTCGAGTCAGAAGTGATTAGGCAGAGGGCCGGCGGATGAAGATCGTCGTAACCGGGGCAGGCGGCGTCGTTGGTCGTGGAGTCGCGTCCAGGCTGCACAATGCTGGCCACAACGTGGTTGGCTTGGCCCGTCGACGTCCCGATAGCTGGCCTCTGGCAATGGATTTCGCCGAAGCAGATATCTGCGACGCGAAAGCGGTCCGGCGTGCCGTCACAGGCGCAGAGGCTGTTGTCCACTGTGCTGGCGGTTCCGCCCGTGGGGTGGCCCGCGATGTCAACGCCGCTGGCGCGACTAATCTGCTTGAGGCGATGACGATCTCCGGTTCCCGGCGGATCGTTTTCGTCTCGTCCGCACAGGTCTACGACACACTTGCGGACCGGACCGCCCCACTGACCGAGGACGAGGTCCCGGCCCCGGCAGTCGAGGCGATGATAGCCGAGGCCGGTGTCGAATGGGTCGCGGTCCGTTCGGCGTTGGTGCTCGGTCGCGAAGTAGACAATGCTCTGCTCCGATTGTTGGCCACTCCGATGCTGCTCGACGTCGCGAGCTCCGGGGATCACCCGCTACAGGTCGTGCACACCGATGACATACAAAGACTCCTGGTCCGCGCGGTCCTGGATGACGACGTCGAAAGCGGCGCCGTCAACCTTGCCGCACCCGGGGTTCTGACCCTCAAGGAGCTGGCGGCGACCATCGGACGTCCGCTGGTGCGGCTTCGTCTAGGGATGCTGCGTCGTGCGCTCTCGCTATTGCCAGGGCCTGAATCGGTTCTGCCACTGAGCTTTTCACTGATGGACACCACGCGGCTGGAAAATGCGTGGGGATTCGAGCCGGTTTGGAGCGCACACGAATGCGCGGCTGATCTCAGGCTCGCGGTGCGCGGACGGGTATCTTTTGCCGGGAGAACGATATCGGTGCCATGGCGAGTGGGCCGTGTTGACGGCATTCCGGCGGTCGAAGGCACCGCAGTCGACGGAGTCATGCCAGTGCCGGCTGGCCCCGAGGGTCGCAACGGTGAGTTCGATACCCCGATCGACCCGCGCTTTCCGACCTTCGTCGCGACGAACCTGGCCGAGGCGCTGCCCGGACCTTTCTCACCGTCGTCCGCGTCGGTGACGGTACGGGGCGTGCGCGCCGGTGGGGTGAGGATCGCCGCGACGCTGCGACCTGGAGGCGTGGTCCAGCGCGAGATGGCCTCGCGAACCATCGGAGTATTCGCGCACCGACTGTATGGAGGAGTGACCTCCGTGCACTTTATGAGCGAAATCGTGCCGTTCGCCAACACATCAACGATACTCGGCCAGTTCTTCGGTCCCACGATCGCCGCCATTCCGCTGTTCGGCGCGGAGCCTCCCCCGCGCGAATCCCGCAGCGCCGCAGGACAACTGCGTGACATCTTGATATATGGCGCGAAATTCGTGGGGATCAGCGCGGGATCTGTCCGCGACACCAGGGATTTCGTCGCCGATATCGACCGGTTGGAGCGATCTGTTGGCCAAGACTTCACCAATATGAGCGACCAGCGGCTGCTCAGCCAGATCGCTTTGACGCGCGACCATGCCGTTCACGGCTGGGTCTTGGCGTCGGCGTCGATCTTGTTGTGCACGGCCCACGGCTTTTTCCTGCGTCGTTTGACCGGACATGACATTACGCCGATGGCCGGGCCGGATCTGGTGAGTGCGCACGCGCTGGATGCGGTACGCCGGTTGGTGGCTCTGGCCCAACGCGATCCCGTCGTGACAGAACTCCTGACCGAGCCAGGCGAGCATCTTGACGTGCTGCGCGAGCAGGTACCCGGGTTCTATGCCGCTTTCGCCACCGAGTTGGCATCTATCGGGCATCGCGGTCCGGCCGAAGCGGAGATGCAGTCGAGCACCTACGCCGATAACCCTGAACTCTTTATCCGCATGGTGGCCAAGTCGCTGGGTGCCCCAGCGCCCGTGACACCTCAAAGTCCGCGGATCCCGATCCTGGCGCGCCCGATTGCCACGCTCGCCGCGCAACAACTGCGAGATCGTGAAGTGCGTCGCGATAAGGTGATTCGTGCTATCTGGGTGTTGCGGCTGATGCTGCGCGAATACGGGCGCAGGCTCACCGCCGCCGGGGTCTTCGAGACCGCGGAAGACGTATTCTATCTGCTCGTCGACGAGCTTAATTCGTTGCCGCCCAATGTCTCTGACGTCGTGGCGCGGCGTCGCGCCGAGCAGCGTTCGCTGGCTGCGGTATACCCGCCGCTGGCTTTTTCTGAAAGCTGGCGGCCGGCAGACACGTCGGTGCCGGTACTGGCCGTCGGCGAGACCGTGTATGGCCGCGGCATCTGCGGCGGACGAGTCCGTGGTCGCGTGCGCATCGTCCGCCCGGAGACAATCGACGACCTACAGCCAGGTGAGATTCTCGTCGCCGAGGTCACCGACGTCGGGTATACGCCCGCCTTCGCCTATGCCGCGGCCGTAGTGACCGATCTCGGTGGTCCGATGTCACACGCGGCTGTGGTAGCAAGGGAATTCGGCGTTCCGTGCGTTGTCAACGCCGACGGCGCCTCGAGGCGGCTTCCGGGGGGATCGGTTGTCGAAGTGGACGGCGCCACCGGCGAGATCCGCGTCATCGAACTGGGTTCAGCGATCGTGACCTGAGTTACCTGCTTGCCTCGGTCTGCGGGCGTGCTTCACCGGTCCGGACATGACCGCGCAACCAGGCGATCGGATGCGGTGCCCACCAATTGGCGCGGCCCAGCACATGCATGAACGCGGGAACCAGCAGCATGCGCACCAGGGTGGCATCCATGAGCACCGCCAACGTGAGACCCAGTCCAAACATCCGCACGACGGACACCTGGGCAGCGATCAGTGCCGCGAACGAAATCGACATCACCAAGGCCGCGGCCGTCACCACGCGGGCGACGCGAGCCAGGCCCAGGGCGACGCTCTCGTCGTTGTCGGCGCGGGTCTGACCACTTTGCAACCAATACTCGTTGATACGAGAGATCAGAAACACCTCGTAATCCATCGACAGCCCAAACGCGACGCAGAACAACAAAATCGGGATATTCGGCACCAACGTGCCGGTGACAGTGGTACCGAGTCCGCCGAGGTGGCCGTCCTGGAAAACCCAGACCAGCGCGCCGAATGCGGCGGTAAGCGATAAGGCGTTGAGTAGCAACGCCTTCAACGGCAGCACAACGCTGCGGGTCAGCAGGAACAGCTGCACAAAGGTGACGGTCGCGATCACCCCCAGCACTAACGGCAGGCGAGCGTTGATCGTCGCCGCGCTGTCGTGGGTGATCTGAGCGGTCCCGGTCAGCTGGACACGCTCGCCGGAAGGTCCCGGCACCGCGTGCAAGCTGTCGAGCTGGCTCTCGGAGGCCGCGGAGAACAGCGGCGCTGTGCTGGACACGGTCAAGAAGGCGCTGCCATCGGCCATCGCGGTGGGGGCGGTGGGCGGCCCCACCCGCGCACCGTGTACGTAGGAGCCGACAGGTGCCGACACGGAGGACACGTCGGCGACCCGAGACAGCTGCGCCGCGTAGCGCGCCAGCTCAGGCGTGCTGACATCACCGCTGCGGGGGATGACCACGGTCACCGCCGAGGCCGGGTCGCTCGGGAAGTTCTCGCGGAGCTGGTCGCCTACTTGGCGTGTGGAGGCCGAGCCGGGTAACACCCGATCGTCGGGGAATCCCCATCGCACGCCGAGGAACGGCGCACCCAGCAACACCAGCAGTGCGATCAGCGGAAGCCCGACCAACACGGCCCGGCGCATCACGAACTTCGTCAATCGGTACCAGAAGAGTTGTTGCAACGGCCGGGGCGCCGGATCTGGGCGGCGCAGCAGCCGACGGCCCAAACGTCGGACGTCCAGCGCATCGATGCGGTCGCCGAGCAGCACGATGGCGGCCGGCGCCACCAACAACGCGGCAACAGCCGTCAGCGCGACCACCGCAGCGCCGGCGAAGGCGAACGATTTCAGGAAATACATCGGGAACAGCGCCAGCGCACCCATCGAGAAGCCGACAGTCAACGCCGAGAACAACACTGTGCGGCCGGCGGTCGCCATGGTGCGATTCAGCGCAGCGTCGACGGCCGCGCCGTCGGCCCGCTCTTCGCGGAACCGGCTAATGATCAGCAGTGTGTAGTCGAGCGCCAATGCCAGGCCCAGAGCGACGGCGAGGTTCAGCGCGAAGATCGAAACCTCGTTGGTCAACGCGATGGTGCGGAGCACGGCGGTCGTGCCCGCGATCGCCAACAGGCCCACTGCCACCGGCAACGCGGCCGCCAACAGCCCACCGAACACCCAGACCAGCACCAGGAAGCTGAGCGGGATCGCGATGGATTCCATCACCAGCAGATCCTGTTTGGTTTGTGTATTGATCTGCACGTAGGCCATCGCGGGGCCCCCGGCGCGGACCGTGACACCCGCGTGCGGCACAACCAGCTGCCGAACCAACGCTTTCGCGTGCTCTTGTCCCTGGCTGCCACCGCCGGAAATGGCGGCGATGACAAGCCCGGATTTGCCGTCCTTGCTGGCCAGCGCCGCCGCACCGGCCGGTGGGGCCGTCCAAGTCGAACTCACCGCACCGACGAACGGCGAATGGTGCAGTTGTTCGACGATATCGGTCGCGACGGTCCGCGCCGCCGCGCTCCGCACGCCCCCTTCGGCGGTGATCATGAAGATCAACTGCAGGTCGCCCTGACCGAACTTGTCAGCCAGTAGCCGGCCGGCGCGCGATGACTCAGCCGCCGGGTCCTGAAGGCCGCCGGCCGACAGGTTCTTTGTGACCGAGGAGCCGTACCAGCCGGCCCCTGCGGCGAAGAGCACCGCCACCGCGACGATCAACCCCGGCGCAGCGATCGCCAGACGCGCTAATCGGTGCAGCACGGCATTCCTCACTTAGGCCGTAAATGGTTCCCACCACCTAAGTACCACGCCCCCCGAGGCAACGTGCCGCGCCACACCTGCTTCCGACCGGGCGCTGGCCTCCCGGGCTGCCGCTAGCTGACCCTAGTTTTCCAGGGTGTAGCCCATCGGCATCAGCACGCTCTTCTGCTGCGTGAAGTGCTCGACGCCCTCCGGACCGTTCTCGCGCCCGATGCCGGAGTTCTTGTAGCCGCCGAACGGACAGCAGGGATCAAAGGCATACCAGTTGATCGCGTACGTCCCGGTGCGGATCTTCTCCGAGATCTCGATGCCGCGAGGCACGTTGGCGGTCCACACGCTGCCGGCCAGGCCGTACGCCGAATCGTTGGCGATCTTGATCGCCTCGTCCTCGGTGTCGTAGGGGATGATGCTCAGCACCGGGCCGAAGATCTCCTCCTGCGCGATCGTCATCGTGTTGTCGACGTCGGCGAAGACCGTGGGTTGCACGAAGAAGCCGTTGTCCAGGCCCTCGGTCCGGCCGCCGCCACACACCAGCCGGGCGCCCTCCTCGATGCCCTTGGCGATGTAGCCCTCGACGCGGGCACGCTGCTTCTCCGAGATCAGCGATCCGATCTGGGCGGCCGGGTCCGACGGGGGGCCCACCGGTAGCGCTTGCATGAAAGCGCTTACCGCGTCCACGATTTCGTCGTAGCGCGAGCGCGGCGCCAGGATGCGGGTCTGGGCCACGCAGGCCTGCCCGCTGTTCATGATCCCGGAGAACACCAACATGGGGATCGCGGCGGCCAGGTCGACGTCGTCGAGGAGGATGGCCGCGGATTTGCCGCCAAGCTCCAAGGTGCACGGCTTGAGCAGTTCGGCGGCGCGGCGCCCGACCTCCTTGCCGACGGCCGAGCTGCCCGTGAAGGAGAAGATGTCGACGTCCCGGTTGGACGTCAGCGCCTGTCCGGTCTCGATCCCGCCGGGCACCACCGACAGCACACCCTCGGGCAGGCCGGCCTCGGCGAACGCCTCGGCCAAAGCGTTTGCGCTCAACGGTGTTTCGGCGGCGGGCTTGAGCACCACCGTGCACCCGGCCAGCAGCGCGGGGCCCAGCTTGTTGACCGCCAGGAACAGGGGTACGTTCCACGCCACGATCGCCCCGACCACGCCCATCGGCTCGCGGTGCACGATGGTCTGCCCGTAAGCGCCGTTGCGGGTTTCCCGCCACTTCACCTGGTCGGCGGCGGGACCGGCGAAGAAGCTCATCGCCCCTATACAACTCATCCACTGCATCGTCTCGACGCTGGTCGGCGGCTGGCCGGTCTCCGCGGCGAGCAGCTTGGTAAAGAGGTCCTTGCGCTCCTCCATCAGCTTGAGCGCCCCGGCGATGACGGCCGCGCGTTCCTTCGGCGGCGTCGTCGGCCACGGGCCGTTGTCGAATGCCGCCCGCGCCGCGGCGACCGCGGCGTCAACGTCGGCCGCCGCCGCCATCGGCACCTTGCCGACGTATTCACTGGTGGCCGGGCAGTGCACCTCGATGACTTCGTTGGTCGACGGCTCGGTCCACTTGCCGCCGATGAAGAGTTTGTCGTATTCGGTCTTAGCCTGGGTCTTAGTGTCGCTCATGGCCGCCACCCTACCCAAGCCGAAGCAAAACGAGAACATGTTCATTCTTGCGGCTGGAGCACCAGCACCAGATTGCTCACCAGGAACTCGCGCAGCACCGGCACGGATGTCAGCCACCACGCCCATCTGGGGTGGTAGCGCGGAAATGCGGCCACGGCGGCGCCGGTGCTCGCGGCCCAGTGCAGGCCGTCGTCGGCCGACACCGCGAACAACGACGACCCGTAGTCGTTTTTCGCCGGATGACCATGTTTGCGGGCGTACCGCGCGGCGGCGCGGGCGCCACCCAGGTAGTGGCTCAGGCCCATCTCGTGGCCGCCGAACGGGCCCAGCCAGACGGTGTAGGACAGCACGGCCAGCCCACCCGGCCTGGTCACCCGCAGCATCTCGCCACCGAGCCGCCACGGTCGCGGCACGTGTTCGGCGACGTTGGAAGACAAGCAGATGTCCACCGAGTCGTCGGCGAACGGCAGCGCCATGCCCGACGCCCGGACAAACGTCTCGGTCACCCCGGCGAAAGCCGGCCCGGCCACGTGCATCTCGCCCGGATCCGGTTCGACGCCGATGTAGCGGACACCGGCCTCGGCGAACGCCGCCGCGAAATATCCGGGCCCGCCGCCGACGTCGAGCAGCGTGCGGCCGGCCGGGGGCTCGCCATGCGTTCCCCGCCATAGGTCGCCGACCATCGCCGCGGTATCGGCCGCCAGCGTGCGATAGAACCGCGCCGGGTCGGGCTGCTCGTGGCGAAACTCCGACAGCAGCCGCAGCGAGCGGGCCAGTGTTGCCCGCCGTGCGAAAACGTCGGTGACGGCCACCGACCAACCCTACGCAGCACCGGCGGGCTGGGCCGATTGCCCGCTTCCTCCTCGCGCCACTCCGCGGCGCGCATCGTCGGCGGGCTAGGCTGACGACCAATGTCTGATCTGCGCTCCGTGTTGCTACTGTGCTGGCGCGATACCGGGCACCCACAGGGCGGTGGCAGCGAAGCCTACCTGCAGCGCGTCGGCGCGCGGCTGGCCGCTTCGGGGATCGCCGTCACGTTGCGGACCGCCCGCTATCCGGGGGCGCCCCGGCACGAAGTGGTCGACGGGGTGCGGATCAACCGCGCCGGTGGCCGGTACTCGGTCTACGTGTGGGCGCTGCTGGCGATGGCCGGGGCGCGGTTCGGGCTCGGGCCGCTGCGGCGAGTGCGGCCCGACGTGGTCATCGACACCCAGAACGGCCTGCCGTTCCTTGCCCGATTGGTGTATGGCCGGCGGGTGCTGGTGCTGGTGCACCATTGCCACCGCGAACAGTGGCCGGTGGCCGGGCCGGTGCTCGGACGGATCGGTTGGTACGTCGAATCGACGTTGTCGCCACGGCTGAACCGGCGCAATCAATACGTGACGGTGTCGCTCCCGTCGGCCCGCGATCTGGTCGCCCTGGGCGTTGACAACGAGCAGATCGCGGTGGTCCGCAACGGCCTCGACGAGGCCCCGGCGCAGTCGTTGTCCGGCCCGCGCTCGGCCGCACCGCGGGTGGTTGTGCTGTCGCGTCTGGTACCGCACAAGCAGATCGAAGACGCGCTTGAAGCGGTTGCGGCGCTGCGGTCGCGGATAGCTGGTCTGCACCTCGACATCGTCGGCGGCGGCTGGTGGCGGCAGCGGCTCGTCGACCACGTGCGACGGCTCGGCATGTCGGATGCGGTGACCTTCCACGGCCACGTCGACGACGTCACCAAACACCATGTGTTGCAAAGCTCCTGGGTGCACGTGCTGCCCTCACGCAAGGAGGGATGGGGCCTGGCGGTCGTCGAGGCGGCCCAGCACAGGGTTCCTACCATCGGCTACCGATCCTCCGGCGGTTTGTCCGACTCGATCGTCGACGGGGTGACCGGAATGTTGGTGGATGGCCACACCGAGCTGGTGGATCGCCTCGAACACTTGCTGTCCGATCCGGTGCTGCGCGATCAGCTCGGCGCCAAGGCGCAGACGCGCAGTGGCGAGTTCTCCTGGACGCAAAGCGCCGACGCGATGCGCGGCGTGCTGGAGGCGGTGCAAGCCGGCGTCTTCGTCAACGGGGTGGTCAGCGGCGCGGCCTGATCAAGCGGCGCCGCCGCGCGCAGACCACCGCGCCGGCCGCGCCTGCGATCAGCATCGCCAGCCATGCCAGATGCGCGACCACCGTCGCGGTGCGACGGGCAGCGGGCGCACCGGGGGTATCGCCGCCGACCCAATAGAGAGCAAACTCGTCGTCGCGGTAGACCGGCGTGAGTGCGTCAAGGGTGCGGGCGGCCGCTCCCATGTCACCGGCGCTGTCCGATTCGATGACCAGCCAGCCAATGCCGGCCGGGGCCAACGCGGCGGGGTCGGGTCCCGCCAGGAGCAACCCCTGCACCGCCCGGGCGTGGTTGCCTTCCCCGGGAATGGTGACGCCGGAGATGATCAGGTCGCCGGTGGCCAGCACGTCGGCGCGCACCCAGCGGGGCAGCGGATCCAGCACCGGTGCGGGGCCGGACCACCGGAACCGCCGCATGGTCCCGGCGGGTAATACCCCGACCGCGCGCGGATTGGCGTTGACCGCCGCCGCTACCGCGGCCCACCCGGGCGGGTAGTGCACCGGCGAAACCTTGCCCCACGCACCCCAGGCCAGATCGGGCAGCACCAGGATCAGCGCGAGGCAGCAGACCAGCGCCGTCGCGGGGGACCTTAGGGGCCGTAACCACCGGCGCAGCGTTACCACCGCGCCGGCGCCCGCCAGTGTGTATCCCGGCACCGCCAGCGCCACCCACTTCTGCCCGTCGCGCAGCACACCGAAGCCGGGCGCGGCGTCGATCACCGCGCTCAGCACGTGTAGCCCCGGGCCGGTTGCCAGCGCAGCCGGTACCAGCACCGACGCCGCTGCGAGCACCAGCAGCGGCAGCGCCGCCGCACGGCGTGCCACCGCGGGCAACCCGGCCGCCACCACAACCAGCAGCACCACGGCCGACGAAACCGCGAAAAGCGTTGCCCGCGAGCCCGGTACGGCCTCGCCATTCCAGATTCCGCCCAGGCTGGCCAGGCTGCCGAGCGTGCCCAGGCCGGGCTCGGCGCGCGGTGCGAACGCGGCAACCCCGAGCCTGTTTGCCGCCGTGTGGGCGGTCATCGACGATCCCATCGCCGACGCGGTCAGCCAGGGCAGCGCCGCCACCAGCGCGGCACCCAACGCGGTTGCGGCGCATCGCCAGCGCGGCCGGCCTTCACCGGGCACGCCCACGCAGACCAGCCCCACCGTCGCGGCCAGCAACAGCCCGGTCGGGGTCAGTCCGGCCAGCGCAATCCAGAAGACCAGCCCGAAGACCCCAAACCACCCGGCGCCATCGGATGTCCGCAGCTCGAGCATCGCCGTCGCAACCCATGGCAGGCAGCCGTAGCCGACCAGCAGGCTCCAGTGGCCCTGCAAAAGCCGTTCGGCGACATAGGGATTCCAGATCGCCAGCGTGGTGGCAACGAACTGCCCACCCGCGCCCGCGCAGGGCAGTGCCGTCGCGACCAGCCGGGCCGCGCCCCATCCCGCGAGCCAAAGCCCCGCGACGAGCAGCGCCTTCACCACGAGGCCGCCGTCGATCAGATGAGACGCCAGCGCCACCGCGAAATCTTGTGGTGTCGCCCGCGGCGCCGACGTCAACCCCAGCGCGGTATCGGAGAGATACGACCGTGGCGTGGATACCGCATCGCGCAGCAACAAGTACCCGGGCTTCAGCAGCGGTCCAACCACCAGCAGCGCCAAGACCAACGCGTACCCGGGCCGGGTCCAGCGCACAGCTAACGCACCCGAGCCGGGCTAGTCCCGTTCGGGCGGGCCGGGTGGACCGGAGTCGGGTGCCCCGGAATCGGCCGGCTCATCCGAGGCCGGCGGCTCTGAGCCGGGTGGACTCGGATCCTGGCGCTCACTTGGGCGTTGCGTAGGTAGCTTCTCGGTCTCGGCTTCGGCGCCGGGCACCCGTTCTTCGAGCCCGCTGCGGCCGAAGAAGTCCTGGCCGCTGCGGTCCAGGCCGGGGTCGGTGAGCGCGCTCTCGCTCCGCAGGCTGAACGAGGCGAGTATTCCGCCGCCGATCAGGCCGATCAGGCCGATCGCGGTGAACGTGATCGGCAGCACCCGCGACCACAGCGCGAGCCGGTCGCGCTCGTCGCGAGCCGCGTTGACCTGGGATTCCACAGTGTCTTCGGTCGAGGTCACCTTGTAATCGGCCATGGTCACCTCCGGCTTGAGCGGATCCCGGGCGAAGTAGTGGTTGGCGTGCACGGTCTCCTTGACGATGGTGCCCGACACCGGGTCGACCCAGAAGGTCCGCTGCGCCGCGTAGTAGCGGGTCATGGTGATCTGCTCGGCCGGATCGCCGGGCAGGCCCCACATCGCCGCGGATGCGGTGACCTTGCCGTCCTCGTTGCTGGCGTACAGCGACGGGTACACCACGGGAGTCACCAGCTTGCCTTCGGCGTTGCAGCCGACGTTCTGCGTGAAGCGGTACGTCGTCAAACCGTTGACGTCTTCCTGGCTGTCGTAGTTGACGTCGAACGGCTTCTGGGCGATCGGATCGAAATAGGGGTACGTCTTCTTCTCGGTGTGGAACGGGAACCGGTAGGACAGCCCGTCGTGCCGCAGCGGCATCGCGGTGGGCGGGTTCTCGTCGCCGTAGGTGCGCGGCTTCTGCACCGAGCCGCCGGTGTGGGTGTCGTCGGAGACGGCCATCGCCGTCTTGCGGTTGAGGGTGACGGTGTCGACGATCGCCAGCAGCAACCCGCTGTCCTTTTGCTTGTCGGTGCGCCGGACCGAGCTACCGACTTGCAGCGTGACGACGTCGGCGTTGGCGGGCGTCTCGACGGTGATCTGCTGCTGGGACACCAGCGGCACATTCTGGTTCACGACGAGGTGATCACCGGAGAGCGACGCCGAGTCGA
Source organism: Mycobacterium sp. (assembly GCF_052145595.1). Classification (GTDB taxonomy): domain Bacteria; phylum Actinomycetota; class Actinomycetes; order Mycobacteriales; family Mycobacteriaceae; genus Mycobacterium. The sequence goes on along the minus strand of NZ_JBKQOI010000095.1, from coordinate 11,100 downwards.
GTGCGGTTCCGGTGCCTTCGCTGATCAACGTGGTGTCGATGTTCAGCGGGATCTTGGTGATCCTGCTACTGGTGTAGGTCGACAGCAGCAGCGCGGCGATCAGCAGGGCGGATCCGAGTCCGATGATCCCGCATGCGGCAAACCGCAACATGACTGCTCGGTTCACGTTGCTGTGTCCTCCTGGTGGTTTCTGGGCTCATCGGCCACGACCCGCTCCGACCCGACCAAGCAGCGTGGCAAACCCGTTCGACCCTAACAGCAGAATGTAAGGCCCCGGCTTACCAACCCGTTGCCACCTCGCCCTGCGGTAACCCACGCGGTGGTATTTGAGGGCAGACTGTTGCTCGTGACCGATGGCCAGCAGGTGGGTGGAATCCGCAGCTTCCTGCCCGCCGTGGAGGGTATGCGCGCGTGCGCGGCCATGGGGGTGGTCGCAACGCACGTCGCCTTCCAGACTGGACATTCCGGCGGCGCCGTCGGCCGGCTGTTCGGCCGGTTCGATCTGGCCGTGGCGGTGTTCTTCGCGTTGTCGGGATTCCTGCTGTGGCGCGGGCACGCAGCAACGGCAAGGGATCTGGGATCGCGTCCGCGCACGGGCCACTACTTGCGGTCGAGAGCGGTCCGCATCATGCCGGCTTATCTGGTAGCGGTCGTCGTGATCCTGACCTTGCTGCCCGACGCGGATCACGCCAGCTTGACCGTGTGGTTGGCCAACCTGACGCTCACCCAGATTTATGTGCCGCTCACCCTGACGGGCGGCCTGACCCAGATGTGGAGCCTTTCCGTCGAGGTGAGTTTTTACCTGGCATTGCCGATTCTGGCTTTGCTGGCCCGCCGTCTCCCGGTCCGGGGACGGGTGCCGGCGATCGCCGCGCTCGCGGCGCTGAGCTGGTCCTGGGGCTGGCTGCCGGTGCACAGCAGTCCTGGCCTCAATCCGCTGAACTGGCCGCCGGCGTTTTTCTCGTGGTTCGCCGCCGGCATGTTGCTGGCGGAGTGGGCGTATAGCGGGATCGGGTTGCCGCACCGATTGGCGCGCCACCGCGTGCTGATGGCCGCGGTGGCGGTGCTGGCCTACCTGGTGGCGGCTTCGCCGCTGGCGGGTCCGGAGGGCCTGGTTCCGGGCACCGCCGCACAGTTCGCGGTGAAGACGGCGATGGGTTCCCTGGTGGCGTTAGCTCTGGTCGCCCCGTTGGTGCTGGACCGGCCGGACACGCCACACCGGGTGCTGGGCACCACCGGCATGGTGACGTTGGGGCGGTGGTCCTACGGCATGTTCGTGTGGCACCTGGCCGCCCTGGCGCTGGTCTTCCCGGTGCTCGGGACGTTCCCCTTCACCGGCCGGATGCCAGAGGTGTTGGTGTTGACGCTGATCTTCGGTTTCGCGATCGCCGCCGTCAGTTACGCCCTGGTCGAGTCGCCCTGCCGGGAAGCGCTGCGCCGCTGGGAACGCCGCAGGGAGCCGGTCGAACAGCCTATAGATGCTGAGGCGGACGCAATCGCGCCATGATCTCGGCGCGTACCGCCGACCGCCGCGCCTTGCCGGCGTCGTCCCGCAGCGGGGTGCCGACGAATTCGACGGTGTGCGGCACCTTGTATACCGAGATATGTTCGCGCAGAAAGTCTTTCACGCTTGCGGCATCCAGCGCGGCCCCGTCGGCCATGTGCACCAGGGCATACGGCACCTGCCCCAGGTCACCGGAGTTCGGGTCGGGGACACCGACGACCAGGCAGGACAACACCTCCGGGTGCGCCGACAGCGCGTTCTCGATCTCGGCGGGGTAGACGTTGCGGCCGCCGACGGTGAACATGTCCACCCGGCGATCCGAGAGGTAGAGGAACCCGTCGGCGTCGAAATGGCCGAGATCGCCAACGAGTCCCAGCCTTCGCGGGATTTCGCTGTTGTGCCGATGTACCGGTAGGTCGGCGCGTTGCCGGGGTTGGGCCGCATGAAGATCTCGCCCACCACGCCCGGCGGGCATGGGTTGCCGCCGTCGTCGAGCACCTTCATCTCGCCCATGACCACCACACCGACCGAGCCCGGATGGCTGAGCCACTGGTCGCCGGAGATGAACGTCAGCGCCTGAAATTCGGTGCCGCCGTAAAGCTCCCAGATCCTTTCGGGGCCCAGCAGCTCGATCCAGGCCCGCTTGATTGACGGCGGGCATGGTGCGCCCAGGTGCCAGAACCGCCGGATCGAGGACAGGTCATAGGAAACCGGATCGGCCCGGTAGACCGGCAGCGCCCGCTGCATCATCGTCGGCACCGTGGTGACGAGGTGGGGGCGATGCTCGGTGATCAGCCGCAGAAACTCGTGCGGGTCGAACCGGCCCATCAGCACCAGGTGCTGGCCCATCACCAGCGCGACCGCCGCGGAGGTGAAGCCGGTGGTGTGCGTCAGCGGCACCGGCACCAGCGCGGTATCGCCCTCCTGGCCACCCACGGCGTACCCCAGTTCCGGCCCGAGCCGGCTGTCGCCGCCCGCCTCGATGAGCTTCGGCCGGCCGGTGCTGCCGCCGGAGCCGATCGACCGCCAGCAGGGTGACACCGCTTCCGGCAACGGGTCATCCGACAATGCCTCGTTGGGGACGAGACCCACAGGAACACTTGGTATTCCGGGGTAAGTTCGGCCCACCAGCAGCGCGCGTGGCCGCAGTTCCAGCAGGCCCTCGAATTCCGCGTCCGGCAGCCGCGCGGACAGCGGCTGCGGTACCGCGCCCAGCTTCCAGCACGCCACCATGGCCTGCACGCACTCGACGGAGTTGGGCAGCACGATGGTCACGTAGTCGCCTACGCCGACGCCGCGCTCGGCATAGGCGCGGGCCAGCCGGTTGGTCGAGCGGTCCAGTTCGCGGCGGGTCAGCGTGCGTCCATCGCAGGTAATAGCCGGCTCGTCGGGGGCTAACTCGGCGAGCGCCGAAATTTGGGTGCCGATCGGTGGGATCGGCGCGCTCTGCGTCATTAATAGGTGTCCTGTCGCTCGAAGATGCGCCGCGGATTGTCCACCAGCATGGTGTGCAGCTGCTCGTCGGTGACGCCGCGCTGCTTGAGCGCGGGGATCACGTCGTTGTGGATATGCAGGTAATGCCAATTCGGCATCGCCAGCGGCACCAATTCCTCGGGTAGTGCGTCGAAGTAGCAGTTGGCGTCGTGTGAGAGCACCATCTTGTCGGCGTGCCCGCGCTCGCACAGCTGGGCCACGATGTTCACCCGGTCCTCGAACGGTGAGATCGCGTCGATGCCGAACCGGTCCATCCCGAGGTAGGAACCGGCGGCGATGAGCTCCTCGAGGTAGCCGACGTCGGTGCTGTCGCCCGAATGGCCGATGACCACCCGGCTCAGGTCGACGCCCTCTTCTTCGAAGATGCGTTGCTGCTCGAGCCCGCGCCGCAGCCCGGCGTGGGTGTGGGTGGAGATCGGCACGCCGGTGCGTTTGTGGGCCTGGGCGACCGCGCGCAGCACCCGCTCGACGCCCGGGGTGACGCCGGGCGCATCGGTGGCGCATTTGAGGATCCCGGCCTTGATGCCGGTGTCGGCGATGCCCTGCTCGATGTCGCGGACGAACATGTCGGTCATGATTTCCGGGCCCCCCAGCTCCCCGCCCGGGCCGAGGTAGTGGAAATAGAACGGCACGTCGTTGTAGGTGTAAAGCCCTGTCGCGACAACGATATTCAGCTCGGTGGCCGCCGCGACGCGCGCGATGCGCGGAATGTAGCGGCCCAGCCCGATCACGGTGAGGTCGACGATGGTGTCCACGCCGCGGGCCTTCAGCTCGTTGAGCCGCTTGATGGCGTCGGCCACCCGCTGTTCCTCGTCACCCCAGGCTTCGGGATAGTTCTGCGCGATCTCGGTGGTCATGATGAACACGTGCTCGTGCATGAGCGTCACGCCGAGATCGGCGGTATCGATTTGTCCGCGAGCGGTATTTAGTTCTGACACGGGACTGATGCTAAGTCGCTGGGGCGGTTCACCAACAGGGGTGTTTGCAGTACGTTCCCCTCATGCTGCTCAATCCCAATCGCCTGCAACGCCAGTACCCAGACCGTCGCTCGGCGGAGATCATGGCCGCGACGGTGGACTTCTTCGAGTCCCGCGGCAAGGCGCGGCTCAAGCATGACGACCACGAGCGGGTGTGGTACTCCGATTTCCTGAACCACATCGGGCGCGAGCGCATCTTCGCCTCCCTGCTGACGCCCGCGGAGTACGGCGGCTCCGACTGCCGCTGGGACACCTACCGGATCAGCGAGTTCGCCGAGATCTTGGGCTTCTACGGGCTGAGCTACTGGTACCCCTTCCAGGTGACGGCGCTGGGGCTGGGCCCGATCTGGATGAGCGACAACGAGGACGCCAAGCGCAAGGCCGCCGCCCAATTGGAGCAGGGCGAGGTGTTCGCCTTCGGGCTGTCGGAGCAAAGACATGGGGCCGACGTCTACAAGACCGACATGATCCTGACTCCGTCGGAACACGGCTGGACCGCCAACGGCGAGAAGTACTACATCGGCAACGCCAACGTGGCCCGGATGGTCTCCACCTTCGGCAAGATCGAGGGGACGGACGAGTATGTCTTCTTCGCCGCCGATTCCCAGCATGACCGCTACGACCTGATCAAGAACGTGGTGAATTCGCAGAACTACGTTGCCAACTACGCGCTGCGCGACTACCCGGTCACCGAGGCCGACATCTTGCACCGGGGCCCCGAGGCTTTCCACGCCGCCCTCAACACCGTCAACGTCTGCAAGTACAACTTGGCCTGGGGCTCCATCGGCATGTGCACCCACGCCATGTACGAGGCGGTCACGCACGCGTCCAACCGCTACCTGTACGGGACCGTCGTCACCGACTTCAGCCACGTTCGGCGGCTGCTCACCGACGCTTACGTGCGGCTGGCCGCGATGAGGCTGGTCGCCACCCGCGCTTGCGATTACATGCGCAGCGCGTCGGCGGCCGACCGTCGCTACCTGCTCTACAGCCCGCTCACCAAGGCGAAGATCACCAGCGAAGGCGAGCGGGTCATCACCGCCCTGTGGGACGTCATCGCCGCCAAGGGCGTGGAGAAGGACACCTTCTTCGAGACCGTGGCCCGCGAGATCGGCCTGCTGCCCCGGCTGGAAGGCACCGTCCACATCAACATCGGGCTGCTGGCCAAGTTCATGCCCAACTATCTGTTCGCCCCCGATGCCGCGCTGCCCGTGATCGACCGCCGCGACGCCGCCGCCAACGACTCGTTCCTGTTCGCCCAGGGACCCACCGGCGGCCTGGGCAAGGTGCGCTTCCATGACTGGCGCGCGCCGTTCGAGACCTTCGCTCATCTCCCCAACGTCGCCTTGCTGCGCAAGCAGATCGAGGCGCTCGCCGAGATGCTGGCCGGCGCCACTCCGGACGCGGCTCAGCAGAAGGACATCGACTTCGCCTTCGGCGTGGGACAGCTGTTTGCGTTGGTGCCGTACGCACAGCTCATCCTCGAGGAGGCCCCGCTGTCCGGAGCGGACGAGCCGCTGATCGACGAGATCTTCGCGCTGCTCGTCCGCGACTTCAACACCTATGCCGTCGAACTGCACGACAAGGCCGCGACGACCGACGAGCAGGCGCGTTTCGCGATGCGGATGATCCGGCGTCCGGTCAACGACGCGGGCCGCTATGACCAAGTCTGGAAAGAACACGTCGTTCCCTTGAACGGCGCCTATCAGATGCGTCCCTGATTCACGGCCGCTTCCCGCGCCGGAGCCGCTAGCTGGCTCTATCTCCTAGCATCCCGCGAGCACATCGCCCATCGCCTGTTTCTCTTTGGCCGACACCCACAAGCCGTATATGGTCTTGACGTCTATCTGGCGTGCCACGAAGTCGCACCGGAACGCGGTATTGGGTGGCAACCATGAAGCGGCATCGCGAAAGGCCTTGTCGAAGTTGGCTTTCGGGCTCACCGCGAGCAGGTCGCGCGGATCGTTCGCGAAGTCCTGCCGTCGCTGCGGATCCCACAATCGCGCGCCCTTGTACCAGGCGTCCGCGAGAGAGACGAGGTGGTCAATCTCCACGCTGTCCGAAGTGTTCGGACCGCGGACGAACTCGATGGTCGTGCCCGTGTATGGGTCGTGCAACGTTCCGCTTTGCACGTAGCACGTGCCAGGCCGCACGACAACGTTGGTCAAGTCGCGGCGAAGGATATCGTCACGCGTGTTGCACCCGTTGTGCCCGAACTCAACGTCGACGTCGTCGCTCCAGGCTTGGCCAAACCGGGACCGCTGGAAGTCCTGACTACGGTCCCAGCGCTTGACGGGCAAGGCCGCCAGCTGCGTCCGGGCTGTGTCGTACCGGGGGGCGCCGGCGACGGTCGAGGTCGGCGCCGGCTTCCAAGTCGGCACCGATTCCCAGGGACCCGACCGCCGATTGCCGGTCCACTGCCGCCCCCACACGACGAGCACCGCGACCATGGCGAGGACCACCACGCCCAGCACGACGAACCGACGCCATCGGCGATGGCGTGCGCGAACGACACGTGCCACAAAGCGGTTCTAGCACGGGTGAAAGCACCCGGTCAGACCGACCTGACCTGTGGATGAATGTCGCGCTGTGGATAACTAGCCAACCCTTGACTGTGACGTAGCTCACCGTAAGATGACCAGTGGTCATTGACGCTAGGAGGCCGCATTGCCGACGGTGACTTGGGCGCGCGTCGACCCGGCTCGTCGCGCCGCGGTAATAGAAGCCGCGGAGTCCGAATTCGGGGCGCACGGGTTTTCCCGCGGCAGCCTGAACGTCATCGCGCGCCGCGCGGGCGTCGCCAAGGGAAGTTTGTTCCAGTACTTCGCGGACAAGCGCGACCTCTACGCGTTCATCACGGACATCGCCAGCCAACGGGTGCGCGCCTACATGGAGGACCTGATCCGCCAGCTCGACCCGGGCCGGCCGTTCTTCGAATTCCTCACCGACCTGCTCGACGGCTGGGTGGGCTATTACGCCGAGCATCCACACGAACGTGCGCTTCATGCCGCGGTGACCCTCGAGGTCGACACCGAGGCACGCATCAGCGTGCGCAGCGTCAGCAATCGTCATTATCTGGAGGTTCTGCGGCCGCTGGTGCGCAGCGCGCAACAGCGCGGAGATCTGCGTGCCGACGCCGACACGGACGCCTTGCTGTCGCTGCTGCTGATGATCTTTCCGCACCTGGCGCTGGCCCCGTACATGCGCGGCCTGGATCCGATCCTCGGTCTCGACGAGCCCACACCGGAGCAGCCGGCACTGGCCGTGCGCAGGCTGGTCGCGGCGCTGGCCGCCGCATTTTCGAACCCTTCCGTCAAGACAGCCGCACAACGATCCTAGGAGTTCACATGACACGCACGCATTCAGGTTCGATGGTTGCGGGCGGACTCAACTGGGACAGCTTGCCGCTCAAGCTGTTCGCCGGCGGCAACGCAAAGTTCTGGAATCCGGCCGACATCGACTTCTCCCGCGACCGCGCGGACTGGGAACGGCTCTCCGACGACGAACGCCACTACGCCACCCGGCTGTGCGCCGAGTTCATCGCCGGGGAGGAAGCGGTGACCGAGGACATTCAGCCGTTCATGGCCGCGATGCGCGCCGAAGGCCGGCTCGGCGACGAGATGTATCTGACGCAGTTCGCGTTCGAGGAAGCCAAGCACGTGCAGGTGTTCCGCATGTGGCTCGACGCCGTCGGCGTCACCGACGACCTGCACGGCTACCTGGACGACATCCCCACTTACCGCACGATTTTCTACGAGGAATTGCCGGACTGCCTCAACGCTTTGACGACTGATCCGTCACCGGCCGCCCAGATCCGGGCGTCGGTCACCTACAACCACATGGTCGAAGGCATGTTGGCGCTGACCGGCTACTTCGGCTGGCACAAGATCTGCGTGGATCGCGGCATTCTGCCCGGCATGCAGGAGCTGATCCAGCGCATCGGTGACGACGAGCGGCGCCACATGGCATGGGGCACCTTCACCTGCCGGCGCCACGTCGCCGCCGACGATGCCAATTGGGGTGTCTTCGAAACGCGCATGAACGAGTTGATGCCGCTCGCGCTGCGCCTCATCGAAGAAGGCTTCGCCCTTTACGATCCGATGCCCTTCGACCTTTCGGTGGACGAGTTCATGCAGTACGCCGACGACAAGGGGATGCGGCGGTTCGGCACGATCGCCAGCGCCCGCGGCCGGCTGCTCGGCGAGATCGACCTCGACTATTCGCCACTGCAGCTGGAAGACACCTTCGCCGACGAGGACGAGAAGGCACTGGCGGTCACGGCCTAGGCAATAGGCCGCCGAGTGTGGGCCCTAAGTACGTGGAGCGCCTTGAATTCGTCCATAGGCACCACACTCGGCGGCCCGGCGTCGGCCTATCGACGTTACCCCACCCACACCGTTTTGGCGTTGCAGAATTCGCGGATCCCGAGGCCCGCCAGCTCGCGGCCGTAGCCCGACCGCTTGACACCCCCGAAACCCAACTCCGGGTAGGAGATCGTCATCCCGTTGATGAAGACCTGGCCGGCCTCGATGTCGTCGATGAAGCGCTGCTGCTCGGCCTCGTCATTGGTCCAGGCATTGGACCCCAGCCCGAACGTCGTGGCGTTGGCGATCTCGACGGCTTCGTCGATGCCCGAAGCGCGGTACATCGAGGCGACCGGGCCGAACACCTCTTCGGTATACAGCGCCATGTCCTTGGTGATATCGGTGACGACCGTGGGCGGGTAGAACCACCCCGGCCGGTCGAGACGCGTGCCGCCGCAGCGGATCTTTGCGCCCGCCGCGACGGCGTCGTCGACCTGCTTGGCGATCTCGTCGCGGCCCGACTCGGTGGCCAGCGGGCCCACGTCGGTGTCCGGGTCGGTCGGGTCGCCGACCTTCAGCGCCTCCATCCGCTCGACGAATTTGTCGACGAATGCGTCGTAGATGTCGGTGTGGACGATGAACCGCTTGGCGGCGATGCAGGACTGGCCGTTGTTCTGCACCCGGCCGGTGACCGCGGTCTTGACGGCCTCGTCGAGGTCCGCGGACGGCATCACGATGAACGGGTCGCTGCCGCCGAGCTCGAGCACGGTGGGTTTGATCTCGTCGCCGCAGATGGCCGCGACCGATTGGCCGGCCGGCTCGCTGCCGGTCAGGGTGGCGGCCACGACCCGGGGATCGCGCAGGATGCGTTCGACGGCGCTGGACGAAACCAGCAGCGTCTGGAAGCAGCCCTCCGGGAAGCCGCCGCGGGTGATGACGTCGGAGAGATACAGCGCCGACTGCGGCACGTTGGAGGCGTGCTTGAGCAGGCCGACGTTGCCCGCCATCAACGCCGGCGCGGCGAACCGGACGGCCTGCCAGAGCGGAAAGTTCCACGGCATCACGGCCAGGATCACCCCGAGCGGCTGGTACCGGATGTAGGCCTTTTTCGCGCCGACCTTCGCCGGGTCGGCGACCTCGTCGGCGAGCAGCTTCTCTGCGTTCTCGGCGTAGTAGCGAAAACCCTTGGCGGACTTGAGCGCTTCGGCCTTGGCCGACGCCAGCGTCTTGCCCATCTCGAGGGTCATCATCGCCGCGGTCTCGTCGGCCTCCTTCTCCAGCAGGTCGGCGGTGGCGTTCGCCCACTCCGCGCGCTGGGCGAAGGTGGTGGAGTGGCGGTAGTCGAGGAACCGCTCGTGGGCGCGGGCGATCGCGGCGTCGACTTCGTCGTCTGTTGCGGGGGTGAAGGTCTTGACTGTCTCGCCGGTGGCCGGGTTGATGGTGGCGATAGGCATGCTGACATCCTTCGCTTGAGCTTTGTTCTGGATGGTCGGTGGAACGTCCAACACCCAGCCTGCCACTATCGTTCCCAACGGGAGGTGCGGGATGAGTAAAGCGGCTCAGCTGATGGTCAAGTGCCTGGAAAACGAGGGGGTTTCCGTGGTCTTCGGGCTGCCCGGCGAGGAGAACATCCGCTTCGTGCAGGCGCTGGCCTCCTCGAACATCCGCTATGTGCTCACCCGGCACGAGCAGGCGGCGGCGTTCATGGCGGAGATGTACGGGCGCGTCACCGGCCGGGCGGCGGTGGTGTCGACGACCCTGGGCCCGGGCGCGATCAACATGCAACTCGGCGTCGCGGACGCCACCACCAACAGCACCCCGATGGTCGCGATCTCCGCGCAGGTGGGCCAGGACCGCGAGTTCAAAGAGTCACACCAGTACGTCGACCTGGTGTCGATGTTCGCGCCCATCACCCGGTGGGCCGCCGGCATCCCCACCGCGCGCGCCATACCGGAGATGTTCCGCAAGGCCTTCAAGGTCGCCGAGACCGAACGCCCCGCCGCGGTCTACCTGGCCGTGCCCGAGCACATCGATGCCGACGAAACCGACTACGACCTGACACCATTGCCGCGCAACGTGGTTCGCGCCGATGCGCCGGCACCCGGTCAGGTGGCACGCGCGGTCGACATCCTGCGCAAGGCGAAGCGACCGGTGGTACTGGCCGGACATGGCGCCGCCCGCAGTGACGCCACCGCGGCGCTGATCCGCTTCTCCGGCGAATTGGGTGTCCCGGTGGCCAACACCTTCCACGGCAAGGGCGTGATGCCCGACGACCATCCCAACAGCATCGGGACCCTCGGGTTCATGCGGCACGACTACGTCAACTTCGGATTCGACAACGCCGACGTGGTCATCGCCGTGGGCTACGAACTGCAGGAATTCGACCCGGTCCGGATCAACCCGCAGGCCGACAAGAAGATCATCCACATTCATCGGTTCCCGGCCGAGGTCGACGCGCACTATTCGGTCGACGTCGGTATCATCGGCGACATCAGCGCCTCGCTCGATGCGCTGGCGGACGCACTCGCCGGCCACGCCTACGAAGCCGAGACGGACATTCCGGGATCCGGCCTGCTCGCCGAGGAATTCGCCCGGGGACAACAGGATTCGCGGCATCCGCTGGCGCCCGCGCGGGTGGTCGCCGACACCCGCGCCGCGCTGGGCCGCGGCGACGTCGTCCTGGTCGATACCGGTGCCACCAAAATGTGGATGGCCCGGCTCTACCCGACGTACGAACGGAACACCTGCTTAGTCTCAAACGGACTGTCCACCATGGCTTTTGCGCTACCCGGAGCCCTCGGCGTCAAGCTGGCGCGACCCG
>NZ_JBKQOI010000094.1:0-21465 GCF_052145595.1 Mycobacterium sp. | reverse complement strand
AAGGAAAACCTGGAATTGGCGTTCGGGGCTGATCAGCTCCATCTCGATCGGGGTGTAGGTGAACCCGGGCGCGTCGGTGGGCACCACGAAGAGCGCGGGGCGCAGCTTGCCGGTCCTGGCCTCCTCGCTGCGAGTCACCACCAGGACCGCCTGCGCCTGGTCGATGCCCGAGATATAAACCTTCTGGCCCTTCAGAATCCAGTCGCTACCGTCGCGCCGGGCGGTGGTGGTGATCTTGTGTGAGTTGGATCCCGCGTCCGGCTCGGTGATCGCGAACGCCATGGTCAGGGAGCCATCGGCGATCGCAGGAATCCAGCGCTTCTTCTGCTCTTCGGTGCCGAACTTGCTGATGATGTTGCCGTTGATGGCCGGCGATACGACCATCAGAAGCAGCGCGCTACCCGCGGCCGCCATCTCCTCCATCACCAGTGACAGCTCGTACATTCCGGCGCCGCCACCACCGTACTCCTCGGGCAGATTGACCCCGAGAAAGCCGAGTTTGCCTGCCTCGGACCATAACTCGGTCGTGTGTTCGTGTGCGCGCGCCTTCGTTAGGTAGTACTCCGCGCCGTAGTTAGAGGCCCACTCGGCCACCGCCTTGCGCAGGGCCCGGCGTTCCTCGTTTTCGACGAAGCTGGTGTCGGTCACCGTGTATCTCCTTCTGTTTGCGGCGGTTCGACCCTTGCCAGGACGGCGCCGACCTCGACTTGCTGACCTGTGTCGACGTTGAGCTCGGTGAGCACGCCGTCGGCCGGCGCGGCGATGGTGTGCTCCATCTTCATTGCCTCCAGCCAGATCAACGGCTGACCGGCGGTGACGGTCTCGCCAAGGGCGGCGCCGAGTCGAATCACGTTGCCGGGCATGGGCGCCACCAGAGACCCCTGTTCGACGGCGGAACCCGGCTTGGGGAACCGCGGCAGCGCGACCAGGTGGACGGGCCCGCGCGCCGAATCGACGTAGATATCGTCGCCGTGGCGCGCGACCGCAAAGCTGCACGCCACGCCGTCGCCGTCGGCCAGCACGACCTCGTCCGGCGCGGCCGAGACCAGCTGTACCGGTTCAACACCTTCTGGGCCGGCAAATACTAATCCCGTTCTGGTGAAACGGTATTCGACCCGGTGCTCGTTGCCCTCGACGTTACCCGCGTCGCGGTAGCTCTTCACCTGATAGCCGGACGGCAGGTTCCGCCAGCCACTGGGTAGCGAGCCCAAGATCGGGGCCGTCTCGCGGTTGTGTTCGGCGTCGGCAAGCGCGGCCGCGATCGCCGACAACCGGACGACGGCGGCGTCGGCCAGTGGCGCGGAAAGCTCCGCCAGGTCGTGCGTGTCGAAGAACGCGGTGTCGGTCGAGCCGTCGAGGAAAGCCGGGTGCCGCAGCACGTTGACCAGCAAGTCGCGGTTGGTGCGTACTCCGTGCAGATGGGTGCGGGCCAGTGCGTCGGCGAGCACCAGCGCCGCTTGCCGGCGCGTCGGAGCGTAAGAGATGACCTTGGCCAGCATCGGGTCGTAATGGATCGACACCGTGGAGCCGTCGACAATGCCGGAATCCAGCCGGATCCCGGTTCGCTGTCGCAGCGTGCAGAACTGCGCCCGAACCGTCGGCACGTCGATCGCATGGACCAGGCCGGCCCGCGGCTGCCAGCCCTGGGCAGGATCCTCGGCATAAAGCCGGGCCTCGATCGAATGCCCTTGCGCGGCCGGCGGTTCGGGATCAAGGCGGTCGCCGGCGGCGACCGCGAGCTGCAATTCGACGAGGTCGAGCCCGGTGGTCTCCTCGGTCACCGGGTGCTCGACCTGCAGCCGGGTGTTCATCTCCAGGAAGTAGAACTGCCCGTCATCATCGGCGAGGAACTCCACGGTCCCGGCACCGGCGTAGTCGATCGCACTGGCGGCCAGCCGGGCCGCGTCGAACAGCTTGGCCCGTATGCCCGGCGTGCGCTCCACCAAGGGGGACGGCGCCTCTTCGATGACCTTCTGGTGGCGGCGCTGGATGGAGCATTCCCGCTCCCCGACGGCCCACACGGTGCCATGGGTGTCGGCGAGGACCTGAACCTCCACGTGGTGCCCCGTGGCCAGGTACCGCTCGCAGAACACGGTCGGATCCCCGAATGCGGACTGCGCTTCGCGGCGAGCCGCCGCGACTTCGCTTGCAAGAGACGATAATTCGCGAACCACCCGCATCCCACGACCGCCACCGCCCGCGGAAGCCTTGACCAGCACCGGCAGCTGCGCTTCGGTAACTGATTCAGGGTCGAGTTCGTCGAGCACCGGAACTCCGGCGGCGGCCATGAGCTTCTTGGACTCGATCTTGGAGCCCATCGCCCGGACCGCATCCACCGGCGGCCCGATCCAGGCCAGACCCGCGTCCTGGACGGCGGCCGCGAAGTCGGCGTTCTCCGAAAGGAACCCATAGCCGGGGTGCACCGCGTCGGCCCGGGCGGCGCGCGCCGCGGCGATGATCGCCTCGGCATTCAGATAGTCGGTCGTCTTCGCCAGCCGTACCCGGGCGTCGGCCTCCGCGACGTGCGGCGCGGAGGCGTCGGGGTCGGTGTATATGGCGACGGTGCCGACACCCAGCCGACGGCAGGTGGCGAACACCCGTCGGGCGATCTCGCCCCGGTTGGCGACCAGTACTCGGGTGAATCCCATCAGGCTCACATCCGGAAGACGCCGAAGTTCGACGTCCCCTTGATCGGGCCATTGGCAATGGCGGACAAACACATTCCCAGTACGGTGCGAGTATCGCGCGGGTCGATCACCCCGTCGTCATAGAGCATTCCCGACAAGACCATCGGAAGCGACTCGGCTTCGATCTGGCCCTCGACGGCCGCCCGCATCGCGGCGTCGGCCTCCTCGTCGACGTGCTGTCCGCGGGCTTCGGCGGCGGCGCGAGCCACGATCGACAGCACGCCCGACAGCTGGGCGCCGCCCATCACCGCGGCCTTGGCGCTGGGCCACGCGAACAGGAACCGGGGGTCATAGGCGCGCCCGCACATGCCGTAGTGGCCAGCTCCGTACGACGCGCCGATCAACAGCGAGATATGCGGGACGGTCGAGTTGGAAACGGCGTTGATCATCATCGAGCCGTGCTTGATCATCCCGCCCTCCTCGTAGTCCTTGCCCACCATGTAGCCGGTGGTGTTGTGCAAGAACAACAGTGGTGTGTCGGAGCGGTTGGCGAGCTGGATGAATTGGGTGGCTTTCTGTGACTCCTCGCTGAACAGCACGCCGCGCGCATTGGCCAGGATGCCCAGCGGGTAGCCATGCAGCCGGGCCCAGCCGGTCACCAGCGACGAGCCGTACATCGGCTTGAATTCGTCGAATTCGGAGCCGTCGACGATCCGGGCGATCACTTCCCGGGGGTCGAACGGGATGCGCAGATCCGGAGGCACGATGCCGATCAGTTCCTCGGCATCGAACAGCGGCTCCGTCACGGGTCCCGGAGCCGGTCCCCGTTTGACCCAGTTCAGCCGGGCAACGATGCGACGTCCGAGCCGGATCGCGTCGAGCTCGTCGACGGCGAAGTAGTCGGCCAAACCCGAGATGCGGGCGTGCATTTCGGCGCCGCCCAGCGATTCGTCATCGGATTCCTCGCCGGTGGCCATCTTCACCAGCGGGGGACCGGCGAGGAATACCTTCGAACGTTCCTTGATCATCACCACGTGGTCGGACATCCCGGGGATGTAAGCGCCGCCGGCAGTGGAGTTGCCGAAGACGAGCGCGATAGTCGGAATGCCGGCGGCCGACAGGCGGGTCAGGTCGCGGAACATCTGCCCACCGGGGACGAAGATCTCTTTCTGCGTGGGCAGGTCGGCGCCGCCCGACTCCACCAGCGACACCACGGGAAGACGGTTCTGCAATGCGATCTGGTTGGCCCGCAATATCTTCTTCAGCGTCCACGGGTTGCTGGTGCCGCCCTTGACGGTCGGGTCGTTGGCGACGACCAAGCACTCCACGCCCTCGACCGCACCGATCCCCACCACGGCGCTCGCGCCCAGCGTGAAGGAACTACCGTAGGCGGCCAGCGGACTCAGTTCCAGGAACGGCGAATCCGGATCCAGCAGCAGTTCGATGCGTTCGCGCGCGGTGAGCTTGCCGCGGGCGTGGTGGCGCTCCAGATACTTCGGTCCGCCCCCGGCGAGGGCCTTGGCGTGCTGGGTGTCGATCTCCGCCAGCTTGGAGGTCATGGCCCGGGCCGCCTCGGTATAGGCGGCCCCGGTCGGGTCGAGCGTGGACTGCAGCACGGTCACGATTGGTACCCCAGGGTTTTCGCGGCCAATGCCGTCAATATCTCGGTGGTTCCGCCTCCGATGCCGAGGATCCTCATGTCCCGGTATTGGCGTTCGACCTCCGACTCGGCCATGTAGCCCATGCCGCCGAACAGCTGGACTGCTTGATTGGCGACCCATTCGCCGGCCTCGACCGCGGTGTTCTTGGCGAAACACACCTGCGCGATCAGGTTTGTCTCGCCGGCGAGCTGACGCTCCACCACGTTGCGCGCATACACGCGGGCGACGTCGATGCGGCGGGCCATCTCGGCCAGCGTGTTCTGCACCGATTGGCGCGAGATCAACGGGCGGCCGAACGTCTCCCGGTCACGGCACCAGGCCACCGTGATGTCCAGACACCGCTGTGCGCTCGAATACGCCTGGGCGGCAAGGCCGATTCGCTCGGCGACAAAAGCCTGGGCGATCTGGGCGAACCCGCTGTTCTCGGTGCCGATGAGATTGGCTGCCGACACCCGCGCGTCGACGAAGGACAGCTCCGCGGTGTCCGAGGACCGCCATCCCATCTTGTCCAGCTTGCGGCTGACCTCGAAGCCGGGCGTGCCCTTCTCGATCACCAGCAGCGAAACCCCCACTGCGCCAGGCCCGCCGGTGCGCACGGCGGTAACGACGTAGTCCGCACGTACTCCCGAGGTGATGTAGGTCTTGGCGCCGTTGACGACGTAGTCGTCGCCGTCCAAGACCGCTGTGGTGCGTAGGTGTCCGACGTCGGAACCGCCGCCGGGCTCGGTGATGGCCAGCGCGCCGATCCTCTCGCCGGCCAGCGTGGGCCGCACGAACGCGTCGATCAGCCGCGCATCGCCCGATGCGATCATGTGCGGCACCGCGATGCCGCACGTGAACAGCGACGCGAAGACGCCTCCGGGTGCGCCGGCGTGATGCACTTCCTCGCAGATGATCACCGAGTCGGCGCCGTCTCCGCCGCCACCGCCGACCGCTTCGGGAAAGCCCGCGCCCAGCAGCCCCGCCGCCCCGGCGCGCCGGTGCAAGTCGCGCGGCAGGTCGCCGGTGCGTTCCCATTCGTCGATGTTGGGCAGAATCTCGCGTTCTGCGAACGAGCGCACCGTCTTTCGCAACTGCTCGCGCTCCGGCGTGGTCCACATATTCACGGCGTCGTCCAAAAATTCATAAAAGCCCTTCCGGGATGTCGACGTGGCGGCTGCGCAGCCATTCACCCAGGCCCTTGGCCTGGGGATCGAATCGCGCCTGGTAGGCGACGCCCTGCCCCAGGATGCCGTCGATGACGAAGTTCACCGCGCGCAAATTGGGCAGCACGTGGCGGCTGACCTCGAAGTCCGCCGCCTCGGGCAGCAGCTCCTTGAGCAACTCGACGGTCAGCGTGTTGGCAAGCCATCGCCATTGTTCGTCGGTGCGGACCCAGACCCCGACGTTGGCCGATCCGCCCTTGTCGCCGCTGCGTGCCCCGGCGATGCGGCCCAGCGGCACCCTGCGCACCGGACCGGCCGGAAGCGGCTCGGGCAACGGCGGGGGACCGGCGGGCGATAGTTCCAAAGTATCGGTGGCGCAGGGGATATCGGTGCGCGTGCCGTCGGCGTGCACCGCGATGTGCGGCACCTCTTTGGCATCGACGTAGCCAGGGGTGAACACGCCGTAGACCTGACCTTCGCCGGGCGGGGCGGTCACGTGAAAGCCCGGATAGCTGGCCAACGCCAATTCCACCGCGGCTGAGGAGAATTGGCGTCCGACGTTGGCCGGGTCGGGATCGCGGACAACGCAGTGCAGCAACGCGCTGGCGGCTTCTTCGGAGTCGGCGTCGATGTGGTCGGTGCGGGCGAGGGTCCACTGCAGCTCGGCGGGCTTGACCGTGAGCGCGGCCTCCAGCTGCCGGCGCACCAGGTCGGCTTTCGCCTCGATGTCCAGGCCGGTCAGTACGAACGTCATGGCGTTGCGGAATCCGCCGATGCTGTTCAGCGACACCTTGTACGTGGGCGGCGGCGGTTCGCCGAGCACACCGCTGATGCGCACCCGGTCGGCGCCGTCTGCGGACAGCTCGATGGTGTCCATCCGGGCGGTGACGTCGGGGTTGGCGTAGCGGGCGCCGGTGATCTCGTAGAGCAATTGCGCAGTGACGGTGTCGACGCTGACCAGACCGCCGGTGCCGGGATGTTTGGTGATGACCGACGAGCCGTCTGCGTAGACCTCGGCGAGCGGGAAACCCGCGTAAGTCAGGTGGGGAACTTCGGTGAAAAACGAGTAGTTGCCACCGGTGGCCTGGACGCCGCATTCGATGACGTGGCCGGCGACCACGGCACCGGCGAGTTGGTTGTAGTCGGTGCGCCCCCAGCCGAAGTGCGCCGCCGCCGCCCCCACGATCACCGAGGCGTCGGTGACCCGGCCGGTGACCACGACGTCGGCGCCGTCGTCGAGGCAATCGACAATGCCCCAGGCGCCCAGGTAGGCGTTCGCGGTCAGCGGCATGCCCAGGTTGAGTTCGGCCGCGCGCGGCTGCAGGTCGTCGCCCTCGACGTGGGCGATACGGGCCGGGACGCCCAGGCGCTCGGCCAGGGTGCGTATCGCGTCGGCCAGCCCGGCCGGGTTGAGGCCGCCGGCGTTGGCGACGATGCGAACGCCGCGGTCGCGGGCCTCACCCAGGCAGTCCTCGAGTTGAGTCAGGAAGGTCTTGGCATAGCCGCGGTCCGGGTGCTTCATCCGGTCGCGCCCCAGGATGAGCATGGTGAGCTCGGCCAGGTAATCGCCGGTGAGGTAGTCCACGTCACCGCCGGTGAGCATCTCGCGCATCGCCGATAGCCGGTCCCCGTAGAACCCGGAGCAGTTCGCGATCCGGACAGCGCCAGGATTACCAGGAGCAGAGGCCATGCGCGTCCTCCAATCAACCAACCAACCGGTAGGTTAGCGGGTACCGCCGGTGCCACGTCAAGGATGCCTGGTCGGCCGTGGGCGCTTGTTATGCACCCGGCCGAACTCCTGAAAGTGACGCGACACGCGCACCACGAACACGACACGCCGTGGCGCATCGCCCTGGCGTCAGTTTCGGCGCGGTGCATACCCATTTTGGTGACCAGCGGGCCAGCGACTATCCTGGTAGGCAATCGTCGCACGTTCGGCCAGACCGGCCACGCCGCGCGACATGCCCTACCCGAAGCCCCGAACGAGGAGTTAGGCGCGACCATGGCCGTACCCAAGCGCAGGATGTCGCGCGCGAATACCCGAAGCCGTCGCGCGCAGTGGAAGGCCACCCGGACCGAGCTCGTCGGTGTGACGGTGGCGGGCCAGAAGCACAAAGTGCCCCGCAGGCTGCTAAAGGCGGCCCGGCTTGGTCTGATCGATCTCGACCGGCGTTAACGCGATCACCCGACTTTGCCCGGCAAACGGGCGGTGCTGCCGTTCGTCCCGCATCGTCGGGCGAATTCCCAAGAACAATGCGGCGAGTCTCTCAGGCCGCTCTCAGGCGCTGGGACGAAACTGATGGCCGTGCGGATACTTGTCGTCGACGACGATCGCGCGGTGCGCGAGTCACTGCGTAGATCGCTGTCATTCAACGGCTACTCGGTCGAGTTGGCCCATGACGGCGTCCAGGCTCTCGACATGATCGCCAGCGACCGGCCCGACGCGCTCGTCCTGGATGTGATGATGCCGCGGTTGGACGGCCTCGAGGTGTGCCGTCAGCTGCGCAGCACGGGCGACGACCTGCCGATCCTGGTGCTTACCGCCCGCGATTCGGTTTCCGAGCGGGTCGCGGGCCTGGACGCCGGCGCCGATGACTATCTGCCGAAGCCGTTCGCCCTCGAAGAACTGTTGGCCCGCATGCGGGCGCTGTTGCGTCGTACCAAGCCGGAGGATGCCGCCGAATGGGTGCCCATGAAGTTCTCCGACCTGACACTGGACCCGGTCACACGCGAAGTCACTCGCGGGGAACGCCGGATCAGCCTGACCCGCACCGAATTCTCGTTGCTCGAGATGTTGATCGCCAATCCGCGCCGGGTGCTCACCCGCAGCCGCATCCTCGAGGAGGTATGGGGATTCGACTTTCCCACCTCGGGCAACGCGCTGGAGGTCTACGTGGGGTACCTCCGCAGAAAAACCGAGGCCGATGGTGAGCCGCGACTGATCCACACGGTGCGCGGCGTGGGTTACGTCCTTCGGGAGACGCCCCCCTGATGAACCGGTTCCAGCGGCGCCGGCGCGCACCCCTGGGGGCCACCAGCTCGTTGTCCCTACGGTGGCGGGTAATGCTGCTGGCGATGTCGATGGTGGCGATGGTCGTCGTGCTGATGGCATTCGCCGTCTACGCGGTCATTTCGGCCGCGCTGTACAGCGATATCGACAACCAGCTGCAGAGCCGGGCGCAAATGTTGATCGCCAGCGGCTCACTGGCCGCCGATCCCGGAAAGGCCATCGAGGGCACCGCCTATTCGGACGTCAATGCGATGCTGGTGAACCCGGGCCGGTCGATCTACACCGCACAGCAGCCGGGTCAAACCCTGCCGGTCGGTCCGCAGGAAAAGGCCGTCATCGGCGGCGAATTGTTCATGTCGCGGCGTACCGCGGCGGATCAACGAATCCTCGCCATCCACCTGCCCAACGGCAGTTCGCTGTTGATCTCCAAGAGCCTGAAGCCGACGGAAGCGGTGATGACCCGACTGCGCTGGGTGCTGCTGATCGTCGGCGGCATCGGCGTCGCGGTCGCCGCGGTAGCCGGTGGCATGGTCACCAGAGCCGGGCTGCGTCCGGTGGCTCGGCTGACCCAAGCGGCCGAACGGGTGGCGCGCACCGACGACCTGCGGCCCATCCCCGTGTTTGGTAGCGACGAATTGGCAAGGCTCACTGAGGCATTCAACTTGATGCTGCGGGCTCTGGCCGAGTCCCGCGAGCGCCAGGCCCGCCTGGTCACCGATGCCGGACATGAATTGCGCACCCCGCTGACGTCGCTGCGCACCAACGTAGAACTGCTGATGGCCTCGATGGAGCCGGGAGCGCCGCGGCTACCCGAGCAGGAAATGGTCGACCTGCGCGCCGATGTGCTCGCGCAGATCGAGGAATTGTCCACGCTGGTAGGCGATTTGGTGGACCTCACCCGTGACGACGCCGGCCAGGTGGTGCACGAGGCGGTCGACATGTCCGAGGTGATCGATCGGAGCCTGGAGCGAGTCAGGCGGCGGCGCAACGACATTCACTTCGATGTCGAGGTGGTGCCCTGGCAGGTCTACGGCGACTCCGCCGGGCTGTCGCGCGCGGTGCTGAACCTGATGGACAACGCGGCCAAGTGGAGCCCGTCGGGCGGCCATGTCGGCATCAGGATGAGGCAACTCGACCCGTCGCACGCTGAGTTGGTGGTTTCCGACCATGGCCCGGGAATTCCACCGCCTGAGCGCCGTCTGGTGTTCGAGCGGTTCTACCGATCGACGACGGCACGGGCGTTGCCTGGTTCGGGACTTGGACTGGCGATCGTGAAGAAAGTGGTGCTCAACCACGGCGGGTTGCTTCGCGTCGAGGACACCGTGCCCGGAGGCCAGCCCCCGGGTACATCCATCTATGTGCTGCTTCCCGGCCGGCCGATGTGGGTCACGACGGACCGGACGTCGGCGGTCGACACCACGACCGAATCAGTAGAACTGGCCGGCAACGGCGCGAACTCTCGGGATTCAGCGAACGTTATCTCAGTGGACTCTCAGTCCGCGCGGGCAAGGTAGTCCTGCAGTTACTGTTGGAACAGAGCCGACAGATGCCGAATTAGAGGAAGAGCGACCTAGCGACATGACGAACGACCCGAGGTATTCACCGCCGCCGCAGCAGCCGGGATACCGTACGGCGCATAATCAGCCGGTGCCCCCAGCCTATGGGCAGGGGCAGCAGCCGCCACCGTACAGCCAGCAGTTCGACTGGCGCTATCAGCCGCCGCAGCCGACGCAGGCGCCGCAATACCGGCGGCCCTACGAGCCATTCGGCGACGCCGGGCCGGGCCGGGCACCCGGGGGTGCCGGGCCGGCCCCCTTTGCCGGGGGTACCGGGGCGGGTCCCATCCCCGGAGGTGCCGGTACAGGTCCGATCCCCGGGATGCTGCCACCGATGGTTCCCCCGCCCGCGCCGGTACGCCAGAAGCGGTCGCGCGCAGGCATGCTCACGGCGGGCGCGCTGGCGATCGCCGTGGTGTCGGCCGGCATCGGCGGCGCCGCGGCAACGGCCGTCGAGCTGGGCACGCACTCCGTGGGTGGTAATGGCGGCGGGCTGATCCCGGGGGCCGCTCCCAGCGTCCCCGCGGCCAACATGCCGCCGGGCAGCGTCGAACAGGTCGCCACGAAGGTGGTGCCCAGCGTCGTGATGCTGGAGACCGATCTGGGTCGCCAGTCAGAAGAGGGCTCCGGCATCATCCTGTCGGCTGACGGGCTCATTCTGACCAACAACCACGTGGTCGCGGCCGCGGCCAAACCGGCGGCCCCACCCGGTGGTCCGGGTGGTCCCGGTGGCCCCGGTGGCCCCGGTGGTCCGGCACCAAAGACGACGGTGACGTTCTCCGACGGCCGTACCGCACCGTTCACGGTGGTCGGTGCGGACCCCACCAGCGACATCGCCGTGATTCGTGTCCAGGGCGTTTCCGGCCTCACACCCATTTCGATGGGCTCGTCGTCGGATCTGCGTGTCGGCCAGCCGGTGGTGGCGATCGGATCACCGTTGGGTTTGTCGGGCACGGTGACCACCGGGATCGTCAGCGCGATGAACCGGCCGGTGTCCACGACCGGCGAGTCGGGCAACCAGAACACCGTGCTGGACGCGATTCAGACCGATGCGGCGATCAACCCGGGTAACTCCGGCGGTGCGTTGGTCAACATGAGCGGCCAGCTGGTGGGCGTGAACTCGGCAATCGCCACCCTGGGCGGCGATTCGTCGGATGCCCAGAGCGGCTCGATCGGCCTCGGCTTTGCGATTCCGGTCGACCAGGCCAAGCGCATCGCCGACGAGTTGATCGCCACCGGCAAGGCGTCACACGCCTCGCTCGGCGTGCAGGTGACCAATGACAAGGGCACCCCGGGCGCCAAGGTCATGGATGTGGTCCAGGGCGGTGCCGCCGCGACTGCCGGAGTGCCCAAGGGTGTGGTCGTCACCAAGGTCGACGACCGCCCGATCAGCAGCGCCGATGCACTGGTTGCCGCGGTGCGGTCCAAAGCGCCCGGCGACAAGGTATCGCTGACCTTCCAGGATCCCGGCGGCGGCAGCCGCACAGTGCAGGTCACCCTCGGCAAGGCGGATCAGTAATGAGAGTCGATGAGCCGCTGTCGGAGCTCGGATATACCGTTGCACCCATGGAGGCGGGTGCGGAGTTGGTAGTGGGCCGGGCTCTGGTGGTGGTCGTCGACGATCGCACGGCCCACGGGGACGAGGATCACAGCGGACCGCTGGTCACCGAGCTGCTGACCGAGGCGGGGTTCGTTGTCGACGGAGTGGTGGCGGTCGCGGCCGACGAGGTCGAGATCCGCAACGCCCTGAACACCGCGGTGATCGGCGGCGTGGACCTGGTGGTCTCGGTCGGCGGGACGGGAGTCACGCCGCGCGACGTCACCCCGGAGGCCACCCGCGACATTCTGGATCGGGAAATCCTCGGTATCGCCGAAGCCATCCGTGCCTCCGGGCTGTCGGCGGGAATCATCGACGCCGGGCTGTCGCGGGGTCTGGCCGGCGTCTCCGGAAGCACGTTGGTGGTCAACCTCGCCGGTTCCCGCTACGCGGTTCGCGACGGGATGGCGACGCTCAATCCGCTTGCGGCTCAGATTATCGGGCAGTTGTCGAGCCTGGAAATCTGAGTCCGCTATCGCGGATTCGATTCGGGCATCACTGCGATTCGGCGTCCGCGCGGGGTCCGTGGCTGGGGGTGGGCGCCATGGCGGCTCCGCCATGCCGACCGGACGAGTCCCCGTTGGTCTGGGCGAGAAGGTCGCGGATCTCGGTGAGTAGCACGATCTGAGCGTCGTCGGCCTGCTCGACCTCTCCCCGCCTGCGCAGCGTGTTGTAGGGGAGCACGACGAAGAAGTACACCACGAACGCAATCAGCACAAAGTTGATCACGGCGGCCAGCAGGATGTTCAAGTCGATGGTCTGACCGCCGCCGATGCCGATCCTCAAGGCGCTGACATCGGACTGCTGATTGACGCCGATCCGGTTGATCAACGGCGTGATGATGCTGTCGGTGAACTTGGTGACCAGTCCGGTGAACGCCGTGCCGATGACCACCGCGACCGCCAGGTCGACGATGTTGCCCCGCGAGAGAAACTCCTTGAACCCTTTGAGCATTGGGATGTCCCCTTCTGGAATGGACAAAGTTTGCTATCGATCACGTGCCTAACAGTGGCCAGGTACTCAGTGCAGGGTGAGGGTTACCGTCTGGCCCAGCGCCGAGCCCGCCACCGTGTTCGCCACGCGAGCCGGCAGCGCAACTAACACTACGCGGTCGCCGTCGTTTCCCTGGGCTTTCTGCTTGGCCGACACGAGGACAACTACGGCGTCGGTGGCGACGACTCTGGAGACCGGCTGGGTGGCGGCCTGTGAGTCGGTGGCCGGGACAGCCAGCACGTCAACGACATCGCCGACGCGAACGAGGTCGACCAAGGCTCCATCGGTTAAATGCAGCGGCACGATGCGGGCGCCGGGCCCGGCCGTCGACTCGGCCAGCCGGCTACCGAGCAACCGGACATCGGTGAGCACCTCGCCACGCCTCGTGGGGCTGGCAAGCGTTGAACCGACCACGGTGGCCAGGTCGGCCTGCGAGCCGTCGGGAACCGTTGTGGCCAAACGCTTTTCGAGGCGGACATCGTCGGGGGTCAACGCGGTGCCGGGGTGCAGGTCACGCGCGGCCACGACCACTTCGGCGCTGTCACCGTCGGGATTCGACCGCAGCGTCGCGATGCCGGCCAAAACGACGAGGCCGCCCGCGGCGACTCGCCGGGCCAGCACGGTCCGAGTCCAGTCCGGGCGCAGCGACGTCGATATACGGCGCAGCAGCGGTGGATTCAGCGACGATTCCCGCACGCCGCAACGGTAGGCGCAGCGCGGCCGCGGCAGCGCCGGTCAGAAGTTCCCTTGTGGATAGATTGCGTGGATAACTGCTAGGTCGAGGCGGCCGCGGTGGACGGCGTGGGGCTGCTGCTCGACTTGTCACTTGACCCGTTCTTGCCGCTGGACCCGCTATTGTCGCTGGACGCGCTCTTTTCGCTCGACCCCGAACTCGACGCTTCGCTGGTCGAGGATCCGTTGGCCGAGGTCTTCGACTTCTTGCCGTCCTCGCGGCTGTCCGTGCGATAAAAGCCGCTGCCCTTGAACACAATCCCGACGGAGTTGAAAAGCTTGCGCAGCCGACCGGAGCACTCCTCGCAAGTGGTCAGCGCGTCATCGGTGAAGGCCTGCACCATGTCGAAGCGGTTGCCGCACTCGGTGCACTCGTAGCTGTAGGTCGGCACTAAGAACCTCCGTGAATGTAAAGCCTGGTTAGCACTCTACCGTGTCTAGTGCTAAAACGGCCGAGTGAGCTGTCTCATTCCCCGTCGTGGCCGTCGGAAGGCATGGTGATCAGCCCGCGTCGCGGCGTGATCACGTGGGTCATCGGCACGTCGTGCGGCTCCGCGGGCAACTCGTCGAGGAATTCCGCGTCGCGCACCATCGCGACGAGGCGCGCCTGCGGGCCGCGGCCGTCCAGCGAGAGGTCGTAAAACCCACGCCCCCGCCCCAGCCGCACGCCCCGCCGGTCGACCGCAAGCGCCGGGACGATAATCAGGCCGGCCTCGGCCAGGGCCGACGCCGGCAGCACGGGTCCGGGCGGCTCGAGCAGCCCCCACGGTCCGCGGGTAAGCGCGCCGGGCCGGTATTCGCCCCACCGCAGCGGCAATGGCATGTCGTCGCCGGTGGTACGCGCAACCGGCAGCAGCACCCGACCCGACCGGCGCAGCAACATGTCCACCATCTCGATCGACCCCGGCTCGGTGCCTACCGGCACGTATGCGCAGACTGTGCTGCCGCTGCTCACCGTGAGCTCTAGGTGGAGCTCCAGCTGCTCGGCGAGCATGCGGGCCTCGGCGGCACGAACGTCGTCGGCAACGAGACGCCGGGCCGCCAACAGCTGCTCGCGCAACACCGCCTTGCTTGCGGTTGCCATGCCCTCAACCATGGCAGGCCCGGATTTCGCCCCGCCACACCGCGTCGGCGACTCTGACGCGGGTTATCGTTTGAACGATGTCACACCCAGAAGTTCCGATCCCATTTACGGCGATCGTCCCTGCGGCCGGCCTGGGTACGCGCTTCCTGCCCGCCACCAAGACAGTGCCCAAGGAGCTCCTGCCCGTCGTCGACACCCCCGGCATCGAGCTGGTCGCCGCGGAGGCGGCTGCGGCCGGTGCCGAACGTCTGGTGATCGTCACCTCCGAGGGCAAGGACGGGGTCGTCGCGCATTTCGTGCAAGACCTGGTGCTGGAGGGCACGCTCGAGGCGCGCGGCAAGACAGCGATGCTGGCCAAGGTGCGGCGAGCCCCGGCACTCATCAAGGTGGAGTCCGTCATACAGGCCGAGCCGCTCGGACTGGGACACGCGATCGGCTGCGTGGAGCCCACGCTGGCCGCCGACGAGGACGCCGTCATGGTGCTGCTACCCGACGACTTGGTGCTGCCGACCGGCGTCTTGGAGACGATGTCGAAGGTGCGCGCCCGGCACGGCGGCACGGTGTTGTGTGCCATCGAGGTAACGCCCGAAGAGATCAGCGCCTACGGGGTTTTCGATGTCGAGCCGGTCCCCACTGGTGAATGGGCTGACAATCCCGACGTGCTGAAGGTCAAGGGCATGGTCGAGAAGCCCAAGGCCGAAGATGCCCCGTCGTTGTACGCGGCGGCGGGCCGCTACGTGCTCGACCGAGCCATCTTCGATGCGTTGCGCCGCATCGAGCGGGGCGCAGGCGGCGAAGTGCAGCTCACCGATGCGATCGCCCTGCTGATCAAAGAGGGCCACCCGGTGCATGTCGTGGTGCATCACGGATCTCGACACGACTTGGGAAATCCCGGCGGCTACCTCAAGGCTGCGGTTGACTTTGCATTGGATCGTGACGACTATGGCCCCGATTTGCGGCGATGGTTGGTGGCGCGATTAGGCCTGACCGAGCAGTAGCCGGGCGATGACGCCGGGCCCGGCGAACTAGGCGGGCCCGGGTCGCCCGAGACGGCGCCCGCGGGGGCTTAGAGGGCGGCGCCCGTTAGGGCATTGAGGGCAGGGAGGCGCGTTGTGCGTTCGGTTGAGGAGCAGCTGGCCCGGATAACGGCCGCCGCGGTGGCCCCGCGGCCCATACGTGTTGCCATCGCCGAGGCACAGGGATTGATGTGCGCCGAGGAAGTGGTCACCGAGCGGCCGATGCCCGGCTTCGACCAGGCCGCGATCGACGGCTACGCGGTGCGCAGCGTCGACGTGCTGGGCGTGGGCGAGGTGGGTGATGTCGGCGTCGAGGGCTTCGGCGAATCATCCGACGAGTCGGCCGGCGACGAGGATGTGCGTGACGGGCTGGTCCTGCCGGTGATGGGAACCATCGAGGCCGGTACGCGCACACCCAGCCGGTTGCAGCCGCGACAGGCCGCCCGCGTGCAGACCGGGGCCCCGCTGCCGACGCTGGCCGACGCGGTGCTGCCGTTGCGGTGGACGGATGGCGGGACGTCGCGCGTACGGATTCTGCGAGGGGCGCCGTCGGGTGCCTATGTGCGCCGGGCCGGCGACGACGTCCAACCCGGTGACGTTGCGGTGCGCGCCGGAACGATCATCGGCGCGGCCCAGGTCGGGCTGCTGGCGGCGGTCGGCCGCGAAAGGGTGTTGGTGCATCCCCGCCCGCGGTTGTCGGTCATGGCCGTGGGTGGTGAGCTGGTCGACATCTCGCGCACCCCGGGAAACGGGCAGGTGTACGACGTCAACTCCTATGCCTTGGCGGCGGCGGGCCGAGACGCCGGCGCGGAGGTCAACCGCATCGGAATCGTCAGCAACAACCCCAACGAGCTCCGCGAAGTCGTCGAAGGCCAGATCAATCGCGCCGAGGTCATAGTGATCGCCGGCGGGGTCGGGGGTGCGGCAGCCGAGGCGGTACGGTCGGCGCTTTCCGAGCTCGGCGAGATGGAGGTCGTCCGGGTCGGCATGCATCCGGGGTCCGTCCAGGGTTTTGGGCAGCTCGGGCGGGAGGGCGTTCCGACATTTCTGCTGCCGGCCAATCCGGTCAGCGCTTTAGTGGTCTTCGAGGTGATGGTCCGGCCGCTGATCCGGCTGTCATTGGGCAAGCGCCAGCCGATGCGCCGGATCGTGCAGGCCCGCGCGCTGTCGCCGATCACCTCGGTCGCCGGGCGCAAGGGCTACCTTCGCGGTCAGCTGATGCGTGACCAGGAGAGCGGTGAGTATCTCGTGCAGGCACTCGGTGGTGCTGCGGGGGCGTCGTCGCACCTGCTGGCAACGCTCGCCGAAGCGAACTGTCTGGTCGTGGTTCCCAGCGGTGCGGAGCAGATTCGAACCGGTGAGATCGTCGACGTCGCCTTCTTGGCCCAGCGCGGCTAAGTGGAACGACTGCACGCACTCGTGAACCTGTTGCGCTCAAATTCTCGTCATCCGGGTTGGCCCTTGGGCGTAGGTCCGCTGCGGGTCCCGGCGGGCATGGTTCGGTTGCGTGCGGTGCGGATGCGTGATGGCGGGCAGTGGAGCCGGATCCGGTTGGCGGATCGCGCGCATCTCGAGCCGTGGGAGCCCAGCGCGGATGGCGATTGGACGGTCCGGCACACGGTTGCCGCATGGCCGGCGTTGTGTTCGGGTCTGCGTGCGGAGGCCCGCAAGGGGCGCATGCTGCCGTACGTCATCGAGCTCGACGGGCGCTTCTGCGGCCAGTTGACCATCGGCAACGTCACCCACGGGGCGCTGCGATCGGCGTGGATCGGCTACTGGGTGCCGAGGTCGGCGACCGGCGGCGGGGTGGCCACCGCGGCACTGGCGCTGGGTCTCGATCACTGCTTCGGTCCGGTCATGTTGCATCGCGTCGAGGCCACCGTCCGCCCGGAGAACGCCGCGAGCCGGGCCGTGCTGGCGAAGGTCGGCTTCCGGGAAGAGGGTCTGCTGCGCCGCTACCTCGAGGTTGACAGGGCGTGGCGGGACCACCTGTTGATGGCCATCACCGTCGAAGAGGTGCAGGGGTCGGTGGCATCGACCCTGGTCCGGGCCGGGCACGCGGGTTGGCCGTGACCGGAGGCCCGCTGAGGGCGGGGGGCCGGCAGTCGTGCTGTGTGATCCCCGCGGCGCTCGTGTTGCCACCGCGGCCCCAGTGAACTGTGGCCAGCGCGACACGAGTGACATTTGGTGCTTGTGAGAGGCAAATTACAGGTGTGTAATTGTGCTGGTCACTGTGACCCGGCTGCGGAGGCCACCGCCGGTCTCGCGGGGATCCAGGACCAGTTAGGAGCAGGTCATCATGCCAAGCATCCCGCAGTCGTTGTTATGGATTTCGCTCGTGGTGCTGTGGCTGTTCGTGCTGGTTCCGATGCTGATCAGCAAACGCGACGCGGTGCGGCGGACCAGCGACGTGGCTCTGGCGACCCGGGTGCTCAACGGTGGCGCCGGTTCCCGTCTGCTGAAGCGGAGTGGCCCGGCCGCGGGCCATCGCAGTGACCCCGATTGGAAGCCGGAGGAAGACGCGGCCGAAGACGAACTCGCCGACGCCGACCAGGACCCGCACGAAGACCATGACGAAGACGCCGACACCGAGCACCTGCCCGCCGATCCGGTCGTCATGAAGGTCGCGGAGGCCGCCGAGGGCGCCGAGTCCGACTACCTGGACGTCGACGTCATCGAAGATTCCGGGGCCCTTCCGGCGGGATCCGCCGCCGAGGTGCCCGAGCCCGCGCCGCTCGCGGTCGACGACGCCGACGAGAACGAGACCGATCCCGTCGGCCAGCACGCCGAGGAAGACCAGGCGGAGGACGACCAGGGGGACCGGTACGAATACGTCGAGGACTCGTCCGGTTTGGAACCCGAAGAGGACCGCTCCGAGTTCGAGGACGAGGATCCGCGGGAGTCCTTCGCACCCGGCGCCTCACGGCGGCGCCGATTCGACACGAAGACCGCAGCCGCGGTGAGCGCGCGCAAATACACCTTCCGCAAGCGCGTGCTGATGGTGATGGCGGTCATCCTGGTTGGCTCGGCCACGGCCGCGTTCGAAGTATCGCCGACCGCGTGGTGGCTGTGCGGAACCGCAACCGCGGTGACCATGGTCTACCTGGTCTACCTGCGCCGGCAGACCCGGATCGAGGAGAAGGTGCGTCGTCGCCGGATGCAGCGGATGGCGCGCGCGCGCCTTGGCGTGGAGAACGCCTACGACCGCGAATACGATTTGGTCCCGTCGCGGCTAAGGCGCCCGGGCGCGGTGGTCCTGGAGATCGACGATGAGGACCCGATCTTCGAGCATCTCGAGAACGCGATGCCGATGCGGACCTTTGGCTGGCCCAGGGACCTGCCGCGAGCCGTTGGCGAGTAGGACTGGCAGTTCGGCGGCTGGTAGCCTGCTAGCGATCAGGGGCTATGGCGCAGTTGGTAGCGCGACTCGTTCGCATCGAGTAGGTCAGGGGTTCGAGTCCCCTTAGCTCCACCACAAAAGTCCAGCTCACGGCTACCCTTCGACGTTACGTCGGGAACAACGTAACAATTGGCGTAACATCAGATTTGTGGCAAGCATCCACGCCCAGAAGAACCGCGCCGGGAACACCTACCGCGTGCTGTGGCGCCACGACGGTCGCCAGCGCTCGCTGACGTTCGCGAACCTGGCTGCTGCAGAGCGTTTCAAGACCCTGCTCGAGGACCAAGGGCCGGACGAGGCGCTGCGCGTCCTCGAGCTCGACGAGATCGGGCGCCACGTTCCAACCGTCACCGAGTGGCTGACCACTCACATCGACAACCTCACCGGTGTGCAATCGGCGACCCTGGCGCGCTACCGCACGTACGTTGCTCGCGACATCGATCCTGTGTTTGGGTCCATGCCCGTCTCGGCGGTCACTGAGGCCACGATCGCGCAATGGGTGAAGCAGCTGGGCGGCAGCGGAAAGACCATCTCGAACAAGCATGGCTTCGTGTCCGGGGTGTTCAAAGCTGCGGTGCGTGCTGGAGTGATGGCGTCGAACCCATGCGAGGGCCGACGCCTGCCGCACACCCGTGTCGAGGAGACGGTGTTCCTCACGCCGGGCGAGTTCCGACTGCTGCGCGACCACATCGAGCGCGAGCGCTGGAAGAATCTCGCGACCTGGCTGGTGAGCACCGGCATGCGCTTCTCTGAGGCGACCGCGCTCACCGCGGCCGACATCAATGCCGATGCTAAGACCTGCCGCATCACCAAGGCCTGGAAGTACTCCGGTGACTACCGACCGCAGATCGGTCCGCCGAAGACGAAGAAGTCGGTCCGGACCATCAGCTTGCCGTCCGCGGCGCTGGAGGTCGTTGACCTCACCGCGCCGGGATTCCTGTTCACCAACGGCGCGGGCAATCCCGTTCGCGCCCAGGAGTTCTTTAACGGCGGCTGGAAGCCGGGCCGCGAGCGCGCCCTGGCAGCTGGGCTGACGAAGTCTCCACGGGTGCACGACCTGCGCCATACGTGTGCGTCGTGGATGATCGCCGCCGGCGTACCGTTGCCGATCATCCAGCAGCATCTGGGGCATGAGTCCATCCAGACGACCATCGGTGTGTACGGGCATCTGGATCGTCGCAGTGCGCAGGTGGCTGCCGACGCGATCGGCTCGGTGCTGAGCTGACCGCCTCACGGTTGATGGCCACAGGACGTGGTGGGTTCGGTGCATGTCTTGATGTCGGACAAAACGATCGACAACGTCGCCAGCCTGGTAGTCCTCATGCTCCGGCGCTTCGACAATCCCTTGCGGCAGGAGTTATTCAAGCGCCGCGCTGCTGATGGAGTCGTCGGCCGTAGCGACTCTGGCGTGACAGCCCCGACGGCGAGGGCGGGTCGGCCGGCCGTGCCTGGATGCACATCGACTCGATTGCTCCTTCGATCTGGGCCTCGGTCATCGCCCATCGTCCGGCACGCTTCATGCCGGCGAACGTGCGGTCACGAAGTTTTGATCGCAGGTAGGACTCGGAGAGTCCCAGGATGCGCGCTGCCTCTGCCAGGTCGTAAATGATGGGAATCTTGACGCTCAGCAGTTGTGCGCGGGTGGCCGGGTCGACTGGGTCATGCCGACTCATGGAGGTGTTCATTGACTCACTGTACGAAGGCTGACGAGCTAAGGCGACGGTCAGAGGAAACTTTTTCACGTGCGTATCGAGGCGCGCGGCACGGACGCTAAATCGCTGCACACCAGTATTTCCCGCTGTTTCCCGGTCTGGCGGTACCTCGTGAGAAATCCGCCACGCGCGCGGCGATTGCGTCTGGAAACGCTAAGCCTTGACCGTGGCGTGACCGGGGCCAGAGTCGTTACATTCCGATGGTGGTGAGGGACGCAGAAGCTTTGGATCCGCGCCGGCGGCCGTACCCAGTTTCAGCTATGCCCAACGTTGTCGAGACTGCGCGCAAGCGGGCCGTGTTCCTCACCGACGTATTGTCTCACCTCGCCAGGTACCGGATCGCGCTTGCGGCGTTGGCAGACTTTGAACGTCGTCATGAAAACGCTGAGCGGGCTGCCGATTTGGAAGATATCTACCTCTCGCTTGATAACGCCAAACAGCAATTCGGGATCGATGCTGACGATGCTCATGCGCGGTGGGTAAACCTTCGTCGGCTCAATGAATCGGAGCAGCGCAGATTCCCTGAAGTCTGATCTAGACAGACACGCCCGAAAGCTCTGGACTCCTGCGAGCATGATGTTCGAGAAGCCTGTTTCAGCGGCCATTATGGCCCCTTAGCCAGGCCAGCCACGACGCAAACGACAAGCGTTCAATTCCAATTTGAAGGAGTTGAACCTACTCGGGAGTGTCGCATCGGTGCTTTCTTCCGAAGCGGATGAGTGGGCGCATGGCCATCTCTTCTGCGTTGCGACATCGGCTGTGCTAGCGCCGTATTAGTGGATGCTGAGCATCACTGCGACGGCGCGCGCCGCGAAGCGTGGCTCGTCGTTTGGGCTGACTGCTGGTGGCGCCAAGGGCTGATTTCTTGAGTCGGTCATCGAGTGCGTGGAAGCACTCGCTCGCGGTGCGGTAGCCCTGGCGTTCCGGTAATT
>NZ_JBKQOI010000093.1:0-30309 GCF_052145595.1 Mycobacterium sp. | reverse complement strand
CTCACACCCGCAGCAATGTCGTTGTGTTGCGGACCTTTTCGAAGGCTTACGGGCTTGCGGGTTTACGCGTCGGCTACGCAGTCGGCCACCCCGACCTGATCACCGCGCTGGACAAGGTTTTTGTGCCATTCTCGGTGACGAGCGTGTCGCAGGCCGCCGCCATCGCCTCGCTGGACGCCGCCGACGAGCTACTGGCCCGCACCGACGCCCTGGTCGCCGAGCGTGACCGGGTCGGCGCCGGTTTGCGGGATGCCGGCTTCACCCTGCCGCCGACCCAGGCCAACTTCGTCTGGCTGCCGCTGGGCCCTCGCACACCGGACTTCGTGGCCCGGGCCGCCGATGCGCGCATTGTGGTCCGCCCCTACGGCGCGGACGGTGTCCGCGTCACCATTGGGGCGCCCGAAGAAAACGACGCCCTGCTGCGTTTTGCCCGCGACTGGATTGCCCGCACCGAACCCAAGGACCGGATCAAGGAGAGTCAATGAGCCTGGCCCGCAAGAAGTTCACCGAGTTCAAACAACGCAACAGCGATATTCCCGATGCCGAGCTCGACGAATTCTGGGCGACTCTGCAGCCCGCGACCATCGACGGGATGATCGGCGAGTGGAAGGGCGGCGAGTTCGTCACCGGCCACAAGATGAACGGCCAGTTGGAGAAGGCCGGCTGGTTCGGCAAGACCTTCAAATCGGCCGGCGACGTGCAGCCCCTGGTCTGTGTGGACGCCGACGGGAACAAGTTCTCCAACATGGCGATGGGCAAGGGCGAAGCGAGCCTGTGGCTGGAGGACTTCCGCGGCGAAGTAACCGCCACGATGGTCTACGACGGCCAGCCCGTGCACGATCACTTCAAGAAGGTCGACGATGACGCGGTGATGGGCATCATGAACGGCAAGGGCGTCCTCGATAAGGGCCGGTATTACTACTTCTACCTGGAGCGGGTGTAGCGCGCGAGCTAGCTGGACGGATTGCGACCGGTGAACGCGATCAGCTTGTCCACCGCGCTGGCGTCCGCGGGCACTTCGACCGCTTGATGGAATCCCACATGTGAGCGTCCCTCCGGCGTGATGATCTGGCGCGCCAGCGCCAACACATAGTCGGCCAGCGAATCCGGTGCGTCGACGTCGCGGCCGGTGGCCACGGCGTAATCCCAGGCGTGCACGAGGAATTCGATCGACAGGACGCCGGCCATGACGGCTGCGGGCGCCTCGTTCGGACCCACCATCACCATGCCGTGCAGACCGTGGCGTTGCCACGCATCCAGGGTGGGCCGGGCCGCGGCGACGATCTGCCGCTCCACCGAATCGGTCTCGTCGCGCTGGGGAAGTTCTGCGTCCACCGCGCCACCGATGACCGTGATGGAGTTCAGCAGATGATCGGTCAGCCGCGCCACGTTGAACTCTGTGCACGGGGTCTGGCGGGACAGGTCGTCTGTCGCGATGGTGTGGACAACTTGCTGCAGGACCCCGAGTGTGGCTTCGGCGCTGTCCAGCTCGTCGGTCGGCGGGGAATCTGGTCCGGGTCGCAAATCAGGAGACATATTCGCCACGCTACGGTCTCGATATGGGTGAAGCATACGAATCCGTCACTATCGAAACCAAAGACCAGGTCGCGCAGGTGACGCTGATCGGACCGGGCAAAGGCAACGCGATGGGGCCTGCGTTCTGGTCGGAGATGCCAGAAGTGTTCGCAGCGCTGGACGCTGACCGCGATGTGCGGGCGATCGTCATCACCGGCTCGGGCAACAACTTCAGCTA
The DNA here is from genome assembly GCF_052145595.1 of Mycobacterium sp. GTDB lineage: Bacteria > Actinomycetota > Actinomycetes > Mycobacteriales > Mycobacteriaceae > Mycobacterium. The sequence continues at coordinate 28,556 of NZ_JBKQOI010000093.1, read as the reverse complement.
CGGACTCGATGTGCCCGCCATGGGCGGCACGTTCGCCCCGCTGATGGCCGACGGTGCCCTGGCTCGCCCGCGCACCGAGTTCCACGCCGAGGTGCTGCGGATGCAGAAGGCGATCAACGCCGTCGCCGACTGCCGAACCCCCACCATCGCGTCGGTGCACGGCTGGTGCATCGGCGGCGCCGTCGACCTGATCTCCGCGGTCGACATCCGCTACGCCAGCGCGGACGCCAAGTTCTCGGTGCGGGAAGTCAAACTCGCCATCGTCGCCGACATGGGCAGCCTGGCCCGGCTGCCGCTGATCTTGAACGACGGCCACCTGCGCGAGCTGGCATTGACCGGCAGGGACATCGGCGCGGCCCGGGCGGAGAAGATCGGGTTGGTCAACGAGGTCTACGAGGACGCCGACAAGACGCTGGCCGCCGCCCTTGCGACCGCCGCCGAGATCGCCGCCAATCCCCCGCTGGCGGTCTATGGCGTCAAAGACGTCTTGGACCAGCAGCGCACCTCCGCCATATCGGAGAACCTTCGCTATGTCGCTGCCTGGAACGCGGCCTTCCTGCCGTCCAAGGACCTCACCGAGGGCATCTCGGCGACGTTTGCCAAGCGTCCGCCGCAGTTCACCGGGGAGTGAAGCACCGACCCTGGGGTCGCACGTACCCTCGCTGAGGTGACACCCGACGGCAAGATCCGCGTCCCGGCCGACCTGGACTCCGTGACGACGATCGGCGAAGAGGACCACGCCGAAATCGACAACGCCGCCGTCGAACGGATCTGGCAGGCGGCGCGCTACTGGTACCAGGCCGGCATGCACCCGGCGATCCAGGTGTGCGTCCGGCAGCACGGCCGCGTCGTACTCAACCGGGCGATCGGCCACGGCTGGGGCAACGCGCCCACCGATGCGCCCGACGCCGAGAAAATCCCCGTCACGACCGAGACACCGTTCTGCGTGTACTCGGCGGCCAAGGCCATGGCCGCGACCGTCGTGCACATGCTCGCCGAGCGCGGCGTCTTCTCGTTGGACGACCGGGTCTGCGAATACATCCCCACCTTCACCAGTCACGGCAAGCACCGCATCACCATTCGGCACGTGATGACGCACAGCGCCGGCCTGCCCTTCCCCACCGGGCCCAGACCCGACCTGAAGCGCGCCGACGACCACGAATACGCGCAGGAAAAGCTCGGCGAACTGCGGCCGATCTACCGGCCGGGATTGGTGCACATGTATCACGCGCTGACCTGGGGCCCGCTGATGCGGGAGATCGTCTACGCGGCCACCGGCAAGGAGATCCGCGAGATCCTGGCCACCGAGATCCTTGACCCGTTGGGCTTCCGGTGGACGAACTTCGGCGTCGCCAAAAACGACCTGCCCTTGGTCGCGCCGAGTCACGCCACCGGCCGTCCGTTGCCGCCCGTCGTCGCCCAGATCTTCCGTAAGGCAATCGGCGGAACCGTGCACGAGGTCATCCCCTACACGAACAGTCCGTTGTTCCTCACCACCATCGTCCCGTCGTCCAACACGGTGTCGACCGCGAACGAGATGTCACGGTTCGCCGAAATCTGGCGTCGCGGTGGCGAACTCGACGGCGTTCGAGTGATGAGCCCGGAAACGCTGCGCGGCGCGGTGACCGAATGCCGGCGGCTGCGCCCGGATTTCGCCGTCGGGCTGATGCCGGCCCGGTGGGGTACCGGGTTCGTCCTGGGCACGAAGCGGTTCGGCCCGTTCGGGCGCAACGCTCCCGACGCGTTCGGTCACCTCGGCCTGGTCAACATCGCAGTGTGGGCCGACCCCGAGCGCGGCCTCGCCGCCGGAGTGGTCAGCAGCGGCAAGCCCGGCCGCGATCCCGAAGCGCGCCGCCACAAGGCGCTGATGGACACCATCGCCGCCGAGATCCCGGCCGGATGAGGGCACGCGACCTGGCAGATGCCCTCACGCGGCGATTAGGGCTCGCGCGAGCGGTGGCGGAGGGATTTGAACCCCCGGACGGTTTTAGCCGTCTCTCGCTTTCAAGGCGAGTGCATTAGGCCGCTCTGCCACGCCACCGCTGATAAGGGTAACGGGGGCCGGTAGCGTGGCCGGCATGCGCGCCATCGTCGCCGAATCCTCCGATCAACTGTCCTGGCAAGAAGTACCCGACGTCACCGCCAAGCCCGGCGAGCTGCTGATCAAGGTTGCCGCCGCCGGCGTCAACCGCGCCGATGTCCTGCAGGCCGCCGGAAAATATCCGCCGCCGCCGGGAGCCAGCGAAATCATCGGGATGGAAGTCTCCGGTGTTGTGGCCGAAGCCGGCTCAGGCGAAACCGAATGGCCTGCCGGACAAGAAGTCTGCGCTCTGCTGGCCGGCGGCGGATACGCCGAATACGTCGCGGTCCCCGCCGGCCAGGTGCTGCCGATTCCCGACGGTGTGGACCTCGTCGACGCCGCCGGGTTGCCGGAAGTGGCCTGCACCGTGTGGTCGAACCTCGTGCTGACCGCGCACCTGAGCGAAGGCCGGCTACTGCTGATTCACGGCGGCGCCAGCGGCATCGGAACCCATGCGATCCAGGTCGCACGGGCGCTGGGCGCCCGGGTGGCCGTCACCGCCGGATCGGCGGAAAAGCTGGAGTTCTGCCGTGAGCTGGGAGCCGATATCACCATCAACTACCGCGACGAGGACTTCGTCGCGCGGCTGCGGGAGGAGAGCGACGGCGCCGACGTGATCCTCGACATCATGGGCGCCGCCTACCTGGACCGAAATATCGACGCCCTGGCCACCGATGGACAGCTGGTCGTCATCGGCATGCAGGGCGGCGTGAAGGCCGAGCTCAACCTCGGCAAGCTGATGGCCAAGCGGGCGCGGATCATCGGCACCACGCTGCGGGGCCGGCCGGTGAGCGGCCCGAACAGCAAAACCGAGATCGTGCAGGCGGTGACGGCCTCGGTGTGGCCGATGATCGCCGAGGGCCGGGTCCGGCCGATCATCGGCGCGCGCATGCCCATCCAGCGGGCCGCCGACGCGCATCAACAGCTGGTGTCGGGCAAGGTGACCGGCAAGATCGTGCTGACCGTTTAGCGGCTCAGCCCAAGGACGCCAGCGCACGCACCAACTGGTCGACTTCGGCCGTCGTCGAGTAATGCGCCAGCCCGACGGTAACGGCGCCACCGACATCGTTGACGCCCAATACGTCGAGCGCGCGTGAACTCTCGTTGGAGACGGCCAGAATTCCGTTGTCCGCCAAGCGCTGTACCACTCGCTCGGCGGGCACCTCTTGCAGAGCGAAGCTGACCACCGGAATTCGCGCCTCCGGTCGTCCGATCACCATCACCAATGGCAACGACCGCAACGACACCATGAGGTAGTCGAAAATCCGATTCAGGTACGAGGTGGCGGATTGCATTGAGACCGACAGCCGTTCGCGTCGGCTGCCGCGGGCGGACTCGTCGAGCACCGCAAGGTACTCGATGCTGGCGACCACGCCGGCCAACAGACCGAACTGGTGCGCACCGACCTCCAGGCGTGCCGGGCCGGTGGCTTCGGGTTCGGTGGAGATGGAGCTGAAGGTGTTGATCAGCCCCGGATCGCGAAACACCATCGCCCCGATCGGCGGACCGCCCCACGCGAGAGCGTTCACCACCACCACGTCGGCGTCGGTTTCCCGGACGTCGAGCAATCGGTATGGAGCGGCGGCGGAATGGTCGACCACCACCAGCCCGCCGACGTCGTGCACCAGCTTGATCATCGCCCGCAGGTCGGTGACCGTCCCCAACGTTGCCGACGCGGACGCGACGGCCGCCAGCCTCGTCGACTTCCCGATCAGGCTCTCCCACTGCCACGTCGGCAGCTCACCAGTCTCGATGTCGATCTCGGCCCACTTCACCTTGGCGCCGTAGCGGTGGGCCGCCCGCAGCCACGGCGCGATGTTGGCCTCGTCGTCAAGCCGGCTGACGATCACCTCGTAACCCAGACCTGCCCGCGAGGACGACGCTTCGGCCAGCGACGCCAACAGGATGGCGCGATCGGCGCCCAGCACGACGCTCGCCGGGTCGGCGTTGAGCAGGTCGGCCACCGCCGCCCGCGCCGCCTCCAAGACGGCGGCGCTGCGCCGCGCCGACGGGTGCGCCCCCGCCGTGCTGGCGGCAGACCTGCGAAATGCCGTTGACACGGTTGTCGCGACGGAATCGGGGATCAGCATGCCCGCCGGCGCGTCGAAGTGCACCCATCCGTCACCCAGCGACGGATGCAGTCCGCGCACCCGGGCGACGTCGTAAGCCATGCCAGCCACCTTAAAGCTTCCGCAATTCCGCGAAATTGTGACGGTTGCGAGTGCCATAGACGACGGTCCAGCCAGACGAGCTTCGCGAGCCAGGTCACCCGGCCAGCCATACTAGTCGAGTGGGCCTATGGTTCGGAACGCTGATCGCACTGCTTTTGCTGATCACGCCCGGGACGATCGTCGCACGCATCAGTCAGCTAACTTGGCCGGTCGCCATCGCGGTTGGCCCTGCGCTGACATACGGCGTGGTTGCGCTGGCGATCATTCCCTTCGGTGCGCTCGGAATCCCTTGGAACGGTTGGACAGCGCTGGCCACGCTGGCCGGGGTGTGCGTGGTGGCCACGTGTTTGCAACTGTTGCTCGCCCGCTACCGCGACCCCGCGGCCGAGGCGCGCGGGATCAGTCGCTGGCCGGCGGTGACGGTAGCCGTCGGTGTGCTGTTGGGCGCTTTGCTGATCATGTGGGCCGGCTATCGCGGCCTTACGCACTGGCAGTCCATTCCCAGCACCTGGGACGCCGTCTGGCACGCCAACGAGGTGCGCTTCATCCTCGACACCGGCCAGGCGTCGTCCACCCACATGGGCGAGCTGCGCAACGTCGAAACCCACCAACCGCTGTATTACCCGTCGGTGTTCCACGCCCTGACCGCGGTTTACTGTCAGCTCACCGGGGCGGCGCCCACCACCGGCTACACCCTCAACTCGCTGGCCGCCTCGGTCTGGCTGTTTCCTTCCAGCGCGGCCACCCTCACGTGGTTCCTGTTGCGCCCCGTCAGCACGCAGTGGCGCGCCGCGGGGGCGTCGGCCACCGCCGCGGCGCTCTCCGCGTCGTTCACCTCGGTGCCCTATGTCGAGTTCGGCGTCGCCGCGATGCCTAACCTGGCCGCCCACGGGGTCGCGATTCCGACGTTTGTTCTGATCGCCTCGACGTTGCGGCACCGCGACCGCGTCCCCGCGGCGGTGCTGGCACTGGTGGGCATCTTCTCGTTGCACCTGACCGGCGGGTTCATCGTCATTCTGCTCCTCTTGGCCTGGTGGTTTTTGGATGCGGTGTGGCAGCCGGTGGACGGCCGGCTTGCCGACGTGCTGACCCTGGCCGCCGTGGCCGTACCGACGGCGCTGATACTGGCGCCGCAGTTCCTGGGGGTGCTCAGGCAGGCCGACATCATCGCCGGGCACGCATTCCCCAGCTTCAAGAGCGTGAAGCAGGGCGCCATCGATGCGCTCCTGCTGCACACCCGCCACCTCAACGACTTCCCCACCCAGTACGGCCTCGTCGTGCTCGCTTACATCGGCATGGCGATCCTGCTGTACAAAAGAATCTGGTGGCCTCCAGCGGTCTGGCTGGTGCTGACCGTGGCGACCATCTACTCGGGGGCGCCGTTCCATAATCCGGGCGGCGCCGCCATCGAAGAGTTCAGCCAGTTCTTCTACAACGATCCACGACGGCTCACGGCCGTCGTGGTGATGCTGTTGACGCCGATGGCGGGTGTCGCGCTGTTCACGATGATCACGACCGTGGTCGCGGTGGCCAAACGGGTCACCGACCGGTTCAAGCGGCTGCCCGCGCCGGTCTGGGTCGCGACCACGGCGGTCCTGCTGGTGGCCGCGACCGTACTCACCGGCCGGCATTACCTCTACCGGCACCTGGTCCTGTTCGGCGACAAGTATGACTCGGTGATCATCAACCAGCGAGACCTCATGGCCATGGCCCACCTGGCCGCCCTGCCCGATGCGCACAACACCCTGATCGGTGACTCCAATATCGACGGCACGGCGTGGATGTACGCGGTGGCGGATCTGCACCCGTTGTGGACCCACTACGACTTCCCGCAACAGACAGGTCCGGGCTACTACCGCTACATCTTCTGGACCGCTGCACGCAAAGGCGATTCAGATCCACGCGTGGTCGCGGCCGTCAAGGCGCTCAATATCCGCTACATCCTGACCAGCACGCCCAACGTTAGGGGGTTCACCACGCCCGACGGACTAGTGTCACTGGATAAGTCGAAGTCGTGGGCGCTGATCTACGACAATGGCGGGGCCCGAATCTACGAATGGCGCGGAAACGGCGCGGTGGCACACCCTTAGTTCCGCAAAGGATGGTGACGGATTGAGTACCGGCAACGAGGACGACGGCGTCGAGGTCATCGGCGGCGTCGATCCGCGCATCATGACGGTGCAGGTGGACGACGCCGACGAGCGCTCGCTGACCGACCTGGTCGAGCAGCCGGCCAAGGTGATGCGGATCGGCACCATGATCAAGCAACTGCTCGAAGAAGTGCGCGCCGCGCCGCTCGACGAGGCCAGCCGCAACCGGTTGCGCGAGATCCACGCCACCAGCATCCGCGAACTCGAAGAGGGCCTGGCCCCGGAACTGCGCGAGGAGCTCGACCGCCTCACCCTGCCGTTCAACGAGGGCGCCGCGCCGTCGGACGCCGAATTGCGCATCGCCCAAGCGCAGCTGGTCGGATGGCTGGAGGGGCTATTCCACGGAATCCAGACCGCGCTGTTCGCCCAGCAGATGGCCGCCCGCGCACAGCTCGAACAGATGCGCCAGGGCGCGCTCCCCCCGGGCATGGGCAAAGCGGGCGGCGGGTCCGGACACGGGCAATACCTGTAAGCAGACTTAAGTAGCTGATCGTGCCGGGTCCGGGTCCTCACATCGAGACACGCGATGCGTGGGTGGAATTTCCCATCTTCGACGCCAAGTCGCGTTCCTTGAAGAAGGCGTTCCTGGGTAAGGCGGGCGGCACGATCGGTCGCAACAGCTCCAACGTCGTCGTCGTCGAGGCGTTGCGCGACATCACCATGACGCTTGAGTTGGGCGACCGGGTAGGCCTGGTCGGCCACAACGGCGCCGGGAAATCGACGCTGCTGCGCCTACTTTCGGGCATTTACGAACCCACCCGAGGCTGGGCGAAGGTCACCGGGCGCGTCGCGCCCGTCTTCGATCTCGGGGTCGGCATGGACCCCGAGATATCCGGTTACGAGAACATCATCATCCGCGGCCTGTTCCTCGGGCAGACCCGAAAACAGATGCTGTCCAAGGTCGACGAGATCGCCGAGTTCACCGAACTGGGTGACTACCTGTCGATGCCGCTGCGCACCTACTCCACCGGGATGCGGGTCCGGTTGGCGATGGGCGTGGTCACCAGCATCGACCCCGAGATCTTGCTGCTCGACGAGGGCATCGGCGCGGTGGACGCCGACTTTCTGAAAAAGGCCCAGTCCCGGTTGCAGCGCCTCGTGGAGCGTTCCGGAATTCTGGTGTTCGCCAGCCATTCAAACGAATTCCTGGCCCGACTGTGCAAGACCGCGATGTGGATCGACCACGGAGTCATCCGGATGTCCGGCGGCATCGAAGATGTAGTGCGCGCTTATGAGGGTGACGACGCGGCGCGCCACGTGCGCGAGGTATTGGCCGAGACCCGCATCGAGATCGACGGCGACAAGCCGCTGGCACACAAAGTATCCGGGGATGAGTGAAACCGTCTTCGCCGTCGTGGTCACCCACCGACGCCCCGACGAGCTGGCCAAGTCGCTGGATGTGCTGAGCACGCAAACCCGCTTACCCGACCACCTGATCGTGGTCGACAATGATTCATTGGGGGATGGAGCGGGATCCGACCGCGTCCGCGATCTGGTAGCCCGGCAGCCGATTTCAACCACCTACCTGGGATCGCGCCGAAATCTCGGGGGCGCGGGCGGTTTTGCCCTCGGCATGTTGCACGCGCTGGCCCAGGGGGCCGATTGGGTGTGGCTGGCTGACGACGACGGCCGTCCCCAGGACTCGCGCGTTCTGGCGACCCTGCTGGCCTGCGCCCAGAAATACAATCTCGCCGAGGTGTCACCGATGGTGTGCAACATGGACGACCCGCAGCGGCTTGCGTTCCCGCTGCGCCGCGGTCTGGTGTGGCGCAGGCGCACAAGCGAATTGCGCACCGAAGGAGGACAGGATCTGCTGCGCGGGATAGCGTCGCTGTTCAACGGCGCGCTGTTCCGGGCGTCCACTCTGGACGTGATCGGCGTTCCGGACATGCGGCTGTTCATCCGCGGCGACGAGGTGGAGATCCACCGCCGGCTGGTTAGGTCGGGCCTGCCGTTTGGAACCTGCCTGGACACGGTCTACCTGCATCCCTGCGGATCCGACGAATTCCGGCCCATCCTGGGCGGCCGGATGCACACTCAGTACCCCGACGATCCCACCAAGCGGTTCTTCGCCTACCGCAACCGCGGCTACCTGCTGTCGCAACCGGGCCTGCGCAAATTGCTGGTTCAGGAGTGGCTGCGATTCGGCTGGTTCTTCCTGGTGACCCGCCGCGACCCCAAGGGCCTGCTGGAGTGGATTCGGTTGCGCCGCTTGGGACGCCGGGAGCGATTCGGCAAGCCTGACGCTGGGGGTTCCCCGTGACGTTCGTCGACGCGGCCGCGCAGTCGCGAACATTCACCCGCGCCCGGGGCGATCTGGTCGACGGCTTCCGTCGTCACGAGCTGTGGCTGCACCTGGGCTGGCAGGACATCAAGCAGCGCTACCGCCGCTCGGTGTTGGGACCGTTCTGGATCACCATCGCAACCGGGACTACCGCTGTCGCGATGGGCGGGCTGTACTCGAAACTGTTCCACCTCGACCTGGCGGTGCACCTGCCCTACGTGACCCTGGGGCTGATTATCTGGAACCTGATCAACGCCGCCATTCTGGAGGGCGCCGACGTGTTCGTCGCCAACGAGGGGCTGATCAAGCAGTTGCCGACGCCGTTGAGCGTGCACGTCTACCGGCTGGTGTGGCGGCAGATGATCTTGTTCGCGCACAACATCGTCATCTATGTCGTCGTCGCGATCATCTTCCCCAAGCCGTGGTCGTGGGCCGATCTGTCGGTCATCCCGGCGCTGGGGCTGATCGTGCTCAATTCCATATGGGTGTCACTGTGTTTCGGCATCCTGGCGACCCGCTACCGCGACATCGGTCCGCTGCTGTTCTCGGTCGTGCAGCTGCTGTTCTTCATGACGCCGATCATCTGGAACGACGACACGTTGCGGCAGCAGGGCGCCGGACGCTGGGCGAGCATCGTCGAGCTCAACCCGCTGCTGCACTATCTCGATATCGTGAGATCCCCCTTACTGGGCGCTCACCAAGAGCTGCGGCACTGGGTGGTGGTGTTGGTGCTGACGGCCGTCGGCTGGGTGCTGGCGGCGTTCGCGATGCGGCAATACCGGGCCCGGGTTCCTTACTGGGTCTAGCCGGGGCAGCCGGCCGACAGTCCGGCGTTGGCGGCGGCCAATGAAGCGGCAACGATGCGGCCGAAGCCTCAGACAGGATGCCGGAGACGGCGATAACATCGCCCCATACCGAATCCTCGTCGATGCGCCCGATAGCCGGGTTTTCCTGTCCGGGAGGTAGGCCATGTCGCTTGTAGTTGCGGCACCGGAGACACTGACGGCAGCGGCGGCGGATTTGGCGGACATCGGTTCGACGATCAACGCCGCGAGCACCGCGGCCGCCACCCGGACGGCGGGGGTGCTTGCCGCGGGCGCTGACGAGGTGTCGGCGCAGATCGCTGTGCTGTTCGGGGCGCACGCCCAGGAATATCAGGTGTTGAGCGGTCAGGTAGCCGCGTTTAACGCTCAGTTTGTGCAGGCGATGGCTGCCGGCGCGGGATCGTATGCCAGCGCAGAAGCGGCAAACGCGTCCCCTTTGCAGAGCGTTGAGCAGGACCTGCTGGCTGCCGTCAATGCACCAACCGAGGCCCTGGTGGGGCGCCCGCTGATCGGCAACGGTGCCCCTGGGGGGACCGTTAGCGGGGTGGGGCAGCCCGGCGGGGCCGGCGGGGTTTTATACGGCAACGGCGGGGCCGGTGGTGCGAGCACGGCTGTCGGGGTCGCCGGTGGCGCCGGCGGCGCCGCGGGGCTGATCGGCGCAGGCGGGCCCGGCGGCATGGGCGGCGGCGGCGCGGCCGGCGGTCACGGTGGCACCGGGGGACTGCTGTCCGGAGACGGCGGGGCCGGCGGGGCCGCTGTGGCCGGCGTCAACGGCGGCAATCCCGGGCAAGGGGGTAACGGCGGCGACGCCGTCATGTTTGGCAATGGCGGTGCGGGCGGGCCAGGCGGAATGGGTCTGGCCGGGGCAAACGGGGTGAACCCCATCCCGGTCGGCACCGCAGGCAGCGGAAGCAACGGCACGGCTAACTTCGTGACCGGCAGCGGAGCCGTCGCAGCTAGCGGTACCCCTGGCAGCCCGGGCAGCAGCGTCGCCGGAGGGGCCGGCGGCAGCGGCGGCGGAGGTGGCACCGGGTCAGCTACGGGCGTTGGCAGCGGCACCAACTCCGTTTCGGCTTTTGGTGGCCCTGGTGGTTCCGGAGGCGCGGCCGGTGCAGGCGCCACCGGCGGGGCCGGCGGTCCTGGCGGCCTCGCGACGGCCACGGATAGCGCGACGGCCGGCCTGGGTAGCAGCGTCGTTGCCATCGGTGGCGCGGGTGGTAGCGGGGCCGGCGGCGGAGGCCCGGGCGGAGCGGGCGGTGCGGGCGGAGGGGGCGGTGCAGCGACCGCCTCTGGCTCCGCGAATGACACCGTTCGCGCCCTCGGCGGCGCGGGTGGGAACGGCGGTGACGGTGCCACGGGCGCGTTCGGCGGCGCCGGCGGGAATGGGGGCGCCGGCGGGAATGGGGGTCACGGCGGGCTGCTGATGGGCAACGGCGGTGCCGGCGGCGCCGGAGGCACCGGGGGCACGGGCGGTAACGCCGACACCGGCGGTGCGGGCGGTGCGGGCGGTCCCGGCGGCACCACGATCAGCAATGGCAATCCCGGGCCTACCGCAAGCGCCGGAGACGGTGGCGACGGCGCCGCCGGCGGCACTGGCGGCGCAGGAGGGAGCGGCGGCGAGGGCGGAGAGGGCGGCGCCAGCGGGCTGCTGGCCGGCACCGGCGGGGCTGGCGGCACCGGCGGCGCCGGGGGCATCGGCGGCCATGGGGGTAACGGCGGCAACGGGGCTGCCCCCGGCGGCGCCGGCGGTAACGACGGCGGGGCCGGCGCCGGGGGCGGCGGCGGCCCCGGGGGCACCCCGGGCAGCGGCGGCAGCGGCGGGGCAGGTGGCTCCCTGATTGCCGCACCGGGCGCCGCCGGCGCCGCCGGCACGGGCGGCTCCATGGGCGCGGCCGGCACGAGCGGCAATCCCGGGTAGCGCTGAACGCAATCGACAAGCTGGGGCAGCAGGGTGCCGGACGCTGGTCGAGCATCTTCGAGCTCAACCCGCTGCTGCACTATCTCGATATCGTTCGCTCGCCATTGCTGGGCTCCCATCAGGAACTGCGGCATCGGGTGGTGGTGCTGGTCTTGACGGCCGTCGGCTGGGTGCTGGCGCCCTTCGCGATGCGGCAATACCGCGCCCGCGTGCCTTATTGGGTCTAGCCAGCCGGGTGTGGTCACCCTCACCGGAGGACCGGGAAAGCCCCCGCACCGGGCACAGCCGGCATGCCAACGCTCTGGCCGCGACGAAGCGAGCAAACGAGGATAGAATCGGCGCCTTATCGGGCGTGCAGGTGTCTAACAATCCAGGGTCGTTGCCGGATATGGTGGCGGCTACCTCGTGGTGGTGCGACACTGAAGCGCTACGAAGCACCTCATGTGGCGTATTCGGGTAACTCAAAAGGCAAATCAGGGCGCTCGACGACAACGAAGTCGCCGGCGCCGCGAAAGGTCGACGGACGTGAGCAAACAAGGCCAATCAGCGGCGGATGCGGCGCGGGAAAACCTCGCCGCGGAGCTGGACCGGCTACGGCAGCGACGTGATCGCCTCGAGGTCGAGGTCAAGAACGACCGCGGCATGATCGGTGATCACGGCGACGCGGCCGAGGCGATACAGCGCGCTGACGAACTTGTGGTCCTCGGCGACCGGATCAATGAGCTGGACCGGCGGTTGCGGACGGGGCCGTCGGAGTCCGACAGATCGGAAACGCTGCCCGGCGGTACCGAGGTGACCCTGCGGTTCCCCGACGGTGAGGTCGTCACTATGCACGTGATCTCGATCGTCGAAGAGACCCCCATCGGCCGCGAAGCTGAGACGTTGACCGCCCGCAGCCCTTTGGGGCAGGCCCTTGCCGGACGTCAGCCGGGCGATACGGTGACCTACTCGACACCGCAAGGGGAAAATCAGGTCGAGCTGCTCGCAGTCAAGCTGCCCAGTTAGCTCCAACCGGGTTCCCGAGCTGCCCCGTAAACTGCCCCCAATGGTTGTGCCGCTGCCTGAGACCGCGCCGCCGCGCCCACAACTGAGTCTGACGACGCAGGTGTGGCGCTTCGTCGTCACGGGGGGGCTGGCGGCGATCGTCGACTTCGGCATCTACTTTGTGCTCTACAGAGTGGTCGGCATGCAGGTTGACCTGTCCAAGGCGATCAGTTTCGTCATCGGCACCATCACCGCCTACCTGATCAACCGCCGATGGACGTTTCAAGCGCCACCGAACACCGCACGCTTCGCCGCGGTCATGGTTCTCTACGGCATTACCTTCGCCGTGCAGGTCGGGCTCAATCATTTGTCCCTGGCACTCCTGCACTACCGCGGGTGGGCGATACCCGTCGCGTTCGTGATCGCGCAGGGCACCGCGACGGTGATCAACTTCATCGTGCAGCGAACCGTGATCTTCCGCATCCGCTGAGCCGCCAGGTACAGGCGGTACCCTCTTTGACGATGTTGACGACCAAACGGCTCACCGGCTGGAGCCGCACGGCGCCGTCGGTAGCGCAGGTGCTCTCCACCCCCGACCCCGAGGTGATCGCCAAGGCGGTTGCCCATGCCGCCAACGCCGGCGGGCGCGGCGTCATCGCCCGTGGGCTGGGCCGCTCTTACGGCGACAGTGCGCAAAACGGCGGCGGCCTGGTCATCGACATGACGGCGCTGAACCGCATCCATTCGATCGACGCCGACACCCACGTCGCCGACCTCGACGCCGGCGTAAACCTCGACCAGTTGATGCGCGCCGCACTGCCGTTCGGGCTGTGGGTGCCGGTGCTGCCGGGAACCCGGCAGGTCACTATCGGCGGTGCGATCGGCTCCGATATTCACGGTAAGAACCACCACAGCGCGGGCAGCTTTGGCAATCACGTTCGGTCGATGGAACTGTTGACCGCCGACGGGCAGGTCCGCCACCTCACCCCCGACGGCGAGGAGGCCGAGCTTTTCTGGGCCACCGTCGGCGGTAACGGGCTCACCGGAATCGTTTTGCGCGCGACCGTCGAGATGACTCCAACGGAGACGGCATATTTCATTGCCGACGGCGACGTTACCCAGACCCTGGACGAGACCATCGCGTTCCATAGTGACGGCAGCGAAGCCAACTACACCTACTCGTCGGCGTGGTTCGACGCGATCAGTGCGCCGCCGAAGCTGGGTCGCGCCGCAATTTCGCGTGGGTCGCTGGCGACGGTGGACCAGCTGCCGAAGAAGCTACAGAAGAACCCGCTGAAATTTGATGCGCCGCAGTTCTTTACGATGCCCGATATCTTTCCCAACGGCTTGGGCAACAAGCCAATCTTCGGCACGCTGACCGAACTCTGGTACCGCAAGTCGGGGTCCTACCGCGGCAAGGCGCAAAACCTGACGCAGTTCTACCACCCACTGGATATGGTCGGCGAGTGGAACCGGGCCTACGGCTCAGCCGGTTTCAGCCAGTACCAGTTCGTGGTGCCCGTCGAAGCAGTAGCGGAATTCAAGGGCATCATGCACGACATCCAAAAGTCGGGTCACTACTCGTGGCTCAACGTGTTCAAGCTGTTCGGACCCGGAAACCAAGCGCCGCTGAGCTTCCCGATCCCGGGCTGGAACGTGTGCGTCGATTTTCAGATCAAGCCGGGCCTCAACGAGTTTCTCAACGAACTCGACCGCAGAGTGCTGGAGTTCGGCGGTCGGCTCTACACCGGCAAAGACAACCGCGCCACCGCGGCCACTTTCCACGCCATGTACCCACGCATCGACGAATGGATCGCGTCGCGCCGCAAGGTCGATCCCACCGGGGTCTTCGTCTCGGACATGGCCCGACGTTTGGAGCTGCTCTAAATGGTGCTCGACGCCGTGGGTAACCCCCAGACCATCCTGCTGCTGGGCGGCACGTCCGAGATCGGGCTGGCCATCTGCGAGCGCTACTTGCAGAATGCCCACGCGCGTATCGTGCTGGCCTGCATGCCCGAAGACCCGGGCCGCGACGACGCGGTGGCACAGATGAAGGCCGCAGGCGCGCGATCGGTGGAGCTCATCGACTTCGACGCGCTGAACACCGACAGCCACCCCAAGGTGATCGAACAGGCTTTTGCGAACGGCGACGTCGACGTGGCCATTGTCGCTTTCGGTGTGCTCGGCGACGCCGAAGAGCTCTGGCAGAATCAGCGCAAGGCCGTCCAGGCCGCCGAAATCAACTACACCGCGGCGGTTTCCGTCGGCGTACTGCTGGGCGAGAAGATGCGCGGCCAAGGCTTCGGCCAGATCATCGCGATGAGCACGGTGGCCGGTGAACGGGTGCGGCGGTCCAACTTCGTCTACGGCTCCACCAAGGCCGGTCTGGATGGTTTCTATCTGGGCTTGTCAGAGGCTTTGCGCGAGTTCGGGGTTCGTGTCCTGGTAATCCGGCCCGGCCAGGTGCGTACCCGGATGAGCGCGCACGTCAAGGAGGCCCCGCTAACCGTCGACAAGGAGTACGTCGCGAACCTCGCGGTGACCGCGTCCGCAAAAGGTAAGGAATTGGTTTGGGCGCCAGCAGCGTTCCGCTACGTGATGATGGTGTTGCGACACATCCCGCGGAGCATCTTCCGCAAACTGCCAATCTGACCATGCGTAACGCGCTGGCCACCCTGGGCCAGATGGTCGGGGCAGTGGCGGTCGCGGTGATCGTTGCGGTGATTTCGCTGATCGCCATCGCCGGCGTGCAGTGGCCGGCCTTTCCGTCGTCCAACCAACTGCACGCGCTGACCACCGTCGGGCAGGTCGGCTGCCTGGCCGGGCTGGTCGCTGTCGGCTGGCTGTGGCGGCGGCCCCGGTCGAAGAGCTGGTACCGGCCGCTGGCTCAGCTGGGTGGGCTGGTGTTCGTCTCGGCGTTCACCGTCGTGACGCTGGGCATGCCCCTGGGGGCGACCAAGCTGTATCTGTTCGGCATCTCCGTCGACCAGCAGTTCCGCACCGAATACCTGACGCGGCTCGCGGACAGCCCGGCGCTGCACGACATGACCTACCTCGGCCTGCCGTCGTTCTACCCGCCGGGCTGGTTCTGGATCGGCGGACGTCTCGCGGCGCTCACCGGAACGCCGGCCTGGGAGGTCTACAAGCCGTGGGCCATAACCTCGATCACCATCGCGGTCGCGGTCGCGCTGGTGCTGTGGTGGCGAATGATCCGGTTCGAGTACGCGTTGGTCGTGACGACCGCGACCGCGGCGGTGACGCTGGCCTACAGCTCGCCGGAGCCCTACTCCGCGATGATCACGGTCCTGTTGCCGCCGATGCTGGTGCTGACGTGGTCGGGTCTGCGCGCCGGCGCCCGCGAGCGTGCGGCTCGCCGCACGGTCGAGCCCGAACGTGAAGCTGGCCGCACGCTCGGCGCCCAAGGCTGGGCCGCGGTGGTCGGGGCCGGGATATTCCTGGGTTTCACGGCCACCTGGTACACGCTGCTGGTGGCCTACAGCGCCTTCACCGTCGGGCTGATGGCACTGCTGCTGGCCGGATGGCGGTGGCGACGAGCCGGGCTGAAAGCCGCGCTCGATCCGGTGCGCCGGTTGGGCGTCATCGCCATCGTCGCCGCGCCCATTGGGGCCACCACCTGGCTACCGTTTGTGGTGCGGGCCGCCAGTAACCCGGTCAGCGACAGCGGCAGCTCCCTGCATTACCTGCCGGCCGACGGCGCCGAACTGACCTTCCCGATGTTGCAGTTCTCGCTGCTGGGAGCGGTCTGCATGCTGGGCACGCTGTGGCTGGTGGTGCGGGCCCGCTCGTCGGTGCGAGCGGGCGCCCTGGCCATCGGCGTGCTGGCCGTCTACCTGTGGTCCCTGCTGTCGATGCTGACCACGCTGGCGCGCACCACGCTGTTGTCGTTCCGGCTGCAGCCCACGCTGACAGTGCTGCTGGTTGCCGCCGGCGCGTTCGGCTTCCTCGAAACCGCTGGGATGTTAGCGGCGCGTGGCCGCGAAAGGGGCCGCGACCGGGGCTGGGGGCGGGCCGTCATCCCGGTGGCCGGCGCCATCGGACTGGTTGCCGCGATCGCGTTCAGCCAGGACATTCCCGACGTGCTGCGGCCGGATCTCACCATCGCCTACACGGACACCGACGGCTACGGCCAGCGCGGCGACCGGCGGCCGGCGAGCTCCGAGAAGTTCTACTCCGTCATCGACGCCGCCATCTTGCACGTGACCGGCAAGCCGCGCGATCAGATCGTGGTGATGACCGCCGACTACAGCTTCCTGTCCTACTACCCGTACTGGGGATTCCAGGGGCTGACGTCGCATTACGCCAACCCGCTGGCACAGTTCGATCTGCGGGCCGCACAGATCGAGAAGTGGTCCAAGCTCAAGACGCCCGACGAGTTCGTCCACGCGCTGGACACGTCGCCCTGGCCACCGCCGACGGTATTTCTCATGCGCCGCGGCGCGAACAGCAACTACACACTGCGGTTGGCCGAGGACGTGTACCCCAACCAGCCCAACGTCCGTCGCTACACCGTCGATTTGCGGGCGGCCCTGTTCGCCGACCCGCGCTTCGTCGTCGAAAGCATCGGCCCGTTCGTGCTGGCCATCCGCAAGCCGGTGGCATAACCGCTGATGGCCACCGAGACCCCGCCTGACTTGGTGCAAGAACTACCATCTACCTCCGTGAACGACGCGGGAGGAAACCACCGGATTGCCCGGTTGGTTGCTACCGTCGCTGGTCTGCTCGGGGCCCTACTGGCGATCGCCACCCCACTGCTGCCCGTCAACCAGACCACCGCCCAACTGAACTGGCCGCAGAACGGCACGTTCGACAGCGTCGAGGCACCGCTAATCGGGTACGTGGCCACCGAATTGAACGTCACCGTGCCGTGTCAGGCCGCCGCCGGGCTGGCCGGACCGCGCGACGGTAAGACGGTGCTCTTGTCGACGGTGCCCAAGCAGGCCCCGAAGGCCGTCGACCGCGGACTGCTCATCCAGCGCTCCAACGACGATCTAGTGCTCGTGGTGCGCAACGTCCCCGTGGTCACCGCCCCGTTGAGCCAGGTCCTCAGCCCGGCCTGCCAGCGGTTGACCTTCACCGCGCACGCCGACCGGGTCATCGCCGAATTCGTCGGGCTGACACAGGGCCCCAACGCGGAGCACCCCGGCTCGCCGCTACGCGGCGAGAAAAGCGGCTACGACTTCCGCCCGCAAATCGTCGGCGTGTTCACCGATCTGGCCGGGCCGGCACCGCCGGGCCTGAGCTTTTCGGCGACCGTCGACACCCGTTACAGCAGCAGCCCCACGCTGCTGAAACTGGCCGCGATGATCCTCGGGGTGGTGCTCACCGCCGCCGCCCTGGTCGCGCTGCACGTCCTGGACACCGCTGACGGCACCCGGCATCGCCGCTTCCTGCCTCCGCGCTGGTGGTCGATCGACGGTCTGGACGCCCTGGTCATCGCCGTGCTGGTGTGGTGGCATTTCGTCGGCGCCAACACCTCCGACGACGGCTACATCCTGACGATGGCCCGGGTGTCCGAGCACGCCGGCTACATGGCCAACTACTACCGGTGGTTCGGTACGCCCGAGGCCCCGTTCGGCTGGTATTACGACCTGTTGGCGTTCTGGGCACACGTCAGCACCGCCAGCATCTGGATGCGGCTGCCCACCCTGGTGATGGCGCTGACCTGCTGGTGGGTGATCAGCCGTGAAGTCATGCCGCGCCTGGGTGATGCGGTCAAGAAGAACCGGGCCGCGGCGTGGACCGCGGCGGGCATGTTCCTGGCGGTCTGGCTGCCGCTGGACAACGGCCTGCGGCCCGAGCCGATCATCGCGGTGGGCATCCTGCTGACCTGGTGTTCGGTCGAGCGGGCGGTGGCCACCAGCCGGCTGCTGCCCGTGGCGATCGCCTGCATCATCGGTGCACTCACGTTGTTCTCCGGACCGACGGGTATCGCCTCAATCGGTGCGCTGCTGGTCGCGATCGGGCCGTTGCGGACCATCCTGCACCGCAGATCCAAACAGTTCGGCGTACTACCGCTGGTGGCGCCGGTGTTGGCCGCGGCCACCGTCACCGCGATCCTGATCTTCCGCGACCAGACGCTGGCCGGCGAGCTGCAAGCCAGCATGCTCAAGCGTGCCGTCGGGCCCAGCCTGAGCTGGTTCGACGAACACCTCCGCTACGAGCGACTGTTCATGGCCAGCCCCGACGGGTCGGTGGCCCGACGCTTCGCCGTCCTGGCGCTGCTCCTCGCGCTCGGGATCACGGTGGCAATGTCGTTGCGCAAGGGCCGAATTCCGGGCACGGCCGCCGGGCCGAGCCGCCGCATCGTCGGGATCACGATCATCTCGTTCCTCGCGATGATGTTCACTCCCACCAAATGGACACACCACTTCGGGGTGTTCGCCGGGCTGGCCGGACCACTGGGCGCGCTGGCCGCGGTCGCGGTGACGTCGGTGGCCATGCGCTCCCGGCGCAACCGCACCGTGTTCGCCGCCGTGGTGTTGTTCTTGGTGGCGCTGTCGTTCGCCAGCGTTAACGGCTGGTGGTATGTGTCCAATTTCGGTGTGCCCTGGTCGAATTCGTTCCCGAAATGGCATTACGCCTTTGCCACCATGCTGCTCGGGCTGACCGTGCTGGTGCTGCTGCTGGCAGCATGGTTCCACTTCGTCGCCCCGGACTCGGCCAGGTTCCAAGGGCCACCGACGACCCGTTTCGGGGCTCGAATGACCCGAATCATCCAGTCCCCGTTGGCAATCGCAACATGGGCGCTGGTGATCTTCGAGGTGGCATCGCTGACCCTGGCGATGACGGCCCAGTACCCGGCGTGGTCGGTGGGACGCTCCAACCTGGAGGCTCTGGCTGGTCTGAAGACCAGCAAAGCCTGCGGACTGGCCGAGGACGTGATGGTGGAGCAGGATCCCAACGCCGGCATGCTGGCCCCGGTGAGCGGTTCGGTGGCCGACGCGCTGGGCGCCGGACTGTCGGAAGCGTTCACGCCCAACGGCATTCCCGCCGACGTCCGCGCCGACCTGGTGATGGAGCGTCCCGGGGACCGCAGTTTCATCAACGACGACGGACTGATCACCGGCGCCGAGGCCGGCACTGAGGGCGGCACCAACCCCGCACCGGGAATCAACGGTTCGGTCGCGCAGCTGCCCTACAACCTCGATCCGGCCCACACACCGGTGCTGGGCAGCTGGCGGTCCGGCATACAGGTGGTCGCCAGGCTGCGGTCGGGCTGGTACCGGCTGCCGCCCAGCGGCCAGCGGGGGCCGCTGCTGGTCGTGAGCGCGGCCGGTCGCTTCGACCCGCGCGAGGTACAGGTGCAATGGGCCACCGACGACGAAGCGGCCAGCGGACATCCAGGCGGGTCGTTCCAATTCGCTGATGTCGGGGCGTCGCCGGCCTGGCGTAACTTGCGGTTGCCGCTATCCGCGATCCCCGGCGCCGCCACCCAAATCCGCCTGGTCGCCGACGATGAAGACCTGGCACCGCAGCACTGGATCGCGGTCACGCCGCCGCGGATTCCGCAGCTCCGCACGCTGCAGGATGTGGTGGGCTCCCAAGACCCGGTGTTCCTGGACTGGCTGGTCGGCCTGGCGTTTCCGTGCCAGCGACCGTTCGGCCATCAAAACGGTGTCGACGAAACACCGAAATGGCGCATCCTGCCGGACCGATTCGGCGCCGAGGCCAACTCGCCGGTGATGGACAGCAACGGCGGCGGCCCGCTGGGCGTCACTGAGTTGCTGGTGAAAGCGACCACGGTGGCCAGTTATCTCAAAGACGACTGGTCCCGGGACTGGGGTGCCTTGCAACGGTTGACGCCCTACTACCCCAACGCCCAGCCCGCCCGTCTGCAGTTGGGGACGGCCACGCGCAGCGGCCTGTGGAACCCGGCGCCGCTTCGCCATAACTAACCTCAACGCCGACTACGGTTGGCGTGCAAAGGAATTAAGCGTGGTTGGGTCACAGCCCGGGTAAGCAGAGACCGGGAATACATCCAAGGTTCGGCGGCGGGTTATCGCCCTCATAAACGAAGTGACCACGATTGGCCTGGAATCCGTAGTCGACCCAGTACCAGGTGTGGCAGACATTCGTGTCCCAAACGACGTCGGTCGCCGGTAGATGTTGCCCTGGGCACCATTGGTATGGACCCCTCGTGTTGGCCTGGGCGGTACCGGCGGTCAGCCCGACTCCGGCCACCGCGACGCTGCCCCATAGCAATGCCCCGGCGATGATGCGCTTCAGGTATCGGGTGCTCATGGCGGTTCCGTTTCGTCGCCGTCCGCCGTGTTACTTCTGCCCCGTTCCGGATAGAGCCGGCATCCGGAAACGGGGCAGAAGTTGTTTTGGGCCGGCTTACGGGATCAGTGCGCGCAAGGGATGCGTGACAGACCAAATTGGGTGCAGGACGTCCGCGGCGTAGTGCCGAACCGGATGCAGGGGTCCGCTGTAGGGGACCCACGGGTCGGCCGAGGCGACGGCCGGCATGAGCGACCCAGCGAGTGACAGGCCGGCGGTGCCCAGCAAGACGGCGCCCGCCATCCGCAGCTTGGACACTTTGTTGGTACTGGCTTTCATGGTTGCGATTCCTCCCTCCGGGGTCGGTCGCGGCGACCGACAGCAGAAGTGTCACGCAGACCACTTGCGAGGTCCTTGCGAGATTCTTGCGAAATTCTTGCGTTCGCCGGATCCGCAAGCCGGCACCGGCGGCGGATGACCAGGAATTGACGAGCCTAGACTTGCCGTTCGTGACCACTTGAGCGCGCGATCGAGGCCCGCAAATGACAGCCAGCCTGATGACCATGGCCCGCGCTGAGCGGGCCGACCTTGCCGACTTCCTGGCCAGCCTGACGCCGCAGGACTGGGAGGCACCCAGCCTGTGTACCGGCTGGACCGTCAAAGACGTTGTCGCGCATATGATCAGCTACGAAGAGCTCGGCACCCTGGGGCTGCTGAAGCGCTTCGCGAAGGGCTGGATCGTGCGGGCCAACCAGGTCGGCGTCGACGAGTTCGCGGCCCTGAGCCCCCAACAGCTGCTGGAATTTCTGGGCGGTCACCTCCAACCACGCGGACTGACAGCGGGTTTCGGCGGCATGATCGCGCTCGTCGACGGCACGATTCACCATCAAGACATCCGCCGCTCGCTTGGCCGGCCGCGCAGCGTCCCGGCCGATCGGCTCGAGCGGGTACTCGGCTTGGTGCCCGGTAACCCGAGACTCGGCGCCGGACGCCGGATCAGGGGGCTGCGACTGCGCGCGACCGACATCGATTGGGCGCACGGCCGCGGACCCGAGGTCATCGGCCGCGGCGAGGCGCTCCTGATGGCGATGGCGGGCCGTCCCGCGGCCCTGGCAGACCTTGACGGCCCGGGCCTTGGCACGTTGACCGAACGGCTGCGCGGGTAGCCGACCGTCAGAAAGGGCGAATTTCGAAGGTGAAGTGGTGGCCGCCGATGCAGATGCGGTCGCCGTCGGCCAGGGCGGCGCTGCCCCGGATGCGCTGGCCTTGCACCTCGACGCCATTGGTGGACCGCAAATCGGTCATCACGAAACCGGTTCCGGTGTCGGTGATGACGGCGTGGTGGCGGCTGACGTCGCCGTCGTCGAGAACGATGTCGTTGTCGGTGAAACGCCCGATCCGGGTGATCGCACCGGCCAGCCGATACTCCCGTCCGGTCTGGTCGCGGAGCCGGGCAACGACGGACTCCGTGACCGGCGTTCCCTCGGTCGTCGGCTCCGGCTGGTAGACACCGCGCTTGCGGGTCGTCAGGGCGGCCCGTTTGAGGCCCAGCGGCTCCTGGCGCAGGATCCGCTCATGCAGCGCACTGACCGTGGGGCCGGGGTCGATGCCGAGTCCCTCGGCCAGGGCCCTCTTGAGCCGTCGGTAGGCACCGAGCGCGTCGGACTGACGCTCGGTGACGTAATAGGCGGTGATCAGCTGCGCCCACAGCGGTTCACGGTAGGGGTGTTCGGCGGTGAGCACCTCGAGCTCGCCGATGACGGCACCGGCGCGTCCGCACGCGATCTCGGCCTCGGCGCGGGCGGTGTGGGCCGCCACTTTTTCTTCCATCAGCGCCGTGGCGAAGGCATCGACGAAGGCGAAGCCGCGCAGGTCGTCGAGAACCGGTCCGCGCCATTCGGCCAACGCCAACGAAAGGTGGTTGCTGGCATCTTCGAAGCGACCGGCGGCGGCGGCCTGGGTTCCCGCGGCCTTTGCGACCATGAAGCGCCCGAGGTCGCAGTCGGCGTCGGCGACGCTGAGCTGGTACCCGGGCGGTGCGCTCGCCAGCACCTGGTACGGGTCGACACCGGCGCTGCGGAGCAGTCGGCGCAGGTTGGACACGTGGGCCTGGATGCTGGTGCGCGCGG
The DNA here is from genome assembly GCF_052145595.1 of Mycobacterium sp. GTDB lineage: Bacteria > Actinomycetota > Actinomycetes > Mycobacteriales > Mycobacteriaceae > Mycobacterium. Next base: position 5,775 of record NZ_JBKQOI010000093.1, on the reverse strand, counting down.
CCGGCACCGGATCCTCATCCCAGACCGCATTGATCAACGACTCGACGGACACCGGCCGATTGCGGTTGATCAACAGCATGGCCAACACCGCACGCTGCTTCGGGGCGCCGACCGGCACCCGGACGCCGTGAGAGGTCATCAGCAACGGTCCCAAGACACCGAACCCGAGACCTGTGTTCGTCATCGCGCTGCCAGCCTCCCGGTTTTCGGGGCCTTGTCGGGGCCTCATAGGGGGATTGTCGGGGCCTCAGCTCACCATTTTGTACGCATCCGGTGCGACGAGAGTTTATTTGGTGGGCCGGGCGCCGCGCTAAACCAAAAACTGGTATGGATTTTTGACGACGTGGCGGCTCTCCGCACATCAGGCCCGCTGCGCGGCCCTGCATCCTCACCGCACAAAGCGGCGTCCCCTACGATCGACCCTCGTGCCCCCCGACGGTAATCAACGATCCCAGCGGATCCCGCGGTTGGTCGCCGTCGTCGCGGGAATCGTGGGCCTGTTGTTGTGCGCCGTTGTCCCGTTGCTTCCCGTGAGACAAACCACGGCAACCGTCCTATGGCCACAAGGCACCACAGAAGGTCCCGCCGGCCACGTCACCCAGATCACCGCCCCGCTGGTGTCCGGGGCCCCGCGGGCACTGGACATCTCAATCCCCTGCTCCGCGATGGCTACGTTGCCTCCCAGCGGCGGATTGGTGGTCTCGACCCTGCCGGACGGCGGCGTGGATAACGGTAAGAACGGCCTCTTCGTGCGTGCCGACAAAGACGTGATCGTCGTTGCGTTCCGGGATTCGGTGGCGGCTGTGGCAAAGCGCTCGGCGGTCGCCGCCGGCGCCTGCAGTGTGCTGCACACCTGGGCCGGCGCCGGCGGGGCGGGCGCGGACTTCGTCGGCATACCCGGCGCTTCAGGAATGCTGCCGTCCGAGAAAAAGCCACAAGTCGGCGGCGTATTCACCGATCTGAAGGTGCCCCCGCAGCCGGGGCTGTCGGCCCGCGTCGACATCGATACCCGGTTCATCACGGCGCCGACCGCCACCAAGAAGATCGCGATGGTCGTCGGTGGGCTGGCGGTCCTGGTCGCCATCATCGCCCTGGCGGCGTTGGATCGCCGCAGTCGCGGCGAGGACACGCTGGTCAACTGGCGGTCACCGGTCGCCTGGCTTGCCAGATACCGCCCGCGCGTGCATCGGGCCACCTGGTGGCGCGTCGGCGCCGCTACCTGGCTCGCTGACGCCGGGGTGATCGCGACGCTGCTGCTGTGGCATGTCATCGGCGCCACCTCGTCGGACGACGGCTACAACCTGACCATCGCCCGGGTCGCGCCGAAGGCCGGTTACGTCGCCAACTACTACCGCTACTTCGGGGCGACGGACGCACCATTCGACTGGTATCTCGCGGTGCTGTCGAAATTAGCCTCGGTGAGCACCGCCGGCGTTTGGATGCGGCTGCCGGCCACGCTGGCGGGGATCGCATGCTGGCTGATCATCGGCCACTGGGCGCTGCGCCGGCTGGGACCGGGTAAGGGCGGCCTGGCGGCCAACCGGGCGGCGGTGCTGACCGCGGGCGCGGTGTTCCTGGCCGCCTGGCTGCCGTTCAACAACGGGCTGCGGCCCGAGCCGCTGATCGCCCTCGGTGTGGTGCTCACCTGGATGCTGGTAGAACGCGCGATCGCGCTGGGTCGCCTGGCCCCCGCCGCTGTCGCGATCATCGTCGCGATGCTCACCGCGACGCTGGCGCCGCAGGGGTTGATCGCCGTCGCCGCGCTGCTGACCGGTGCCCGCGCCGTCGCTCGGATCATCCAGCGCCGCCGGGTCACCGACGGGCTGTTGGCCCCGCTGGCGGTGTTGGGGGCGTCGCTGTCGCTGATCACGGTGGTGGTGTTCCGCAGCGAGACGCTGGCCAACGTGGCCGAGTCCGCGCGCATCAAGTACAAGGTCGGCCCGACGATCGCGTGGTACCAGGAATTCCTGCGCTACTACTTCCTCACGGTGGAGAGCAACGCCGAAGGGTCGATGGCGCGTCGGTTCGCGGTGCTGGTGATGCTGCTGTGCCTGTTCGGGGTGCTGGTGGTGCTGCTGCGTCGCGGCCGGGTCCCGGGCCTGGCCAGCGGCCCGGCGTGGCGGCTGATCGGCACCACCGCGATCGGCCTGCTGCTGCTGACGTTCACGCCGACGAAGTGGGCCGTGCAGTTCGGCGCTTTCGCCGGACTGGCCGGCGCCCTGGGCGCCGTCACCGCGTTCACCTTCGCGCGGATCGGCCTGCACAGCCGCCGCAACCTGACGCTGTACGTCACCGCGCTGCTGTTCGTGCTGGCGTGGGCCACTTCCGGCATCAACGGCTGGTTCGAGGTCAACAACTACGGAGTCCCGTGGTTCGACATCCAGCCGGTCATTGCGAGCCACCCGGTGACGTCGATGTTCCTTACGCTGTCAATCCTCACCGGACTGCTGGCCGGCTGGTACCACTTCCGCATGGACTACGCGGGGCACACCGAAGTCAAGGACAACCGGCGCAACCGCGTGCTGGCCTCCACCCCGCTGCTGGTGGTGGCGACGATCATGGTGCTCGGTGAGGTCGCGTCGCTGGCCAAGGGCGCGGTCTTCCGCTACCCGCTGTACACCACCGGCAAGGCCAACCTGGCCGCAATCGCATCGGGGCTGTCGTCCACCAGCTGCGCCATGGGCGATGACGTGCTGGCCGAGCCAGACCCCAATGCGGGTCTGCTGCAGCCGGTTCCGGGGCAGCAATTCGGCCCCGCGGGCCCGCTCGGGGGAATCAACCCCGTCGGCTTCAAACCCGAAGGGGTTGGCGACGACCTGAGGTCCTACCCGGTGGTGACCAAACCGGGGGTGGTGAATTCCGACGCGTCACCCAACAAGCCCAACGCCACCATGAGTGACTCCGCGGGCACGGCCGGCGGGAAGGGCCCGGTCGGGATAAACGGGTCGCACGTGGCACTACCGTTCGGCCTCGACCCGGCCCGCACACCGGTGATGGGCAGCTACGGCGAAAATTCGCTGGCCGCCACCGCGACTTCGGCCTGGTACCAGTTGCCGCCACGCGACCCGGCCCGGCCGCTGGTGGTGGTCTCCGCCGCCGGCGCCATCTGGTCGTACAAGGAGGATGGCACCTTCACCTACGGGCAATCGCTGAAACTGCAGTGGGGCGTCGCTCGCCCCGACGGCACCACCCAGCCGCTCGCGGAGTTCTATCCGATCGACATCGGGCCGGAGCCGGCGTGGCGCAACCTGCGGTTCCCGCTGGCCTGGGCGCCGCCGGAGGCTAACGTGGCGCGCATCGTCGCCTACGACCCGAACTTGAGCTCCGAGCAGTGGTTCGCGTTCACGCCTCCGCGGGTCCCGGTGCTGCATACCCTGCAGGAATTGATCGGATCGCACACACCGGTGCTGATGGACATCGCGACCGCCGCAAACTTCCCCTGCCAGCGGCCGTTCTCCGAACACCTCGGCGTTGCCGAACTTCCGCAATACCGATTCATGCCCGATCACAAACAGACGGCGGCGTCGTCGAACGGGTGGCAGGCCAGCGAGGCCGGCGGTCCGTTCCTGTTCACTCAGGCGCTGCTGCGTACCTCGACGGTCTCGACGTACCTGCGCGGTGACTGGTATCGCGACTGGGGATCGGTCGAGCAGTATTACGCGTTGGTGCCGGCTCAGCAGGCGCCGGTTGCCGTTGTCGAACAGGGTGTGATCACAGTGCGCGGCTGGAGCCGGCAGGGACCGATTCGGGCGCTCCCATGAGCGTGACGACGGTCGCGAACCGCGAAGACAAGGCGGTCCCCCGTCAAGACGTGCGGGTGACGCGCTGGGTCGCGACGATCGCCGGGCTGATCGGTTTCGTCTTGTCGGTCGCGACGCCGCTCCTGCCCGTCGTTCAGACCACCGCGACGCTGAACTGGCCGCAAAACGGCGAATTGAATAACGTTACCGCACCGCTGATTTCGCTGACACCGGTCGACGTGACGGCAACCGTGCCGTGCTCTGTGGTGCGCGACCTGCCGCCCGACGGCGGGGTCGTGCTGAGCACGGCGCCCAAGAAGGGCAAGGACGCCGCGCTCAACGCGTTGTTCGTCGTCGTCAGCAGCCAGCACGTCGACGTCACGGACCGCAACGTGGTGCTCGCCAGCGTGCCTCGGGACCAGGCGGCGTCCCCGCAATGCCAGCGCATCGAGATCACCTCCACACGCGCCGGCGCCTTCGCCACCTTCGTCGGGTTGACCGATCCCACGGGCAAGCCGGTTCGTGGTGGTTTCCCCGATCCCAACCTGCGCCCGCAGATCGTCGGAGTGTTCACCGATTTGAGCGGTCCCGCGCCAGCCGGCCTGCATCTCTCGGCGACCATCGACACCCGCTTCTCCACCACCCCGACGACGCTGAAACTGGCTGCGATGGTGCTGGCGATCGTGTCCACCATCGTCGCGCTGGTCGCGCTGTGGCGCCTGGACCAGCTGGACGGGCGCCGGATGCACCGGTTGATCCCCACCCGCTGGCGCAAGTTCACGCTGGTAGACGCCACGGTGATATTCGGATTCCTGCTGTGGCATGTGATCGGCGCCAATTCCTCCGACGACGGCTACATCCTGGGCATGGCCCGGGTCGCCGACCACGCCGGCTACATGTCCAACTACTTCCGCTGGTTCGGCAGCCCGGAGGACCCGTTCGGCTGGTACTACAACCTGCTGGCGCAGATGACCCACGTCAGCGACGACAGCCTGTGGATACGGTTGCCCGACCTGTTCGCCGGGCTGGTGTGTTGGCTGCTGCTGTCGCGTGAGGTGCTGCCCCGGCTGGGGCCGGCGGTGACATCCAGCAAAGCCGCGAACTGGGCGGCGGGCATGGTGCTGCTGACCGCGTGGATGCCGTTCAACAATGGCCTTCGCCCCGAGCCCATCATCGCGCTGGGTTCACTGATCACCTGGGTGCTGATCGAGCGCTCCATGTGCGCATCCCGGCTGACACCGGCAGCCCTTGCCGTCGTCACCGCGGCGTTCACCCTGGGGGTCCAACCCACCGGCCTGATCGCGGTGGCCGCCCTGGTCGCCGGTGGCCGTCCGATCCTGCGGATTTTGGTGAAAAGGCATCGCCTGGTCGGCACCTGGCCGCTGGTGGCCCCGATGCTGGCGGCCGGTTCGGTCATCCTCACCGTGGTGTTCGCCGACCAGACGCTGTCAACGGTGCTGGAGGCCACCAGGATTCGCACCGCGATCGGCCCCAGCCAGGCGTGGTACACCGAAAATCTGCGCTACTACTACCTCATTCTGCCCACTGTCGACGGTTCACTGTCGCGCCGATTCGGCTTTTTGATCACCGCGCTGTGCCTGTTCACGGCGGTGTTCATCATGTTGCGGCGCAAGCGAGTTCCCGGCGTGGCCCGCGGCCCGTTGTGGCGGTTGATGGGTGTCATCTTCGGCACCATGTTCTTCTTGATGTTCACGCCCACCAAGTGGGTGCACCACTTCGGGCTGTTCGCCGCGGTGGGTGCGGCAATGGCCGCAGTGACCACGGTGCTGGTATCACATGAGGTGCTGCGCTGGTCGCGCAACCGGATGGCGTTCCTGGCGGCGGTGTTGTTCGTGATGGCGCTGTGCTTCGCCACCACCAACGGCTGGTGGTATGTGTCCAGCTACGGGGTGCCGTTCAACAGCGTGATGCCGAGGCTCGGCGGAATCACGATCAGCGCAATGTTTTTCGTCTTGTTCGCGATCGCGGCACTCTGGGCGATCTGGTTGAACTTCGCGCCCAGAGATCGCGGCGA
>NZ_JBKQOI010000092.1:0-4326 GCF_052145595.1 Mycobacterium sp. | reverse complement strand
CCACGGTGCTGGTCACCCACGACCAGGCCGAGGCGCTGGATGTGGCCGATCGGATCGCGGTGCTCAACAAGGGCCGCATCGAGCAGGTCGGATCCCCGCCCGAGGTCTACGACACCCCGGCGAACGCGTTCGTTATGTCCTTCCTGGGTGCGGTCTCGGCGCTGAACGGCGCCTTGGTGCGCCCGCACGACATCCGGGTAGGGCGCAATCCCGAGATGGCGATCGCCGGCGGTGACGGCACCGCGGAGTCCATCGGGGTGGTGCGCGCCGCCGTCGACAGGGTGGTCGCGCTGGGCTTCGAAGTGCGCGTGGAGTTGACGAACGCGGCCAACGGAGCTCCGTTCACCGCCCAGATCACCCGCGGTGATGCAGAGGCGCTGGCCTTGCGCGACGGCGACACCGTGTACGTGCGGGCCACCCGGGTGCCGCCGATAGGCGCTGCGGTGACCGGATCCGGCGCCGGGGACGCTGACCACGATCAAGCCGCCGTCACGTCTGCCTGATCGCAAGTTCGCCGCCGCTCTGCGACTCATGATCGCAACCTTTGCGGATCCATCGTTGACACCGCCGTAACAAATTTGCCATCGAACCTTCCTACTGTGGGGCGGTCCACCTTCCCTAGCGGAAAAGAAATCGTGGACCCCCTCAGCGATAAAGCGATTAAAGGAAGTCAATTGAGCGGAAACGCGGTCCGACTGCAGGCGATCAACAACGTCGAGGCATACATCCCCCCAGCCGTCAGCTTCGTACCTGGTGAAGAACCGGGCAAGGTCTTCGGCTCCAACGTCTTCACCAAGTCCGAGATGCAGGCACGGTTGCCAAAAGCGGTGTTCAAGTCCGTCGTGGCGACCATCGAGAAGGGCGCCAAGCTCGACCCCGCGGTCGCCGACTCGGTCGCGGCGGCGATGAAGGACTGGGCACTGGAGAAGGGTGCCACCCACTACGCCCACGTCTTCTACCCGATGACCGGCCTGACCGCCGAGAAGCACGACAGCTTCTTAGAGCCCATCTCCGACGGTCAGGCCCTGGCCGAGTTCGCCGGCAAGACCCTTATTCAGGGCGAGCCCGACGCCTCCAGCTTCCCGTCGGGCGGGCTGCGCAGCACCTTCGAGGCGCGCGGCTACACCGGCTGGGACGTCACCAGCCCGGCCTACATCCTGGAGAACCCGAACGGCAACACCCTGTGCATCCCGACGGTCTTCGTCTCGATGACCGGTGAGGCGCTCGACTACAAAACGCCGTTGCTGCGCAGCCAGCAGGCCATGGGCACGCACGCCGAGCGCATCCTGAAGTTGTTCGGCCACAAGGAGTTGAACCACGTCGTCTCGTTCTGTGGCCCGGAGCAGGAGTACTTCCTGGTTGACCGGCACTTCTTCCTGGCACGGCCGGACCTGGTCAACGCCGGCCGCACGCTGTTCGGCACGAAGCCGCCGAAAGGCCAGGAATTCGACGACCACTACTTCGGCGCGGTGCCCGAGCGTGTCCTGGGCTTCATGATGGACACCGAGCGCGAATTGTTCAAACTCGGCATTCCGGCCAAGACCCGACACAATGAGGTGGCCCCGGGCCAGTTCGAGATCGCGCCGATGTTCGAACGGGGCAACATCGCCTCCGACCACCAGCAGTTGCTGATGACGATTTTCAAGACGGTCGCCAAGAAGCACGGCATGGAATGTCTGTTCCACGAGAAGCCATTCGCCGGCGTGAACGGATCGGGTAAGCACGTCAACTTCTCGGTGGGTAACTCCGAGCTGGGCTCGCTACTGGTGCCCGGCGACACGCCGCACGAGAATGCGCAGTTCCTGGTGTTCTGTGCGGCCGTGATCCGCGCCGTGCACAAGTTCGCCGGGCTGCTGCGAGTGTCCGTCGCGTCGGCCACCAACGACCACCGCCTGGGAGCCAACGAGGCGCCGCCGGCGATCATCTCGATCTTTCTTGGCGAACAGCTCGCCGACGTGTTCGAGCAGATCGCCAAGGGTGCGGCCACCTCGTCAAAGGGCAAGGGCACCATGATCATTGGCGTCGACACGCTGCCCCATTTGCCGACTGACCCGGGCGACCGCAACCGCACCAGCCCGTTCGCGTTTACCGGCAACCGGTTCGAGTTTCGCGCGCCCGGCTCGGGGCAGACGGTGGCCGTGCCGATGATCGTCCTCAATACGATCATGGCCGACTCGTTCGACTACATGGCCACGGTCCTGGAGAAGGCCGTCGAAGACGGCGAGGTCTTCGATGAGGCGGTCCAAAAGCTGCTCACCGACGTCATCACCGAGCACGGTGCGGTGGTCTACAACGGTGACGGATACGTCGAGAAGTGGCAGCTCGAAGCGGCCGAGCGGGGCCTGCCGAACCTGAAGACCACCCTGGACGCCATTCCGGAGCTGATCAAGCCGGAATCGGTTGAACTCTTCGAGAAATACGGCGTGTTCAACGAGCGCGAGCTGCACAGCCGCTATGAGGTCCGCGTGGAGCAGTACGCGCTGACCGTAGCGGTCGAGGCGAAGCTAGCGCTCGAGCTTGGGACCACGGTCATCCTGCCGGCCGCGCTCCGATACCAGACCGAGCTCGCGCAGAACGTGGCGGCTTTGAAAACGGCTGGAGTCGAGCCCAGTCTGACTGCACTGCAAGCGGTCTCGACGCCGATCGCCGACCTCGAAGAAGGGCTGGCGGCACTGAAGTCGGCGCTGTCGGACCACTCGGCCGAGACGGCGCTCGCCGAGGCCACGCACGCCCAGAAGGAGCTGCTGCCGGCGATGGCAGCGGTCCGCGCCGCCGCCGACACGCTGGAAAGCGTTGTGGCCGACGATCTGTGGCCGCTGCCCACCTACCAGGAGATGCTCTACATCTTGTGATGGACTTCGTCGGGCGCTGGGGGTTGGCCGCGCGCAGGCGGCGGTGATCCGCAACCCCCACGCCCGGCGATCCCGGCGTCGCACGCGTCGGGGATCAGTTGAGCCCTATTGGTCGCCACGCGGACCCATCATGCAGCCGGGTCCCATCATGCCGCCGCCCATCATTTGCCGCATCATCGCGGGCATACCTTGCTGTACGAACCCGGTGACTTCCCGAGCGTGCGCGCGGATGGCTTCGCTGAGAGCTGGATCATCCGCAGTCTCCTCGGCGATCACACCCGTTGCGGTGAAGGTGAATTGGCGGCGGTAGCCGTTGGCCTGGCGAAACAGGATCGGCAGGCTCTGGCTCATGCACATGACCTCTGTGCCCTGGTCGAGATGGGAGTACATGCTTGAGACATGCGCCTGTAGTTGAGCCGCAAGCTCCGGGGAGTTCGATTGCGTGGTGGTGCGCACCCCGCCGGGAATCTCTTCCACAACACGGTTGATTTCCCGGTGCCGGCTAAACATCTCCATATAGCGGCTCATGTCCACCGAATCGGCACCCATAAAGCCACATCCGTCGGTGAGGCGGATAGCTGTCGACCGCGGTTCGAACATGCTGCGACGGAACACCTGCAGACCTAGCACACTGCCCGCACCGAGTGCACCGAGCATGGCGAGCGCCGCCCGCCGCGTATACCTAGCCAAAGCCTGCGCTCCACATCCAGCGGTCTTAACTGCCCGCATCTCGCCCAGACGCATTCCGACGCAGCAATAGCTGAGATCAGGGCCGCGCTCTCTGTTGTCTTAGCAAGCTGACCAGCTGCGTGGCTTCGCTTACTAGGGCCAATAGTCCCTACCCCGGTGGGGTATGCGTGTGCCATCCTTCGAACCATGACTGAAACGCCTGAATCCACCGTCGAATCGACCACCGTGACTGGACAGCCCCGATACAGCGCGCCTAGCCGTCTGGGTCAAGTTGCGGCGTGGGTGGCCATCGTCGCCGGTGTCGTGTTCGTGGTCGCCGTGATCTTCTTCTCGGGGCTGTTCTTGGGCTGGTCCTCTGGCTTCCATAGTGGCTGGCACCGAGGTTATTACGGCGGCCATGACGGTTCCTGCCCGATGATGCAACCGGGCGGGATGATGGGGCCGGGCGAGATGATGGGGCCGGGCGGGATGATGGGGCCGGGCGGCATGATGAGTCCTCAGCAAACGCCTACGGCGCCGCCACCTCCCACGCCGCGCCCGTAGATCGTGACCGCTACTCGGATGACGCTGGCACGGACTATCCGATTAGCTTGGTAAGCCAGGTCGGATCCTGATAGTTGATGGCCTTGGTGCCGTCCCACACGAACGGTGTGCCGGTGGCACTGAGCCCGGACAGCGTCGCGTCTCCGGCTGTGACCTTCGCTTTGGCGGTGCCGACGTCGTCGCCTGCCTTGATGCAATCGATCACGCTGGGGTCGACGCCGACAGTTTTGGCCAGTTGGGC
>NZ_JBKQOI010000091.1:0-23091 GCF_052145595.1 Mycobacterium sp. | reverse complement strand
CGCCAATACCTGGCCATCTTCGACAAAGGCAAGGCCCTGGCGCTGTATCACACCAAGCGACTCGCCTCGCCCGCTCAGCGAATTGTGTTGTACGCCAAGGATCGTGGCTGTTCGGCCCCGGGATGCACCGTGCCCGGCTATTACTGCGAGGTTCATCACGTCACCGACTACGCCATATGCCGCAGCTCCGACGTCAACGAACTGACCTTCGGCTGCGGCGCCCAACACCGCATCGTCAAACCCGGGGGCTGGGCCACCCGCAAAAACGCGAACGGCGACACCGAATGGATTCCGCCGCCGCACCTGGAGCGCGGGCAACCGAGAATCAATACGTTCCATCACCCCGAGAAGCTCCTACACGAAGAGGGTGACGGTGACGACGCGGCGTAGCGCTCCTGCTTCCGTGATGAATTAACGTGAGTCCGATGAACGATCAGCGCACCTTGCTGCTGATGCGGCACGCGAAATCGGACTACCCGCCCGGGGTCGCCGACCATGACCGGCCGCTGGCGCCCCGCGGCATCAGGGAAGCCGGGCTGGCCGGCGACTGGCTTCGTGGCAACGTGCCCGCCATCGACGGCGTTTTGTGCTCCACCGCGACGCGTGCCAGGCAGACCTTGGCGAATACCGGTATCGATGCCCCGGTGCGGTACAGCGAGCGGCTGTACGGCGCCACCCCGGAAACGATGATCGACGAAATAAACGATACGGCCGACACCGTCGCCACCCTGCTCCTCGTCGGGCACGAGCCGACAATATCGGCCGCGGCGCTCGGCCTGGCGGGCGCCGACGGCACCGACGTCGCTGCAGTGGAACGCATTTCGGCCAAGTTCCCGACGTCGGGGATCGCGGTACTAGCCTTCCCCTGCGGCTGGGAAGGCCTGGAAGACGGCCGAGCCGCGCTGATCGACTTCCACGTTCCGCGCTAGTCCCGATTGCACGGCTTCTCCTCACGCCGCTACGAGTTGGTGGCCAGCGTCAGCTCCATCAGCTTTATGGCCTGCCCACAGGCATCGATGCCGGGCGCCTGAGGGTTGACCCACCAGCCGACCACTCCGCCCGCGTCGCTGGCCACTCCGCAGGCGCCGTTCGCGTCGTCCGGGTGCATCACGATCGAATCGATCCCCGCGATCGAACGGCTCTCGACCTTGTACTTCAGGAAGTCGGCGACCTTGCGCTCGTTGGCCAGGCTGCCCTGCTCGAACCAGAAGCGGGTGATGTCGATCAGGCCGGCCGGGTTGGCCGCCTGCCAGCGGCAGATCGCGCCGACGAACGTGCTTTGAATATCAAGCGGATCGGCGCCCACGGTCTTCGCCAGGATGTCGCTGGTCAGCACCTCACATTCCTTGAGCAGGTTCGGGTACTGCTGCTCGGAATTGTTGTTGCGCGAAGGGCCGCCCGCCTTGATGGCGGTGCCCCCGACCGACTTCGAACAACCGGTCAGCACCAACAGCGCGGCGATCACCACGGTTACGCCGGCCACCAAACCGGTAACGACGGTTCTTCTGCCCCGTGAACCGGGACGCATCGAGGCGATCATTTCGAGTTCGCAATCGACTGACGGGCCAGTTCCTTGGCTATGTCGCAGGGCGGCGGGAACGGCTTTTGGCTGAAGCTGATCGACCATTCGATGAAGTCGTCTTGAAACTGGATGCCTACCTCACACAGTGAGTCGCCCAGGTTGGGCTCGTTACCGACCGCGATGAAACCGCCGTGACCATCGATGTTGATGTCATCGACGCTGGCGCGCGACAGCTCCTCGGTCTTGCGCTCACGTCCGATCGGGCTGCCGCGGTACCAGGAAAAGGAGAAATGCGGGCCGAGGATCCCGCCGCCGGCCAGCCACTGGCAGCCCACGGAGTTCCGGGCGGTGTTGACCAGCCCCGTCACCTTGGTCAGGTCCGACACCGCCTGGTCGCTTACGCCACCGCATTGCGGAAACATCGGCCCGTGGTGGCCTTCCCCACTCCCCGGCGTCGACGATGCCGTCGCTCCCGGTTTGTTGTCGCCGGAATTGGAGCACCCCGCAACCGTCAGGACCGTCAATGCCGACGCCACAAGAGCCAGCGCTGTCAAGTTACGCCGCACCGGTACCCTGCCTTCGCCAAGCCTGCTGCTGGTCCACACGATGCACTGTAGCGGCAGCCCAGGGGCCAACCACCGACGCGCCACCTGAGCAGGCATTTCGGTTCCGTTGGGGGATGCGGCAAAGGCACGAAGCCGCGCGGCGGTGATGGCGGCCGAGGCGTCCGCCGTATGCGACAGTTACCAAATGCTCCTAGCACTGCTGCGCGAGTACATCCAGCCGTACCGCCGGCTGGTTGCGGTGCTGATGGCGCTCCAGCTGATCAGCACCCTGGCGTCGCTGTACCTGCCGACGGTTAACGCCGCGATCATCGACAACGGCGTCGCCAAGGGCGACACCGCCACCATCGTGCGGCTCGGCATGGTGATGCTTTCGGTCACCGGACTGCAGGTGTTGTGCTCGGTCGGGGCGATCTACTTCGGCTCGCGGACCGGGATGGGCTTCGGCCGCGACCTGCGTTGGGCAATGTTCGAACACGTCACCACCTTCTCCGAGCGCGAGACCGCCCGGTTCGGGGCGCCGACGCTGCTCACCCGCAGCACCAACGACGTCCGGCAGATTCAGTACCTGGTTCAGATGTCCGGCACCGTGCTGGTTACCGCGCCGATCATGTGCGCAGGCGGAATCGTGATGGCGATCCACCAGCAGGCCGCGTTGACCTGGCTGCTGCTGGTGAGCGTTCCGATCATGGGAGTGACCAATTACTGGGTCATGTCCCACATGCTGCCGCTCTTCCGCGGAATGCAGAGCCTGATCGACGGCATCAATCGGGTGATGCGCGACCAGCTGTCCGGTGTGCGGGTGGTCCGGGCGTTTGCGCGCGAACGCTTCGAGCGCGACCGGTTCGCTCGCGCGAACCTCGCGCTGTCGAATACCTCTCTGAACGCGGGCAATTGGCAAGCGCTGCTGCTGCCGGCGACCACGCTGACCATCAACGTGTCCAGCGTCGCGCTGATCTGGTTCGGTGGGTTGCGCATCGATCGGGGCCAAATGCAGGTCGGCTCGCTGACCGCCTTCCTGGCGTACTTCACCCAGATCCTGATGGCGGTGTTGATGGCGACCATGACACTGGTGGTGCTGCCGCGAGCGTCGGTGTGCGCCGAACGGATCACCGAGGTGCTCTCCACCGGTGCCGCGGTCGAGAACCCGCAGAACCCCAAGTTCCCGCGGGATGGGATCACCGGCGTGGTGCGTCTGGACGGCGCGACATTCACCTATCCGGGCGCCGACCGCCCAGTGCTGCAAGACATCTCGTTCACCGCGCTGCCCGGTACCACCACTGCGATCGTCGGCAGCACCGGTTCGGGCAAGTCGACGCTGGTGTCGCTGATCTGTCGGCTCTACGACGTGACCGGCGGCGCCGTTCTGGTCGACGATGTCGACGTCCGCGATTACCACACCGAACGGCTCTGGGCGGCGATCGGGCTGGTCCCCCAGCGCGGCTACCTCTTCTCGGGCACCGTCGCGGACAATCTGCGCTACGGCAAGGCGGACGCCTCCGACGAGGAGATGTGGGAAGCATTGCGGGTGGCCGACGCCGACGGATTTGTGCGGGCGCACGATGACGGGCTGCAGATGCGCGTCGCCCAGGGCGGAATCAACTTCTCGGGTGGGCAACGGCAACGGCTGGCGATCGCCCGGGCGGTCATCCACCGCCCGGCGATCTATTTGTTCGACGACGCGTTCGCCGCGCTCGACGTGCACACCGAGGCACGGGTGCGCGCGTCGCTGAAGCAGCGATCCGGCGGCGCCACAATTATCATTGTCACGCAACGAATTTCGACCGCATCCCAGGCCGACCGAATTATCGTCGTCGACGACGGGAAGCTGGTTGGTTCGGGCACGCATGAATCCCTGCTGGCCGACTGCACGACCTATGCGGAGTTCGCCGACTCGCAGTCGGTGGGCGCCGGAGTCGGCGGCACGCCATGACCACCGCGGTCAGCGGGCCGACCCGCGGCTTGGCTCCAGCGCCTTCCGCGCGGTCCCGCGACTTCTGGGGTTCGGCGGTACGCCTGGTCAAACGGCTTGCGCCGCAACGAGAGCTGAGCATCGCCGTCATCACGCTGGGCGTAATCGGCACGGCGATAGGCGTGATCGTTCCGCGGATCCTTGGCCATGCCACCGATCTGCTGTTCAACGGTGTCATCGGGCGAGGGCTCCCCGCCGGAATCACCAAGGCGCAGGCCGTCGCCGCGGCCCGGGCCCGCGGTGACAACGCGTTCGCCGACTTGCTGTCGGGGATGAACGTGGTGCCGGGCCGAGGAGTGGACTTCGGTGCGGTGGTAAGGACGCTGGTGCTGGCGTTGACTCTGTATATTGTTGCCTCGCTGTTGATTTGGGTGCAGGCCCGGCTGCTCAACGTCACCGTGCAGCGCACCATGGTCGCGCTGCGTTCCGACGTCGAGAACAAGATTCACCGGCTGCCGTTGTCTTACTTCGATGGGCGTCAACGCGGTGAGCTGCTGAGCCGGGTCACCAACGATATCGACAACGTCCAATCGTCGGTGTCGTTGACGATCAGCCAGTTGCTGACGTCGATCCTGACGGTGGTGGCGGTGCTGGCGATGATGGTGTCCATCTCGCCGCTGTTGGCCCTGATCACTTTGCTGACGGTGCCTCTGTCGCTGCTGGCGACGCGAGCGATCGCGCGACGGTCGCAGCGTCTGTTCGTGGCCCAGTGGACCAGCATCGGACGGCTCAACGCCCATATCGAGGAGACCTACAGCGGGTTCACGGTGGTCAAGACGTTCGGCCACCAGGCCGCGGCGCGCGAGCAGTTCCGCAACTTCAACGACGACGTCTACCACGCCAGTTTCGGAGCCCAGTTCCTCTCCGGCCTGGTGGCACCGGCGACGACGTTCATCGGCAACCTCGGCTACGTTGCGGTCGCCGTGGTGGGGGGCCTACAGGTGGCCACCGGGCAGATCACCCTCGGCAGCATCCAGGCGTTCATCCAATATGTCCGGCAGTTCAACGCGCCCCTGAGCCAGGTGGCCGGGATGTACAACACCCTGCAATCCGGGGTGGCCAGCGCCGAGCGGGTGTTCAACCTGCTCGACGAGCCCGAGGAGTCACCGGACCCCGAAAGTGCACTACCGCGGCCCAACGGCCAGGGCCCACGCACCGGCGGACGTGTCGAGTTCCAACACGTCAACTTCGCTTACCGGCCGGGGATTCCGGTAATCCAAGACCTGTCGCTGGTGGCCGAACCGGGCAGCACCGTCGCGATCGTCGGGCCGACCGGAGCGGGCAAGACCACGATGGTGAACCTGCTCATGCGGTTCTACGACGTCGACTCCGGCCGGATACTGATCGACGGGGTCGACATCAGCACGGTGAGCCGGCGGTCGCTGCGATCACGTATCGGCATGGTGCTGCAAGACACCTGGCTCTTCGACGGGACGATCGCCGAGAACATCGCCTACGGGCGGCCGGAGGCCGGTGAAGACGAGGTGGTAGAAGCCGCCAAGGCAGCGTACGTCGACCGTTTCGTGCACACGCTGCCAGCCGGCTACCAGACGCGGGTCAGCGGGGACGGCGCCAACATCAGCGCCGGTGAGAAGCAGCTCATCACCATCGCGCGCGCATTCCTCGCCCGCCCGCAGCTGTTGATCCTGGACGAAGCGACCAGCTCGGTCGACACCCGCACCGAGGCCCTCATCGCGCGCGCGACATCCGAGCTTCGACGCGATCGAACGAGTTTCATTATCGCGCACCGTCTTTCGACGATCCGCGACGCCGACCGCATTCTGGTGGTGGAGGCCGGCCGGATCGTCGAACAAGGGAATCACGCCGAACTGCTGGCCCGGCGGGGCGCCTACTACGCGATGACTCAGGCGTAGCCGGGGCGTTACTCAAAAGGCACCAAGAAGTTATCAAGAAGTTGTTGAGGATCCCTCAAGGGCCGGCCCGAAGCTGAGCACATCCAGGGCCAAACCCACAAGCAAAGGATCACAACAATGTTCTCACCCCGCATCACCACAATCGCCGCCACCGCGATCGGCGCCGCCGCCGTCGGGCTTGCCGCGGTCGCTGCCGCCGGCACTGCAGGGGCCGGCACCACCGACGAGACCTTCATCGCGCAGATGACGAGCCTGGGCATCAACTTCACCTCGCCTCAAGAGGCCGTCAAGGAAGGCCACCAGGTGTGCTCGGAACTGGCCGGCGGCAAGACCGGGACCGACGTCGCCAACGAGGTGCTGGGCCAGACGGACCTGACCACCAAGCAGGCGGCCTACTTCGTCGTCGATGCGACCACGGTCTACTGCCCACAACTCTCCGGCCAGCTCACCTAATCAACCCGCCGCCCGATGGGGGGATCCCCGTTAATCGGGATCCCCCCATCCGTCGCTGAAGCGCAGCGATTCTGAGAAGGCTTGCCAAGTAGTGTGATTCGGCTCCGGGCAGCGGAGCATCCCCCGCCAAGGCGTTGCAACGCCTGTGCCCGACAGGCGCGAGATCACTCCATGAATTCGTACCGAATCGGCCGAATTCGTATCACAATGACAAGCTATGACGCTTCATTGGCACGTGACGCCTCGGTAGCCCGATGGTGGACAAACGTCTCGAATTCGGTCTGCTCGGACCATTGGAGATGAGCGTTGACGGCGCACTGGTGCCATCGGGCACCCCCAAGCAGCGGGCGGTGCTGGCCAAGCTGCTGATGAACCGCAACAGCCCGGTTGGCGTCGATCGGCTTATCACGGCCGTGTGGGAGGACTCACCCCCGTCGGGAGCAAGGGCCAGCATTCACTCCTACGTGTCCAACTTGCGTAAGCTGCTCAGCGGCGTCGGGGTCGACCCACGAGCGGTCTTGGCGGCGGCGCCGCCGGGTTACCGGCTCAGTATCGCTGAAAACAGTTGTGACCTTGGGCGGTTCATAGCCGAGAAGACCGCGGGCGTGCACGCGGCCGCTTCCCGCCGGTTCGAAGAGGCCAGCCGGCACTTGTCGGCCGCATTGGCGCAATGGCGCGGAGAGGTGCTCGAAGACCTGCGTGTCTTTCAGTTCGTCGACGCCTTTGCCACTTCCCTTGCCGAGGAGAAAATTCTCGTCCACACCGCAAGGGCTGAGATTGAAATCGCTTGTGGACGTACCTTCTTCGTGATCACCGAACTCGAGGCTCTGACCTCTGAGCACCCCTACCGCGAGCAGCTGTGGGCTCAGTTGATCACGGCCTACTACCTCACCGACCGCCAATCCGACGCGTTGGCGGCCTACCGTCGCGTGAAAACAACGCTCGCCGAAGACCTTGGGGTCGACCCCGGCCAGACCCTGCGTGCGCTCAATGAGCGAATCCTGCGCCAGGAACCGCTGGACGTCAAACAATCGGCGCAAACCACCGCCGCAGGCACGGTCACGGCGCTGGATCAACACACCATGGTCTCTGGCCGGAAGGCGGTCGCGTATCTGCGCGAAGCCTCGGGGCGCAACTATCCGCTGGAAGCGTCGGCGACCAGGATTGGGCGACTTAGCGATAACGACATCGTCCTCGACGGCGCCAACGTGAGCCGCCACCACGCCGTCATCGTCGACACGGGCACCAGCTACATCATCAACGACCTGCGGTCGTCGAACGGCGTGCACGTGCAACACCAGCGGATCCGCGCGACCGCGACACTGCACGATGGCGACCAAATCCGCATCTGCGACCACGAATTTACGTTCCAGATCGCCGCGGGCGATAGGAACGAGGGCTAGGTGTGCCGGATGGGGCTTATTGTCATGGTTGCTGAGTGAGGGGGTTGGTTTGGAGGGTCAGGGATGAGTGACGCGCAGGCCTCGCGGGTGGGCTCGATGTTTGGGCCCTATCACCTGAAACGGTTGTTGGGCCGCGGTGGGATGGGCGAGGTCTATGAGGCCGAGCACACCGTCAAAGAGTGGACGGTGGCGGTCAAGTTGATGTCGGACACCTTCAGCAAGGACCCGTTGTTTCGCGAGCGGATGAAACGCGAAGCCCGCATCGCCGGGCGTTTGCAGGAACCCCATGTGGTGCCCATCCACGACTACGGCGAAATCGATGGGCAGATGTTCATGGAGATGCGCCTGATCGAGGGCACCGACCTGGACACCTTGCTCAAACGGTTCGGGCCGCTGACCCCACCGCGTGCGGTGGCCATCATCACCCAGATCGCCTCGGCCCTAGATGCCGCCCACGCCGCCGGGGTGATGCACCGCGACGTCAAACCCCCCAACATCTTGGTCACCCGCGACGACTTCGCCTATCTGGTGGACTTCGGCATCGCCAGTGCGACCACCGACGAGAAACTGACCCAACTGGGCACCGCGGTGGGCACCTGGAAATACATGGCGCCGGAACGGTTTTCCAACGACGAGGTCACCTACCGCGCCGACATCTACGCCCTGGCCTGCGTGCTGCACGAGGCCTTGACCGGGTCGCCGCCCTACCGCGCCGACAGCGCCGCCACCCTGGTCAGCGCGCACTTGATGGACCCCATCCCCCAACCCAGCACCGCACGCCCGGGCATCCCCAAAGCCTTCGACGCCGTCATCGCGCGCGGCATGGCCAAAAAACCCCAAGACCGCTACGCCAGCGCCGGTGATCTGGCCCTGGCCGCCCACGAAGCCCTGTCCGACCCCGACCAAGACCACGCCGCCAACATCGTGCGCCGCAGCCAAGAAGCCACCCTGCCCAGCACCGAACCCAGCCCCCCCACCCAGACCGACACCGCCCTGGCAACACCCCCTCCGGCCTACGCCGGACAAGCCCCGCCCCACTACCCACCCGCCAACCCCAACTGGGCCAGCCCGCCACCACCCACTCCACCCCAACACTTCGCCGCCCCCACCCCCTGGCACCAACCCCCACCCAAACCCACCCGCAACCCCTGGCCCCTCATCGCCGGAATCGCCGCACTGGTGGTCGTCGTCGTTGGCGCCGTGGGCATCTGGTTTGTCGTGCGACCCAAACCGGCGCCGCCGCCTCCCGATCCGATAGCGACCGATCGTCTCAGCGGACTCCTGCTGGGCTCGTCGGATATCAACTCGATCATGGGCTCCTCGACCATGGAGCCCGGCAAGCCCATTACGTCGATGGACGACTCCTCGGTGACGCTGTCATTGCCGGACTGCCAGGGAGCCCTCTATACCAGCCAAGATCCGGTGTACGCGGGCACCGGCTACACGGGAGTGAGCGGGCTGGTGTCCTCCGAGCCGGGGGACAATTACGACCATTGGGTCAACCAAGCCGTGGTGGCATTCCCGTCCGCCGACAAAGCCAAGGCGTTCATGCAGAGGTCGGCCGACAAGTGGAAAACCTGCGCCGGCAAGACGGTGACCATTACGAACAAGAGCAGGACACATAGGTGGACGCTGGCGCAACTCAACGGCGGTCCGCCGAAGATTGGGGTGCTGGAAACCCAGGAGGGCGGCGACGGCTGGGAGTGCGAGCGCGCGATGGGTTTGGCCAACAATGTGATCGTCGACGTCAACGCCTGCGGATACCACATCAGCAATCAAGGTGACGAGATCATCGACAGGATCGTCGGCAAAATCAACGACGAGTAGTCGCGCGCCGCCACGAACAACCAATGCCTAAGCGGCACTGCGGCTTACGACTGAAGGTCGGGGCCCTGTGCGCGCAGATCGTCGACCGCCGACATGGCGCTGCGCAGCTTGGCCAGCCATTCCTCGCTGTGCTCACCGACCAGCTTCACCGACCACGCGAGCGCGTCGGCCCGGGACCGGGCGACACCGGCGTCGACCAACGTATCGAGCACCTGGCGTTCGGGTTGCTTCAAGCGCGTCATCACGGGTACCGCGATGTGAGTGAACAGGATTCGCTCCGCGCCGGCACCGGAGCCGACTTCCACGCCCCAGGAAACCTTGCGGCCGTAGCGATCCTGCGCTTCATCGGCGATGCGCATTCGCTCCGAGCGGGTTTCTTCGCGGAATCGCGAGACTCGGCCCTCCGCGCGGGCCCGGCTCTCTTCTTCTCCGGAGCTCTCCGGTTCGGCCAGTTTCCCGATGACCGTGATCTCCTCGCGGTCGACGATGACCGTGGGATCGCCGTCGAACCAGTCTTCGGGGAGGCGTCCGGCGAACCATTCCGCGGCGCCGCTTGCGTCGGGCTGCTCGGCTTGCTGCCAGCCCCCGGGTCGCCCGTACCGCCGCCCGTGTGTGTGGTGTGATTTCATGATTACATAATTACACCATTACAGCTGTAATGGAACCCGCGTTCACCGGCAGCGAACGTCAGGCGGGGCCGACAGCCCGGGCGAAGATCGCTTGACGGGGAAAACCCGTTGATATGAGCTGTTCGGCGTTGTATTTTTGGTAGCGAAGCAGGCCCGGAAGCGACCATTCAAAGCGCCGGAAGACGGGGTAAGAGCCGGCCGCGTAAGACATAAGGTCAGACGCCCCCCCCGAGTCGCCCGGGCCTGCCTATGTCTGTTCCCCGCCGCGGTGGATCCGGAAAAGCTTGACCTCGTTTTTGATGCCCTTGAGCCGGCGTGAACCGGCGAAGGAAGCATCGAATTCGCCGGTAACACCGACGGCCTCCCAGACCGAATCCGCGACCAGCACGGTGCCCGGGCGGGCCACTCCCGTGACCCGGCTTGCCACGTTGACCGGACTGCCGAACCAGTCGCCGGCCCGGCTCACCGCCATGCCGGAGGCCACTCCCGCGCGCACCCGCGGAAAGTCGTTATCGCCGTCGACGGCGTCGACAAGCTTGAGGACCACGTCCAGCAGCGGCACCGAATCGGGACAGACGAACATCACCGCGTCGCCGATCGTCTTGATGAACCGCACCGGCGGGACGGCCACGTCGCGGGCGAGGTGACCCAGCCGGCCGGCCAGGTGCCCCAGCTCTTCGGCCGACACCACCTCGCCGATCCGGGTGAAGCCGACGAGGTCGGCGAAGGCAACCGTGACCTGGCGCGCGCCCGGAAGCGGCTTGCCCGCGGCCCGCTCCGCGGCATTGACCGCTTCGGTCTCCATCATGTGGCGCAGCTGCATGAACAGCATGTCCTCGATCATCGGGCCGAGTATCGGCGCGATCTGGCTCACCAACGCCTTTGACGCCTTCGCGATTTCCAGCTCGGTGGCTCCCGGGCGCATGATCGTCGAAAGCGCCGTGTAACGCATGACTTCGGCCGCGCGTGACAGACCTTCGGCGAGCACCCGGACCACGAGCACCACTTGATCGGGGTCCATGCCCAGTTCGACGAACCGCTGCGCGTAGGCGGCGGCTTCGCCGTCGGCGCGCATGTGGACGACGGCATCTGGGTCGTCCACGCGAGCCAGACCGAGGGCTCGCTGCACTCGTTGCAGCATGATCAGGTCGACGCCGTGGGTCTCGCTGATCCCTCGGGCGGACACGTAGGTGCCGTCGTCACCGATGAGGCGGCGGGTGGCCAGCAGCAGTGGCGGGTTGGTCGTCCGGATCTCGTCGGCGGTGATGCCCTGCTCGAGCAGCCACTTCACGAGTTCGGCCCGCTCGGCGCGGGCGGCGCCGTCGAGTCCGTCCAGCAGATCGTCGATGTCGCGACCGACCCCGTCGTGACCGTGGTCCTCCACGACGCCAACGTACAACGCCGGCGCGCGATGATGTGAAGCGATGAGCGCGCCGTTTCTGCGGGGATTCCCACCGGTCGTCGACGATCGCACCAGGGTGCTGATCCTGGGCTCGTTTCCCAGTGCGCAGTCGCTGGCGGCCGGCCAGTACTACGCCAATCCACGAAATGCGTTCTGGCCAATCACCGGTGAGCTGTTGGGGTTCGACGGATCCGCGTCATATGCGAAGCGGCTGACCGCGCTGCAATCCCACGGTGTCGCCCTCTGGGATGTGCTGCGCGAGTGCCGCCGCGCGGGCAGCGCGGACTCGGCAATCGACCCGAAAGGCTTGGTGGTCAACGACTTTGCCGAGCTGTTCGCCAACTACCCCACCATCTCGCGGGTGTACTTCAACGGCGCCAAGGCGGCCGAGCTGTACCGCAGGCTGGCCGATACGGCCGAGCGGGTGGTCTACCGGCGGCTGCCGTCGACCAGCCCGGCTCACGTCATGCGGCCGGGCGAAAAGCTCGCGGCCTGGCGGGTGATCGCGGCGTCGATCGCGAGCATGAAACCGGCGGTCGCCGGTGGGCCCGCGACACTGACACCACGCACACGACACGCCGCCGACCCTGACCCTGGTGCAAGTTTCGAGGAGTAGATCCCGTTCATGAAACCGGCGGTCGCCGGTGGGCCCACGGTCTTGCGGCTTCGATCTGCGCGGACAGTGACAGCAGCGTCGCTTCGTCGTACGGCCGGCCGACGAGCTGCACCGCGATCGGGAGGCCGTCACCGTCGAAGTCCCACGGCACGGCCGCGGCGGGCTGTCCGGTCAGATTCCAGACCGGGAAATACGGGACCCGCTGCCCCACCAGCAGCAGCGTCGACACCGCGCCCCGGTGCTGGTAGGCGCCGATGCGGGACGGCCCGGCGGCGTTGCCCGGCGTCACGACGACGTCGACGTCGTCGAAGATCGACTGAATCCGGGAGCTCACCCGCGCCTCGGCCGCACCCACGGCTTCCATCCTCCGGTCCGAGAAGAACGATCCAAGGCGCGCCAGGTTGCGGGTGCGCGTTTCGAGGCGTTCCGGGTGGGCCTGCGCGTCCGCGTCATCGCTGATCCCGCGCAAGTAGCGGGGCAGGTAGTTCGCGTAGACCGAGGCGGGATACTCCGGGTCACGCGTGACGACCTCGTGGCCCAAATCGCGAAGCAACGCACCGGCCTGGTCGACCGCCGCCAGCTGTTGCTTACCAACCCTCACCGGCAGCGGGATTGGGACCTTGGTGCTCAAGGCAATTCGCAGCTTGCCGGGATGGCGCGCCGCCGCGGCGACGAACTCGCCCTCGGGCCCCGGCACCGCCGACGTCGCGTCCAGGAACAGCGCGGCGTCCAGCACCGACCGGGCTATCGGACCATTGACGCTCAGTCCGTACCACGCGTTGTCGTGCGGCTCCAACGCGACTCGATCACGTTGCGGTTTCAGGCCGAACACGCCACACCAGCTCGACGGGATGCGAATCGACCCGCCGCCGTCGGATCCCAGTGCCAGCGGCGCCAGCCCGGCGGCCACCGCGGCGGCGCTACCGCCGCTGCTGCCGCCCGGTGTCCGTCTGGGGTTCCACGGGTTGCGGGTGGCTCCGAACGTCAACGACTCGGTGTAGGGCATCATCATCAGCTCGGGCACGTTGGTTTTGCCGATGATGACCGCGCCGGCGGCGCGCAGCCGGCGGACCACCTCCGCGTCGGAGGTCGCGGCCGGGGGGTGTCCCCCGCTGCCGTAGGTCGTCACCTCGCCGGCGACGTCCACATCGTCTTTGATCGCGACCGGCACACCGAGCAGCGGCAGCCGCTCGCCGGCATCAAGGCGGTCCTGTGCCGCGGCGGCCTCGTAACGCGCGCCGTCGGACAGCACCACGCGATAGCAGCGCAGCTGGTTGTCCAGGCGCGCAATCCGTTCCAGGTAGACCTCGAGCAGCTCCGGTGCGGTCAGTTCACCGTCGGCCAGCATCCGTGCCTGTTCGGCCGCGCCGGCGAAGGCCACGTCGCGAGCATCCACTGCGGCAGCGTATCCCGGTGGCCGGGCAGGCCAGTACCGTGGGCGACATGTCCTGCGTGTTCTGTGCGATCGTCGCCGGGGCAGCCCCGGCCATCCGGATCTGCGAAGAGGACGACTACCTGGCGATCCTCGACATCCGGCCGTTCACCCGCGGCCACACGCTGGTGCTGCCCAAACGCCACACCGTCGACCTCACCGATACCCCGGCGGAGACGCTGGCCGACATGGTCACCATCGGCCAACGCATCGCCCGGGCCGCTCGTGCGACGGAATTGGCCGACGCGACCAACATTGCGATCAACGACGGCCGCGCCGCTTTCCAGACGGTGTTCCACATCCACCTGCACGTGCTGCCGCGGCGTAACGGCGACAAGCTCTCGGTCGCCAGGGGGATGCTGCTGCGCCGCGACCCGGACCGGGAAACCACCGGGCGGATCCTGCGGGAGGCCGTGGCCCGGATGGACGCGAATCAGCCAGACTGAACCCATGAGCAATCTGACTCCGCTAGAACAATTCGTGCTCGTGCCGTTCCTGAGGGTCCACGACACGATCTACCGCAAGACCGACGGCAGGATCGGTCACCAGATACCGGGAATGCCACCCAGTCTGCTCTTGCACACGACCGGCGCGAAAACCGGTCGGCAGCGCACCACGACGCTGACCTACGCGAAGGACGGCGACTCGTACCTGATCGTCGCCTCCAAAGGCGGCGACGAGCACCATCCCGGCTGGTACCACAACCTGCGCAAGCAGCCCGACTGCGAAATCAACGTCGGCTCCCGCCGCTTCCCGGTGACCGCGCGCAAGGTTGGGCCCGATGACTCCGACTACGCGAGGCAGTGGGAACTCGTCAACAAGAACAACGGCAACCGCTACACCAGCTACCAGAGCCGGACCGCACGGCCCATCCCCATTTTCGTATTGACGCCGCGTTGAATAGCGCCAGGTAGTAGACCCTGACAGCCGCGCAACGCATTATTCTCCTGTAGCACGGGGTGAAGTTCTCAAATATTCACCGCAAATCGCGGGATCGGGTGGAGCGGCTATGACGCGCTGGACGGGAAATCCGTGGCGGCGGTTCGGGCTGCCCGCGCGCTTAGGTTGGCTCGTCGTCGGGGGGTATGGCGTCGCGGCGGTGCTGGTCGCAGCCTCGTCGGTTTTCCAGTGGCGGGGCGTCTACGAAACTCGGCCGGTCGACGAGGTCGTGTTGGTACTGTGTCTGGTGTTCGCGGCAGCATGCGCCGGCCATGCGGCTCGGTTCGCGGTCGGCCGCCGCAGAATCGGGTGGTTGGCGCTGATGACGGCCCTGTTGGGCTGGGCGGCGGGCGAGGTCATCTGGGCGGTCTATGACGTGCGCCCGGAATCCGAACACGCCACTCACCCGGCCGCGGCCGAGGCCGTGTTCCTCTTATATCCAATCGGCGTCATGGTGGCTCTGACGCTGTTGTCCCATCTATCCCGCCGCAGTCCACGGCGACTGGTACTGGACGGTCTCATCGTGGCGACTTCGTTGTTCGTCATCTCGTGGGTGTTCGTCCTGGACAAACAGCTACGAGAGGACAGTGGCTCGCGGCTGGTGACACTCACGGAGCTTTTCGCCGATATCGTCCTGGTGACGACGGCGATGATCATGTTGACGCGGCTCCGACCCGGCGATCTGCCCAGCCGCAGCCTGCTCGCCGGTGGAATCACGACAATCGGCGTTGCCGACATTGCGATGGTGTTCCAGACCGGGGTGGGCAGTTATCACGCCAGCGATCTGGCCGACCTGGGCCGGGTGGCCGGGTTGGGAATGCTGGCGCTGGCCGGCCTGGCCAGCGTCGACGAGACCCCCACGACGACGCCGCGCAATGAGATCTTGTCCCGGGCCCTGCTGTGGTTGCCCTACCTGCCGCTGCTGCTGGTCGCCGCGGTCGGGTTGCGCTACGCGGTAGGCCTGATGGGGCACGGACCGATGCTCGCCGCGCTGGGAATCCTCGTCGCCGCGGTACTGGCCCGACAGTTCATCGTGCTGGTCGAAAACCAGGACTTGCTGTCCGACGTCACGCGGGAAGCGTTTCGTGACAGCCTGACCCGTCTGCCCAATCGGGCCCACTTCCTCCATCGATCGGAACAAGCCGTCGCCCGTCGACATCACGACAAAGCACCGATAGCGGTGTTGTGCCTCGACCTCGACAACTTCAAATCGGTCAACGACGCATTGGGTCATCCGGCCGGAGACGAGCTGCTTGTCCGGGTCGCCGAACGGCTCACCGCTTCCGTGGGTGAAAGGGGCAGTGTCGCACGCCTTGGTGGTGACGAATTCGCCGTGCTCATGCAGGCTCCCGTAGCAGAATCGCAAGCGGTGGCGGATCGAATTCTCGAGGCATTCAGCGCCGCGATCGTGATCGACGGCGTTCCCATCGAGGCTCGGCCGAGCATCGGCTTGACGGTGGCCACCCCGGCGTCGCACTGCACCGTCGACCAGCTCCTCCGGCAAGCCGACTTGGCCATGTATGCCGCCAAACGCGAAGGCGGCCAATGCATCCGCAGCTTCGTACCCGATCTGCCCTTTCCCTATACATTCCCGCAGTCCGCCGATTCGGCGGTATCGGGTTTACCGGAAGGGGTGGACCGGGCGCCCGCCTCTCGCGACCAGGCCGCCCCGGATAGGCGCCGCCGGGCGAGCGCCTTTGGTAGTGAGACGACGCCGCCACGGGCGCTCGAGCCGATCGCCGACGTCGCGATGTCAACACGAGACCAAGCACGCGATGCACCCAATGGCATTCGGTGGCCACCGACGGCGATCCGGATTGCCATGGCGGCGTTGGCGATTGGCGTGACCACATTCACCGTGACGAGCGTGCTGAGCCCGAATGCCAGTCACAGCGTACTCTTCGCCAAAATCTTGTACACGGCGTTGAACCTGGTGGCGGCGGCGCTGATTGCCGTTCGCGCATGCCGGGTCACGGCCGATCGTTTGGCCTGGACCCTGATCGCGGCCGGCATGGCGTGCTCGGCGATGGGTGACGTCGCCTACGCCCTCTGGGTGCCCGACGGTCAGTCCCCGTCGGTGGCGGATCCCGAGTACCTGGCGTTTTATCCGTTTGTCTACGCCGGGATCCTGCTGCTCATGCGGACACGTCTGAAGCAGGTGCCGATTCCGATCCGGCTCGATTCCCTGGTGTGCGGCTTGGCCTTCGCCGCGGTGGGCGCGGCGCTGAGGGCGGGGCCCATGCACTGGGCCGCGATCCGCGCGCCGGCAACCGTGCTGGTGGGCCTGATCTATCCGTGGGGCGATCTGGTCCTGTTGGCTCTGGCCGCCGGCATGCTGCCAATCCTTGGATGGCGCAACGAATTCCGTTGGGTTCTCCTCGTTGCAGGGTTTATCGGTTTTGCGGTCGCAGACACGGCGTACCTCTTCCAGACCGCCGAACGCTCATACCGGGTTGGCACCACGCTCGATGCCCTCTGGCCCGCTTCGTCGCTACTGGTGGCGATGGCCAGCTGGGCGCGCTGGTCGTTGTTGACACCCTTGCCAAGGCGCGGCCTCGGCAACTACACCGTGCCGGTGGCGTGCACCGTCGTGGCGCTCGGAGTCGCCGTCCTGAGCCATCACTCGCGCCTGGCGGTGACCTTGGCCGCGTTGAGCCTGATCGCGGTCGCCGCGCGGTTTTCGGTGGCCTTCCGGGACGTCAGCATGCTGGCCGAACGGCATAAGCACGCCATGACGGACGAGTTGACCGGGCTGCCTAACCGGCGTTCACTGGCGACGTCGCTGACCGTGTTGTCCGGGTCCGCGCCGGGCGATCCCTCGTCGGCGACCGGAACGCCATCACGTCGAGCCTTTCTGCTGCTGAATCTCTGTGATTTTCAAGAGATCAACGACTCGATCGGTCGCCGCTTCGGCGATGAGCTGTTGTGCCACATCGCCGATCGGCTCGCGAAAAGCGTTCGTCGTGACGACCTGCTCGCGCGCGTGAGCGATGACGAATTCGCGATCCTGCTGGCCGAAGGATCCGACCTCATCGCCGCACGCGCCAAGGCCGATCGCTTGCTCGAAACCTTGAGCGAGCCGTTCGCGCTGGATCCGATCACCCTGCAAGTCGATGCCCGCATCGCCATCGCGATATGTCCCGACCACTGTGATCATCCGCAGGAGCTGCTGAATCGCGCCGAAACGGCGCTCCCGTACGCCAAATCGGCCAACAGCAAGGTCGCGATCTACGATCCGGCGTTTGAGATGTATCGCGGCAACGACCCCAACCTGATCGAGGAACTGCGCGCCGCGTTGCTCGACGGCGACGAGCTGACGGTCTATTACCAGCCCAAGATCAACGCACGCGACGGCAGCGTCCACAGCGTCGAGGCGCTGTTGCGCTGGCAGCATCCCACCCGCGGGTTGCTGCTACCGGAGGAATTCCTGCCCGCCGCCGAACGCGCCGGGCTGATGCGCAAGGTGGCGAACCTTACGGTCAGCCTCGCCCTCAAGCAGATCCGGTCGTGGCGCGACCAGGGCATCCCGCTGACCGTCGCGGTGAACCTCTCGACGGCAAATCTGCTTGACCTCGACCTGATCGGCACCATCGAGCAGCTGCTTCGAACGAATGGCTTGCCCCCCGACGCTCTCATCATCGAGATCACCGAAAGCGCCCTCGTCGACTCGGCGCGGTCGCGTAATACCGTCGCCGCGCTGCAACGTCTGGGCGTTCGCATCTCGCTCGACGACTACGGCACCGGATGGTCGTCGCTGGCACGCCTGCAGGATGTCTCGGTCGACGAGTTGAAGCTCGACAGGGTATTCGTGACACGACTGGCACAAGACCCGCGATCGGTTGCCATCGTGCGGTCCACGGTGGCGCTGGCGCAGAGCCTCGGCGCCGACCTCGTCGCCGAGGGAGTCGAAGACGAGATCACCTTGAACGCGCTGCGGCGCTACGGCTGCACCATCACCCAGGGCTTCGTGCACAGTCCGCCGTTGCCACCGGATGAGCTGATGCGCTGGATCGCCGGCCATGCGCCCACTCCCAGCTCGAGTCGGTCGGAGCAGGCGGGCGTGGCCGACTGATCGGCTAGAACAACTCCTTGGCCAGCAGCTCGCACGTCGCCACCCGCGCCGGTGCGGTGGCGGGGTCGGTGCCGCGGTGGGCCGACGCGACCGGGTTCACCATCACCTCGTCGACGTCGAACCGCGCGGCGAGTGCCCGCAGCTGCCCGGCGGCCTCCGCGGGCGTGCCGAGGACCGCGCGGCGCAGCCCGCTCTCCACGATGCTTCGCTGCTCTTCGGTCAGCTCGGCGTCTTCGGCTTCCTCAACCAGCGGCACCGGCCCGAGCGACTGCCCGGTCCGTAGCCGCGCCATCATCTGCAGGTTCGGCAACATCAATGCGGTCGCCTCCTCGCGTGTTTCCGCCACCGCGGCGTTCACCGTCAAAAACGTGACCGGCTCGGCGGCCAGTGCGCCGGGCTTGAATCGCGAGCGGTAGAGTTCGAGCGCTTCTTCGGTTCCCTTGCCGGAAAAGTGATGGGCGAAGACGTACGGCAGCCCTTTGACCGCAGCCAAATGCGCCGAGTACATCGACGAACCCAGCAGCCACAGCCGCGGTTCGCCCGCAGCGGCCGGGGTGGCCTTGAGGATGTAGTCCCCGGAGCGCAGCGGCACCCGCACGCCGCGCGCGCTCATCAGCGCCGCCACGTCGTCGAGGTATTCCGGGAAGTTCTCGATGTCGCGCTCGTCACGGGTTCCGCGCAGGGCGTACGACGTCACCGGGTCGGAGCCGGGCGCGCGGCCGATGCCAAGGTCGATCCGGCCCGGGGCGGCCGCTTCCAGCAGTGCGAACTGCTCGGCCACCGCCAGCGGCGCGTGGTTGGGCAGCATCACACCGCCCGACCCCAGTCGCAGCTGCGAGGTCTGCGCGGCCAAATAGGCGATCAGGACCGGCGGGCTGGTGGCGCCCACGGACGGCATGTTGTGGTGTTCGGCGACCCAGTAGCGAGTGAAACCCAGCCGGTCCGCGGTCTGCGCCAGCTGCACGGTGGCCGCCAGCGCATCCCCGGTCGTCTGGTCCGTGCGCACCGGGACGAGATCAAGGACGGAAAGACGCACGATGGCGTCAACGCCTGGTGCCGCGCGAACGTTCCCGCTCGCTCGGCGACGAACGTGACCGCAGCGTCACGCTCGGCGCTCGATCAGGAGACGTCAGCAGATGTCAGTAGTCCTTGGGGGTGATTGATTCCACGATGCGGTCGAACACCTCCTGGGGTATCGGCGCACCGCCCGGGATGTTGTCGATGACCAGCCATTGGTTGCGCTTGACGTAGTCATGGAACTCTTTGCGGTAATTGGCGAAGCCGAGTTCGTAGTCATTACCGGCCGCTGCGAGTTCGCCGGCCAGGACGTAGGCACCCAGCAGCGCGACGCTGGTCCCCTGCCCCGACAACGGCGAGCAGCAGTACCCGGCGTCGCCGACCAGCGCCACCCGGCCCTTTGACCAGCGATCCATCTTGATTTGCGACATCTCGTCGAAGTAGAAGTCCGGTGCCGTGCGCATGTATTGCATTAGCTGGGGGCGCACCCAGCCGTCGTCGGCCATCCGGCGTTCCAGCTCGGCGAACTGGGCCTCGGTGTCGCTGTTGTCGATCCGCAGGTCGGCTTCCATGAAGCCCACCATGGCCCGGGCCTCGGTGTTGTTGCGCGCGCTGTAAACGCCGACCATGGTCTCGTCCCCGTAGTGCCAGGTCTGCCAGTAGTCCAGCTCCAGGAAGTTGGGCACGGTGAAAATCGCCGCAAAGGTGCCAAGCCTCTCGATGAATTGCGCCTCCGGGCCGAAGACCAGCCGGCGCACGTTGGAGTGCAATCCGTCGGCGCCGATCACCAGGTCGAAGCTGCGCGCGCCGGCGCGCTCGAATGTCACGCCGACCTCGCTGCTGTCGTCCTGCAGCGCGACGATGCTGTCGTCGAAGAGGTATTCGACCTTCAGTTGAGTTGCCTCGTGAAGCAATTCGACGAGGTCGTCGCGCAGCAGCTCGATGTCGGGTCTGTGGTGGCGACCGCCGGTGGGCGTCGATTCGGTGTCCCGGGACAGCTCGTTGCCGTCGCGGTCGACGACCGACGCACCCCGGATTCGCGTCCGCTTATGATCGGCGGCGGCCCGCAGCATCATGCGTTCGAGAACCGTCAGCGCGGGACCCCGCACGTCGACCGCCTGACCGCCCGGCCGCAGTCCCGGATAGTGCTCCACAACAGTGACCGAATAACCATGCCGTTCAAGCCAATACGCCACCGTGGTGCCGGCCACGCTGGCGCCGGAAACCAGAACCCTAGACATGAAAAGTCACTTGATCCCTGCCAGCTTCCTCGCGTTGGTGAAGATGTCGTCGAGCATTACGGGAGTCAACCTACCGGTGAACATATTTTGCTGGCTCGGGTGGTAGCAGCCGAGCAATCGCACCGATCCCAGCTCCGCGACGGCGCCGTGGCCGAACCGCGGCTTGCGCACCCCGGACGCGCCCGGCAGTCGCAGCGCGATCTGCCAGGCGAACCCGCCCAGGGCGACGATAGCGCGGACGTGATCGGACACCAGCCGCCATTCGGCGTCCAGCCAGGGCCAGCAGGTGTCGCGCTCGGCCGTGGTCGGGGCGTTGGCCGGGGGCGCGCAGCGCACCGGCGCTACGATCCGAATCTGGTTGGCGCGCAATCCGTCCGCGGCGTCCACGCTGGTCGGTGAATTCACCAGGCCGGCCCGGTACAGCGCCGCGTACAGCTGGTCGCCAGAGCGGTCACCGGTGAACATCCGCCCTGTCCGGTTGGCACCATGCGCGGCGGGCGCCAACCCGACGATCAGCAGCCGGGGCCGCTCCGATCCCCAGCCCGGCACCGGCCGCCCCCAATACGGCTGGTCGGCGAACGCCCGGCGTTTGACTTTCGCCACGTCCTCGCGCCAGCTGACCAGCCGCGGGCAGGCCCGGCAGACGCTGACCAGCGCGTCGAGTTCGGGTATCGACCCGGCCTGGGCCGCCAGCGCGGCGACCTTTGCGGGATCGGCTGCCACCGGTGTCAGCGGGGTGGCCGGATCGCCCGGCCATCCGGTACCGGGACCAACCGGAGAATTGAACGACTGGCCGGTATTCGGATGGACGAGCACATGAACATCCTGCATTCAGCCGGTGGTGACCATGAAATGCCCCCATATTCAGTGGCTCGGGCTGTCGGTTTGGGGTTAGATTCTCCCCGCGATGTCCACGAGACATACGGCCCGCGGCCCGGCTTTTCTGATCCTGTTCGCCACGCTGATGGCGACATCCGGTACCGGCATCTCGATAGTCGCTTTTCCGTGGCTGGCGTTGCAGCACGACGACAGGGCGCGGGACGCGTCTATCGTGGCCGCCGCCATGACGCTGCCACTGGTGCTCTCCACGCTGGTCGCCGGAACCGCGGTCGACTTTTTCGGCCGTCGCCGGGTGTCGCTGGTCTCCGATTCGCTGTCCTGCACGGCGGTGGCCGCCGTCCCGCTGACCGCCTGGTTCTTCGGTGCGGACGCGATCAACGTCGCCGAGTTGGCCGTGCTGGCCTTCTGCGCCGCCGCTTTCGACCCGGCCGGGACAACGGCGCGCCAGTCGATGCTGCCCGAGTCCGCCGCCCGCGCGGGCTGGTCGCTGGACCGCATCAACAGCGGCTACGAGGCGGTTCTGAACCTGGGCTTTATGGTGGGCCCGGGCATCGGCGGTCTGATGATCGCCACGGTCGGCGGCATCAACACGATGTGGATCACGGCGGGTTGCTTCGGATTGTCCCTGTCCGCGATCGGGGCGCTGCGGCTCGAGGGCGCCGGCAAGCCACACCACGCGGCCCGACCGGACGGGTTGATGTCCGGCATCGCCGAAGGACTGCGATTCGTCTGGAACCTGCGGGTGTTACGCACACTCGGGTTGATCGACCTGGCCGTCACCGCGCTGTACCTGCCGATGGAAAGCGTGCTGTTCCCCAAATACTTCACCGACCGACACCAACCCGCGCAGTTGGGTTGGGCGCTGATGGCGCTCGCGGTCGGCGGCGTGGTCGGCGCGCTCGGCTATGCGGTGCTGTCGAAATACACGCGGCGGCGTACGGCCGTGCTGACGGCGACCCTGACCTTCGGCGCGGCGACGGCCGGCATCGCGTTTTTGCCGCCGTTGCCGGTGATCCTGGTGCTGTGCGGGGTGACCGGCCTGGTCTACGGGCCGATCCAGCCGATTTACAACTACGTGATGCAGACCCGGGCTCCGCATCACCTGCGCGGTCGAGTGGTTGGGGTGATGACCGGACTGACCTACGCCGCGGGCCCGTTGGGGTTGCTGGTGGCCGGTCCGCTGACCGACGCCGCCGGGCTGAAGGTCACGTTCCTGGCGTTGGCGCTGCCGATCCTGTTGATCGGCCTGATCGCTGCGAGGCTGCCGTCGCTGCGCGAACTCGACCGCG
>NZ_JBKQOI010000090.1:0-37828 GCF_052145595.1 Mycobacterium sp. | reverse complement strand
CGCAGCCTGCACGAAGCCGGCATCGAGGTCATCCTCGACGTGGTGTACAACCACACCGCCGAAGGCAACCACCTCGGTCCGACGATCAACTTCCGCGGCATCGACAACGCCGCCTACTACCGGCTCGTCGACGCGGACCTGCGGTTGTACAAGGACTACACGGGCACCGGCAACAGCCTCAACGCCCGCCACCCGCATGTGCTGCAGCTGATCATGGACTCGCTGCGCTACTGGGTGATCGAGATGCACGTCGACGGGTTCCGCTTCGACCTGGCCGCCGCACTGGCCCGCGAGCTGCACGACGTCGACCGATTGAGCGCGTTTTTCGATCTCGTGCAGCAGGATCCGGTGGTCAGTCAGGTCAAGTTGATCGCCGAACCGTGGGACGTCGGCGAGGGCGGCTACCAGGTCGGCAACTTCCCGGGTTTGTGGACCGAGTGGAACGGGAAGTATCGCGATACTGTGCGTGACTACTGGCGGGGAGAGCCCGCGACCCTGGGCGAGTTCGCGTCCCGGCTGACCGGGTCGTCGGACCTGTACGAGGTGACGGGCCGGCGCCCCGGCGCCAGCATCAACTTCGTCACCGCCCACGACGGATTCACACTCAACGACCTGGTGTCCTACAACGAGAAACACAACGAGGCCAACGGCGAGGACAACCGCGACGGGGAAAGCCACAACCGATCGTGGAACTGTGGCCTCGAAGGCCCCACCGACGACCCCGATATCGTCGAGCTGCGGTGCCGCCAGATGCGCAACTTCTGGGCCACACTGATGGTCAGCCAGGGCACGCCGATGATCGCGCACGGCGACGAGTTCGGGCGCACGCAAAACGGCAACAACAACGTCTACTGCCAGGACTCCGAATTGTCCTGGATGGACTGGTCATTGGTCGGCAAAAACGCGGATCTGCTGGCGTTCGCGCGCAAGGTGACCAGCTTGCGCGCGAACCATCCGGTGTTTCGCCGGCGCCGGTTCTTCGAGCCTATCCGAACCGGCGACGAGGTCCGCGATATCGCCTGGTTGATGCCGAGCGGCAGGGAGATGACACACGAGGACTGGGGCGCGGCCTTCGATAAGTGTGTTGCTGTGTTTCTCAACGGCGATGCCATCGCCGCACCGAACGCCCGCGGTGAACGCGTGGTCGACGACTCATTCCTGTTGTGTTTCAACGCCCATGACCACGACGTGGAGTTCGTGATGCCGCACAGTGAGTATGCGCAGGAGTGGACCGTCGAGCTGGACACCAACGATCCGATCGGTGCGGGTGACCAAGTAGTGAAAGCCGACGAGAAGATCTCGGTGCCTGCACGTTCGCTGCTGGTACATCGTAAGACCTTGTGACGCATGGCCTCACCGGTACTCGCTACTTATCGACTGCAGCTGCGTGGCGAGTCCAGTGGATTCGCGTTCACCTTCGCAGACGCCGAGAACCTGCTGGACTACCTCGACGATCTCGGCGTATCGCACCTTTACCTGTCCCCCATCATGACCGCGGTCAGCGGATCGAGCCACGGCTATGACGTGACCGACCCGACCACGGTCTCGCCGGAACTGGGCGGTCCCGAGGGTCTGGCGCGGTTGTCCGCGGCGGCCCGTGCGCGCGGGATGGGCCTGGTCGTCGACCTCGTGCCCAACCACGTCGGCATCGACAAGCCCGAGCAGAACGCATGGTGGTGGGACGTGCTGCGGCACGGCCGATCTTCGCCCTATGCGGCGTCCTTCGATATCGACTGGGAACTTGACGAAACCGGCCGAATTGTGCTGGCGCTGCTCGGTTCCGACGACGATGTGGACGACCTGAAAGTCGACGGCGACCTGCTGCGGCTGGGCGATCTGGCGCTGCCCATCACCCCGGGGAGCGGAACGGGAAGCGGTCCTGAGCTGCACGACCGCCAGCACTACCGGTTGGTGGGCTGGCGAAACGGAGTCTGCGGTTATCGTCGATTCTTCTCGATCACCTCGCTGGCCGGACTGCGCCAGGAAGACCGCGCGGTGTTCGACGCCAATCACGCCGAGGTCACCCGCTGGTTCAGCGAGGGACTCGTGGACGGCGTGCGCATCGACCACCCCGACGGATTGTCGGATCCCTGCGGCTATTTGGCGCGGCTGCGTGAACTGGTCGGCCCGGACGCGTGGATCGTCATCGAGAAGATCCTCGCTGTCGACGAGGCGCTGGAGCCCACCCTGCCAGTGGCGGGCAGCACCGGGTACGACGCGCTCCGGGAGGTGGGCGGAGTCTTCGTCGACCCATCCGGCGAACCGGCGCTCACCGCGCTTGTCGACTCCGCCGGGATGGACTACCACGCCATGCCGAAGCTGCTCGCCGAGCTCA
The DNA here is from genome assembly GCF_052145595.1 of Mycobacterium sp. GTDB lineage: Bacteria > Actinomycetota > Actinomycetes > Mycobacteriales > Mycobacteriaceae > Mycobacterium. The sequence continues at coordinate 35,493 of NZ_JBKQOI010000090.1, read as the reverse complement.
AGACCCGCGCCGCCACCGAAACCTTGGCCAGCGAGCTGGCCAGGCTGCGACGGGCCATCGCCGCGACGGCCGGCGCCGATCATCCGCTGCTACCCGAGGCGGTGGCCGCCCTGCTCACCCACATCGAGGTGTATCGCTGCGATTATCCGGGCCTGGCCGCGATGATGTCGACCGCGTTGGCCGAAACCCAGGCGGCAGCGCCACACTTGGGGCCAGCGCTGCAGGTGATCGCCGCGGCGCTGGCCCGCGGCGGTGAGCCGGCTACCCGGCTGCAGCAACTCTGCGGCGCGGTGACCGCCAAGGCCGTCGAGGACTGCTTGTTCTACCGCGATGCCCGGCTGGTGTCACTCAACGAGGTGGGCGGCGAACCGCACCGGTTCGGCGTCGGCCTGGCGGAGTTTCATCACAGCGCCGCCACCCGCGCCCGCGTGTGGCCGCGGACGATGACGACGCTGACCACCCACGACACCAAACGCGGCGAGGACGTGCGAGCCCGGATCGGCGTGCTGACGCAGGTACCGTCGCTGTGGACCGAGTTCGTGGCTCGCTGGGAGGTCCAGGCCCCCTCCCCCGATGCCGCAACCGGACGATTCCTGTGGCAGAACATCTTCGGTGTGTGGCCGGTCAGCGGTGAGGTCACCGACGAGCTGCGCAACCGGCTGCACGGCTACGCCGAAAAGGCCATCCGGGAAGCGGCCCGGCATACCTCGTGGAACGACCCGGATGCCGGTTTCGAGGGGGCGGTGCACGGTTGGCTGGATGGCGTCCTCGACGGCCCGGTGGCCGGCCAGCTGACCGAGCTTGTCGCCCAACTCAATCCGCATGCCGCGAGCGACGCATTGGGCCAAAAGCTACTCGCGCTGACTGTCCCCGGGATACCCGACATCTACCAGGGCACCGAGTTGTGGGACGACAGCCTGGTCGACCCCGACAACCGCCGCCCGGTTGACTACGCCGCTCGCAGAGCCGCACTGAAAGAGTTGCACCACCCTAAAATTCGCGTCGTCACCACAGCGCTTCGGCTGCGGCGACTCCATCCCGACAGCTTCCTGCGCGGTGAATACCTTCCCGTCCTCGCCGGCGGCCAGGCCAGTGATCACGTCGTCGCGTTCCGCCGCGGCGACGACATCCTGGTCGCGGTGACGCGCTGGACCGTCCGCCTGGCGGGAACCGGCTGGGGTAACACCGTCGTGCCGTTGCCCGACGGCACCTGGACCGACACGCTCAACGGCGCCATGGCGAGCGGACCGACGTCGGCCGCCCAATTGTTCTCGGACCTGCCGGTCGTGCTGCTGGAGCGCGAGCATGACTGAATTCCGGGTGTGGGCGCCCAAACCCGCGCTGGTTCGCCTCGACGTCGACGGTGCGGTGCATGCGATGACGCGCTCGGATGACGGCTGGTGGCACACGAACGTCGAGGCAACACCGGATGCGCGATACGGGTACCTGCTCGACGACGACCCCGCCGTGCTGCCCGACCCGCGATCGCCCCGCCAACCCGACTGGGTGCACGCCCGCTCGCAGTTGTGGGACCCGACCGATGCGGCCTGGACGGACAGCGATTGGGCCGGCCGGTCGGTCGAGGGCGCGGTGATCTACGAGTTGCACGTCGGCGCTTTCACCGGCGCCGGCACGTTCGACTCGGCCATCGAAAAGCTGGACTACCTGGTCGATCTCGGGATCGACTTCGTCGAGCTGATGCCCGTGAACTCTTTTGCCGGTACCCACGGCTGGGGATATGACGGGGTGCTGTGGTACAGCGTGCACGAACCCTACGGCGGTCCCGACGGCCTGGTCCGGTTCGTCGACGCCTGCCACGCACGTGGTTTGGCGGTACTGATCGACGCGGTGTTCAACCACCTCGGTCCGTCGGGCAACTACCTGCCGCGGTTCGGCCCCTACCTGTCGTCGGCGAGCAACCCGTGGGGCGAGGGCATCAACATCGCTGACGCCTACTCCGACGAGGTGCGGCGCTACATCATCGGGTGTGCGCTGCGCTGGATGCGCGACTTCCACGCCGACGGCCTGCGACTGGACGCGGTGCACGCGCTGGTGGACACCACGGCGATCCACATCCTCGAGGAACTCGCCAGCGAAACCGACTGGCTGTCAAGGCAGGTGGGCCGTCCGCTGTCGCTCGTCGCCGAAAGCGACCTCAATGACCCACGGCTGATCACCCCGCGCGACCGCAATGGCTACGGGATGACGGCGCAATGGGCCGACGATATCCATCACGCCATTCACACCGCGGTCTCCGGAGAGCGGCAGGGGTATTACGCGGATTTCGGTGCGAATTCTAATTCCTTGGCCACGCTGGCGGAGACATTGCGCCACGGCTACTTCCACGCCGGCACCTATTCGTCATTCCGGCACCGCCGGCACGGGCGGCCGCTGGACATCCAGACGATCCCCTCCACCCGGCTGGTCGCCTATACCTGCACTCATGATCAGGTCGGCAATCGAGCCCTCGGGGATCGCCCGTCGCAGAACCTGACCGGCGGCCAGCTGGCGATCAAGGCCGCCCTTGCGCTCGGATCACCATATACGGCAATGCTTTTCATGGGCGAGGAGTGGGGAGCGTCCACCCCGTTTCAATTTTTCAGCTCGCATGCCGAACCGGAGCTGGCCCAGGCCACCGCCGAGGGACGCAAAGCGGAGTTCGCCGAGCACGGCTGGAATGCCGACGACATCCCCGATCCGCAGGACCCGCAGACCTTTCAGCGCTCCAAACTGAATTGGGATGAGGTCGACTCCGGCGAACACGCCCGCCTGCACCGCCTCTATCGCGATCTGATCGCGTTGCGGCGCCAAGAAGCCGACATGGCGGACCCCCGGCTGGAGCACCTCGTCATCGACTACGACGAGTCGCAGAACTGGGTCATCCTGTGCCGCGGCAAATTACGCATCGTGTGCAACCTGGGCGCCGAGCCGGTGACGGTGCCGGTCGCCGGTGACGTGGTACTGGAGTGGGGGGAGCCGACGGCCGTCGGTGACAAGGTCACCGAGCTGCCTGCGCATTCGTTCGCGATACTGCGTTGTGGAGAAGTCTGACGTGGTGCAGGAACAGGTTCGGTTCAGCCGTGACCAACTGAAGCGCTTTACCGGAAAGACCCTGCCGGACTTGATATCTCACCAAGTGAGACTGCTGTTCGTAGGCATCAACCCGGGCTTGAGAAGCGTTGCGGTTCAAGCTCACTTCGCTCCCCGCGGCAATCGGTTCTATCCGGCCCTGTTGCGCACCGGTATCACCGATCACCTAATCGATGCCTCGTCAGGGTTTACTCCCACCGACCGAGAATACCTGTTGGACCGTGGAATCGGCATCACCAGCCTTGTCGAGAGAGCGACCGCGAGCGCCGCAGAGCTGACGGCAGATGAACTGGTAAAAGGCACACAGAAACTGGCGAAAGTGGTTCAGGAGTTCTCGCCACGGATTGTCGCCATCTTGGGGATCACCGCATACCGCGCGGCCTTTGACGCGCCTCGGGCGAAGCTTGGGAAGCAGGCGACGCCTTATCCAGCAACCGAACTGTGGGTAGTGCCCAACCCGAGTGGGCGGAACGCGCACGCGCCGTTGGCTCGCCTCGCGGCCGCCTACGGCGAAGCCGCCCGGGCCGCCGGCATCCGTATGACCGCGGCGCCTACACGCTAGGACGGCCGGTCGCGAGCACCGCCTCGGCGATCGCGTCGGCGAGCGAATCGATCTCATCCGCGGTCAGGTCCGCGATGGTGATGCGAATGCCCGGGCCCGTGTTAATCCGGAACCGCGTTCCCGGCGCCGCGGCCCAACCCGCATTGAGTAGCCGGGTGATCGCGACCGTCTCGTCTGGTACCGGAATCCAGACGTTCAGCCCGGACCGACCGTGTGCGGCGATGCCGCGTTCGGCCAGCGCGGCCAGCAACCGCGTGCGGTTGCTCGTGTACTGGTCCTCGGCCGTGCGGACCAAGCGCGATGCCGCCTCATCCGACCACAACCTGACCGCGAGATCTTGCAATAGGTGACTTACCCAGCCCGGGCCGAGCCGCAGCCGACCGTGCACACGTTCGACGGTGCGGTGGTCTCCGGCGAGAACGGCGACGCGCAGGTCGGGACCATAAGCCTTGGACGCTGACCGCACGAAGGCCCAGTGGCTGGTCGATCCCGCCAACGTGTGCAGCGGCGCGCCGGCAATGCCGGCGCAGTGATCGTCTTCGACGAGCAGCAGATCGTCGGCGCGGCCGGTCAGCAATCCGCGCAGGGCATCCGCGCGATCCGCGGACAGCGCCGCCCCCGTCGGGTTTTGCGCGCGATTCGTGATGAGCACCGCGCGTACGCCGCGACCCAGCGCCCGAGCCATGTCGGCAACCAGCGGCCCGTCGTCGTCGGCCCGCACCGGCTCGACCGAAAGGCCAAGCGCGGCAAGAAGATCCAGCAGGTTGGCCCAGCCCGGATCCTCGACGACCACCCGGTCGCCCGGACGCAGGTGCGCGGTGAGAGCCCGCTCAATGCCGTCCAGGGCACCGCTGGTCACGGCCAGATGATCGACCGGGATGCCGTCCGCGGACAGCGCAGAGCGGCTGAACTGGACCAACTCCGGCGACATGGCCGGCTCCCCGTACAGCACCGGTCTGGGCGGCAGGACCTGGGCAAACCCGATCGGCAACAAGGCCGGGTCGGGGTTGCCGGTCGACAGGTCGCGCGCGCCCGCCGGGACGTCAAGCCCGAGCAGGGAGCGCGGTGTCGTCGCCGGGCGGTGCCGCACTCGAGTGCCGCGCCGTCCGGCGGTCTCGACGGCCCCGCGTTCGCGCAGCAAACGGTAGGCCGCGGCGGCGGTATTGGGGTTCACGCCGAGCCGAGCGGCCAGTTGCCGGACCGGCGGCAGCGCATCGCCGGGGGCCAGCGCGCCTGCCGAGATCGCCTCTTCGACGTTGGCGGCTATCGATTCCGCGCCCGTCCCCGCTATCGTATATTGTACTGGCACGCAGGAAATTATGTACTAGAACAATACCAAAGGCAATCCGTTGGAAACCGCATATCACCCCACGCCCCGGACGACGCCCACCCGCTATCGGGAACGCGCTCACTATGACCGCGAGACGGTCCACGCCATCCTCGACGAGGCGCTGATCTGCCACCTGGGCTACCTGAGCGGCGGTAGGCCGGTGGTGTTGCCGACGACCCACGCACGCCTTGGGGAAACCCTCTACCTGCACGGTTCCACCGGCGGCGGCCCGATGCTTGCCGCCAAGGCCGCACCGTCGGGCCTGGAAGTCTGTGTCACCGCCACCCTCGTCGACGGGCTGGTGCTGGCCCGCACGGCCATGCATCATTCGGTGAACTTCCGCTCCGTGGTCGTGGTGGGTGCCGCACGTGTCGTCGAGGATCCGGCCGAGAAGCTGCGGGCCCTGCTCGGCCTGCTCGATCACGTCCGGTCGGGGCGCGCTGCTGACTGCAGGACTCCGAATGCGCGTGAACTCGCCGCAACCGGGGTGCTGGCGCTCGACCTCGTCGAGGTCTCGGCCAAGGTGCGCACCGGCGGCCCGGTTGACGATCCCGAAGACAGCACGCTGCCGTACTGGGCCGGCGTGGTGCCGCTGAGCCTCTCGGCCGGAACACCGGTGCCGGCCGCCGACCTGGACCCCGCCATCGCGGTGCCGTCATACCTGCAATAACCGCGCGAGCGTGCGCAGTTGTACACGGTTTGCGGCGTGTCGGTCTACAGACACGCACGCTCGCGGCCGAACTGCGCTACAGCAGATAGCGGTATGCGGGCGAGCCGGGCTCGAGGGCTTCGACATGAATCTCCGTCGCCCGCATCCGGGCCAGCAGACCATCCAGATCGGCGGCCGATCCCAGCTCGATACCGACCAGCGCCTCACCGGTTTCCCGGTTGTTGCGCTTGACGTACTCGAACAGGGTGATGTCGTCGTTGGGTCCGAGCACGTCATCGAGGAACCGGCGCAACGCGCCCGGCTCCTGCGGGAAGTCCACCAGAAAATAGTGCTTGAGGCCGAGATGGACCAGCGAGCGCTCCAGCACCTCGCCGTATCGGGATACGTCGTTATTGCCGCCCGAGATGAGGCACACGACGGTGGACCCAGGCTCGATGTCTGCTTCCAATAGGCCGGCGACCGACAGCGCGCCCGCCGGTTCGGCGATTATGCCCTCGTTTTGATACAGGTCCAGCATCGCGGTGCACACCGCACCCTCGTCGACCATGGTGATCGACACCATGTCGCCGGCGGCGGCCAGCGCGGCGTGGGTCAGCGTTCCCGCCCGTTTCACCGCGGCGCCGTCGACGAACTGGTCGACATGGTCCAGCGTCACCGGGCCGCCGGCGGCCAGCGCGGCCATCATCGCCGCGGCGCCGGCGGGCTCGATACCCAGCACCGCCGTGTTCGTCGTCCGCTCTGCCACGTAGGTGGAGATGCCGGCGATGCAGCCACCGCCGCCAACCGGGACCACCATCAGGTCAGGCTCGTTCTCGAGTTGACCGAGCACTTCGACGGCGATGGTGCCCTGACCTGCCATGGTGCGCAGGTCGTCATAGGGCGGGACCAGCGTGGCGCCGGTGCGTTCGATGTCGGCCAGCGCCGCCTCTGCGGCGAGATCGTAGGTCGATCCCCCCACGATCAGCTCGATGAACTCCCCGCCGTGGTAGCGGATCCGGTCACGCTTCTGTTTGGGCGTTTTGGCGGGCACATAGACCCGGCCGTGCACACCCAGCGTCCGGCACGCATAGGCGAAGCCCTGCGCGTGATTGCCCGCCGACGAGCACACCACCCCCGCGGCCAGCTCCTCCTCGGATAGCTGAACCAGCAGGTTGTAGGCGCCGCGCAGTTTGTAAGAGCGCACGATCTGCAGGTCTTCGCGTTTGAGGTAGACCTGCGCGCCGGTGATCGCCGACAACCGATCGCTCAACTGCAGCGGGGTCGGGGTGACCACCGAAGCGATCCGCTTCGCCGCGCTGTCGATGTCAGCCGCGCACAGCGGTGACACGCTCGGGCTCTGGCTCAGTTCGGCGGACACCGATTAATGGTGCCATGCCAGCCAACGGGCAGGTCAGCTCACCGGGGTCAGCACGAATACCGGTATCTGGCGGTCGGTCTTCGTTTGGTAGTCGGCGTAGGGCGGGAAGGCCGCGACGGCCCGCTCCCACCAGACGGCCTTCTCGTCGCCGACGATCTCGCGGGCGTCGTAATCGCGGGTGACGGTGCCGTCCTGCAACTCGACCCGCGGGTTCTGCACGACGTTGTAGTACCAGACCGGGTGCTTCGGCGCCCCGCCGAGCGAGGCGACGATCGCATACTCGCCGTTGTGCTCGACCCGCATCAGCGGGGTCTTGCGGAGCTTGCCGGTCTTGGCGCCCACGGTGGTTAGCAGGACGACGGGCTTTCCCTGCAGGTCCGTGCCTTCGGTTCCACCGGATTCGATGTACTTGTCGGCTTGCTCACGGGCCCAGTCGACTGGGCTGGGTGCGTATTCACCTGAAAGCGGCATACCCACCACCCTACGACCGCGGTCCACCGGGGACCCATTGCACGAGCGGTAAACCGACCGCGACGTGAGCGGTACATACTCTTTTGCTCTTATTGCCGCTTCTCATGTTGTCGCTGAACAAACGAACGAAGATGACGGCGTGTCTGGTGATCGTGTGCCCCAGGCTCGCCATCGGCATGTCTGCCCCGCGCGTAGTCGCCTTGCCACGGCAGGCGCTCCCCCGCCGCGGTGTTCGTCGCCTCCTGGGCTTGCCCCAGCTCCTGACGTAAGCGAAGGAAGAGCTCATTCTTGCAGCGCAGATCTTCATCAGACTCGATGCGCCTGAGTTCGGGAGCGAACTCTTCAAGCTCGGCCCGGCGCTGCGGGACGATCATGCAGATCGGCTCATCGACCTCGAATCGCACGGGCATCAGTTTGCGTGTGAGTTTCCAGCTCATGCTGAAACTCGCGCTCGACCAGTCCGTTTCGACTATGCCCTCTAACGGACATACGGCGTCCTTCGGATAGTTCGCCGGCCCGCGGACCAACAGGTTGTAGCCCGCCGGAGTGCGAAACAGCATCGGCAGATGCCAGGTCAGGATGCCGTAACCGAACTGGCTGCAGGGCAGGAACTGATCGGGATCACGCTTATCGGGTGCGATTATCACATCCGTGCGGTCTACCCCACCCATCCATGTAGCGGTGAACGCGCACGGATTGCGCACCTCCCAGCCGCTCTGATTGGCGATCAGCATCGGCAAACACCGATTAGCCGAACCTTGATGCATCTCTGACATCCACGTCCGGTTAATCGGTGCGGGGCTGATCTGCGGCGCACTATCACGAGTGACGAACCCGATCAAGGGACGGGCCTGCCTATCGGACTTGTCACTCATCGAACCCTCGATTCGCTGGTTGCTTGCCGCATACCTCGAGTATCTCAGTTGAGACGCCGGGTCAGGATGTCGAATCTGGATAACAGTTGCCACAGCCGTTGGCATCCCTTCCCCCACAAAGACATAGCCCATGTCATGCGTCGGTGGTCCCCCGGGCCCGTTAGCGTTCCTAAACCGCTCGTCGTGGGGGCGGTAGTAACCGTTTTGCCGGGCCGTTGCGATGCCAACCGGCCCAGCGCTGATCACCGCGTCCTGACCAACTCCGCGATCGTGTTGACCCGCCGGATGGCCGTGGCGATCTCTTCGGCGAATCGGCGTCGTCGTTGGGCGATATCCGCGTCGTCAAAGCCGTCCACCAGCTCGCGATGCCTGGCCAGGCGCAGCGCGGTCTTGAACAGTTCCATCGACCTCGACTCGGCGCTGGCGATCCTGCGCTGCAACTCCCACTGCTTGCCCACCTCAATGCATTCGGTGAGAAAAGCGTCCTCGTCGAACGATTCGTCTTCGAGGGCGGCCAACCGATCAGCGACGATGTGATACGCATCCAGGAACGGACGCAACACCAGATGCGCCAGCAGCAGGTCGGCCCATTCCAGCAGCCGCCGCACATCGGCCGCACCGGCCGCCTTCGTGGTGTCGACCGGGTCTTCTGCGGGCCCGATCAGCCGGACTTCGTCGGCGAGGTCCTTCTCGAACTGCGCGCGTGCGGAGAACAAGAACTCGAACTTCAGCAGTTCGCGAAGACTTAACGCCTCATCGCGCACGGTCGCCGGTAAGACCGAGCCGTCCACGGAAGTCTCTGAAGCCGCCAGCAACGCGGTCTCTGCGATGGCACAATCGACCAGGACGTGGATGGCGGTGTTGCGGTAGAACGCGGCAACCAGGTGCTGGTCGGCCCCGATACCCCAGACCGCTTCGGTGCCGGCGTCGTAGACACTCACCACACCCGAGGCGACGAGCTGATGCAAAGTCCACCGGATCGTCGAAGGATTCGTCAGGTCCGCCGCGCCGGCCACAGCCCAGTTCCGCGCCGCGATATAACTCGCCAGCGGTCGCACGGCGGCCAGTACCTCGCTGATCGACAATGACCGTTCCGCCCCCAGCAACGAAAGGCTCACCACCGCAGTGGGAGTGACCGGCGTGGCCCGGTTGATCCGGTGCTCCACGTCCAGTGCGATGCGTTCGATTTCGGTGCCGGTCCCCGACTCGTCGGCGCGCAACTCCTCGAGGCGCTTGCGGAGTGGCAGCGGTTCGCCGAAGTCCAGATAGGCGCGGCCGAGCCGCTGACCCTGCTGTCGGGCCAGTCGGATCAGGAAGCGCAGGTCTTCGGGCCGTTTGACGGCACCGTAGGCTTCGGTGGTCATGGCCGCCACTTCGTGCAGCTGGTCGTACACGATGGAGGTCGGCACCAAATACACCTCGGGACCATCGATTTCGTCGACGGCGTCGGTGATGTACCGCAGGATCCCGAACACCGGGGGTCGCAGCTTGCCGGTCCGGGTCCGGCCCCCTTCGATCGACCAGGTGAGGTTGGCATGATTTTGCACCAGCTGCGCGGCGTAGGCCCGTAATGCGAACCGGTAAACGGGAATATCCTTGGTCTGACGCCGGATGAAGATCGTGCCGGTGCGTTTGGCCTAACCGCCCAGCGGGAAGAAGTTCAAGTTGGCTCCGCCGAAGGTAAGCGCGGGCGAGAGCCGGTTGGCCAGGATCACCTCGGGCAACAGCATGCCGTCCAGGTAGGAGCGATGCGAAGAGGCAAACGCCAGAGTCGCTTTGCGATCCAGTTTGCGCAGCTGCGCGATCTGATCCTCGTCGACTAGCACGTCGTAGGCCCGCATGAGCCAGCGGCTCAAGCCGCGCCAGGCCTCCACCGGCCGGTCGTCCAGCGAGGCCGCCATCTCGCGCAGGTAGCCCGCGGATTCGGCGCGCACATCGTCCGGGTCGCGCCCCAGCTCGTTGGCCATTTGCTCAGCCGCTCGTCATACCACGAAGCCGCCAACAATTGGACCACCTCGGCCGGGTCCGTCGACAACGGCGCCGCCGATTCGTCGACGATTCCGGTGCGCTGCAGCACCTTTCGCACCCTCACCCGGCCGATGTGCCGCGCAGTCACGGTCCGTCCCCGCTCACACCGCGCTCGGTTGTCGTCATGTCCGTTCTCCTTTGCGCCGGACGCGTGTTGCCCACATCACATCGGTGAGCGTACGTCCGTGAACAGGAGCACGGAATACATTGGGTGATTTGCCCGCGCTCGCCGTCGAGCGCCGAAATGTCGTCGGTTCAGGCGCCCGGGCGCCAGAGCTGAAGCGTGCTCTGCACGCCGGCGGGCAGCTCCAACAGTTCGACGGGGGTGCCGTCGGGGTCATAGATGAAGAACATCCGCACTCCGCCGATGTCGACGGGCGGGTCGGCCCGGACGTCGGGGTGGTGGCGCCGAAGGCCGTCGTAGGTGGCGCCGAGATCGTCGACCCGGAACGACACGTTGGTGTAGCCCAGGTGCGGGCCGCTCGGGACATCGGGCACGGCGCCGAGCGACAGCAGTTCGACCATGGCGGCACCGATCAGCCCGCCGACCATGCGGCCCTGCTGAGCGGCCCCGCCGGTCACCGAGTGCAATCCGGCTCCTGCCAGTTCGACGTCGAAGACGACATCCATGCCCAGCACCTCGGTGTAGAACACCACGGACGCCTTGATATCGGAGACGCCGATGCAGACGTGCGAAAAGTCCTGCACCGCAATGGGGTGCGGTTGGCTCATTGGTGCTCCTTTGCCGAGTCGGCGTCCGCTTTGCGCTAGATGCCCAGGCACCCCGGACCGAGCAACTCCTTGAGGTCGCCCATCAGCGCCGGGGAGGGCGTCACCCGCAGCGACTGGTCCAGCTCCAGGGTGGTGATGCGGTCCCCGCTGATCAGCCGCAGATGCACCTGCGACGTACCGGGATGGCGCGCCAGCACCTGCTTGAGGGCGCTGACCTTGTCGAAGGTGCACTGCCGGGTCGGCATGCTGACCGCCAGCGGCCGGTCCGCCTGCGCATTGGAAAAGTCGGGCACCACAAGCTCGTTGGCGATCAAGGCGACCCTGTCGTCCCGGATCGCCACCTTGGCATTGATCAGGACAACCGCGTCATCGACGATATCGGCGCCGAACGTGGAGTACGCGTGTGGGAAGAACATCACCTCGATGCCGCCGGCAAGGTCTTCCAATTGAGCCGAGGCCCAAGGCATTCCGTTCTTGTTGACCCGCCGGTTGACTGAAGCCAGGAGGCCGCCCACCCGAACCTGGGTTTCGTTGGCGATGTCACCGTCGAGGATCGCCGGGATCGCGGTGTCGACCTGTGCGGTCAGCAGGTGCGCCACCCGGTTCAGCGGATGACCGGACACATACAGGCCCAGCATCTCGCGTTCCAGGGCCAGCTTGTGTTTGTCCTCCCACTCGTCGTCGGGCACCCTGATGGTGAACACCGCGTCGGTGCCGGAGTCGCTACCGCCGAACAGGTCGAACTGGCCCATCGCCTCGGCCTTTTTGGTGCCCAACACGGAGTCGACGGCATCGGTGTGGACCAGGAAGAGACCCTTGCGGGCGTGACCCAGCGAGTCGAAAGCGCCCGCTTTGATCAGCGACTCGGTGACCTTCTTGTTGCACGCCGAGATATCGATCTTGTTCAGGTAATCCGAGAAGTCGGTGAACTTACCCTTGCCGCCGCGGGTTTGGATCAGCGAACTCACAACGTTGGCGCCGACGTTGCGCACCGCACCCAGCCCATAGCGGATGTCGGTGCCCACCGACGCGAAGTTCAGGCCCGACTCGTTGACGTCCGGCGGCAACACCGTGATGCCGAGCTTGCGGCAGTCGGCCAGATACACCGCGGCCTTGTCCTTGTCGTCGCCCACCGAGGTCAACAGCCCCGCCATGTACTCGGCGGCATAGTTGGCCTTCAGATAGGCGGTCCAATAGGAGACCAGGCCGTAGCCGGCGGCGTGTGACTTGTTGAACGCGTAGTCGGCGAACGGCAGGATGGTGTCCCACAGGGCCTTGATCGCGCCCGCGGAAAAGCCGTTGTCTTTCATGCCGTCGGAGAAACCCTCGAACTCCTTCTCCAGCACCTCGCGCTTCTTCTTGCCCATGGCCTTGCGCAGAATGTCGGCTCGGGCCAGCGAGTACCCGGCCACCTTCTGCGCGATGCGCATGATCTGCTCTTGGTAGACGATCAGGCCGTAGGTCTCGGCGAGGATCTCGCGCAGCGGTTCGGCGAGCTCGCGGTGAATGGGCTTGATCGCCTGCCGGTTGTTCTTGCGGTCGGCGTAATCGTTGTGGGCGTTCATGCCCATAGGTCCCGGGCGGTACAGCGCGAGTACCGCGACGATGTCCTCGAAACCGGTCGGCTGCATGCGCCGCAATAGGTCGCGCATCGGGCCGCCGTCCAGCTGGAACACGCCCAGGGTGTCGCCGCGGCCCAGTAGCTCAAAGGTGGCCGGGTCGTCCAGCGGCACGGACTCCAGGTCGAGGTCGATTCCCCTGTTGGCCTTGATGTTTTCGATGGCGTCGCCGATGATCGTCAGGTTGCGCAGACCCAGGAAGTCCATCTTCAAAAGGCCGATGGCCTCGCACGACGGGTAATCCCAGCCGGTGATGATGGCCCCGTCCTGCGGGCGCTTCCACAGCGGGATGGCTTCGGTCAGCGGCTCGCTGCTCATGATCACCGCGCAGGCGTGCACGCCGGCGTTGCGGATCAGACCCTCCAGGCCCCGCGCGGTCTGGTAGATGGTGCGGACGTCGGGGTCGGTTTCGATCAGGCCGCGGACCTCGGCGGCCTCCTTGTACCGCTCGTGGTTCGGGTCGGTGATGCCGGACAGCGGAATGTCCTTGGCCATGATCGGCGGCGGCAGCGCCTTGGTGATCCGGTCGGCGATCGCGAACCCGGGCTGGCCGTAGTGAATGCGCGCCGAATCCTTCAGCGCCGCTTTGGTTTTGATGGTACCGAAGGTGATGACTTGGGCCACCCTGTCGTGGCCCCACTTGTCGGCGGCGTACCGCACCATCTCGCCGCGGCGACGGTCGTCGAAGTCGATATCGATGTCTGGCATCGAGGTGCGCTCGGGGTTGAGGAACCGCTCGAACAGCAGACCGTGCGGAATCGGGTCGATGTCGGTGATGCCCAGGGCATAGGCGACGAGCGATCCCGCGGCCGAGCCGCGGCCCGGGCCGACCCGGATGCCCACCGAGCGTGCGTAGTTGATCAGATCGGCGACGATCAAGAAGTACGACGGGAAACCCTTGGCGCAGATGACGTCGATCTCGTAGTCCGCCCGGGCGGCGTAACCGTCGGGTGGCCCGGCGGGAAAGCGTCGGCGTAGCCCGGCGTCCACCTCGTGACGCAACCAGGATGCCTGGTCGTGTCCGTCGGGCACCGGGAAGACCGGCATCCGGTTGCGTGGTTCCCACACGTCCGCGTAGGGCTGCACCCGCTCGGCGATCAACAACGTCGAGTCGCAGGCGCCGGGCACCTCGTCGTCCCAGACCTGGCGCATCTCGGCGGCCGACTTCAGGTAGTAGCCGTCGCCGTCGAACTTGAAGCGGTTCGGATCCGACAGCGTCTTGCCGGTCTGCACGCACAACAGCGCCTCGTGGTTGTGCGCCGCATCGCGGGTGACGTAGTGGCAGTCGTTGGTGGCCAGCGGCGGAATGTTGAGGTTGCGGCCGATCTCGAGCAACCCGTCTCGGACGCGTTGTTCGATGGTCAGCCCGTGGTCCATCAGCTCGAGGAAGTAGTTGTCCGCGCCGACGATCTCCCGCCATTTGGCGGCTGCTTCAAGCGCCTCCCGGTCCTGCCCCAGGCGCAGCCGGGTCTGCACCTCCCCGGACGGGCAGCCGGTGGTGATGATGATGCCGTCGGCGTGCTCGGCGATGAGCTCGGCATCCATGCGCGACCACTTGCTCAGCTGACCCTCGAAGGATGCCAGCGAGGACAGCTTGAACAGGTTGCGCAGCCCGGCGGCGTTCTCGGCCAGCATCGTCAGGTGCGTGTAGGAGCCGCTTCCGGAGACGTCGTCGGCCTTCTGGCCGGGGTCACCCCAGGTGACGCGCCGGGTATCGAATCGCGAGCCCGGCGCTATATAGGCTTCGACGCCGATGATCGGCTTGATCCCGGCCTTTGTCGCCGCGTTGTAGAACTCGCTGGCCCCGAACATGTTTCCGTGATCGGTCATCCCGATCGCGGGCATCTGCAGCCGTTCCGCCTCGGCGAGCATCGGCGTGATCTTCGCGGCACCGTCCAGCATCGAGTACTCGGTGTGGTTATGCAGGTGCACGAAGGACTGGTTCATAGGGACGCCAGTCTAAGACTGCGGACCGACGGGTTTCGGGCGTGTCGCGGAGTGTGTCTGGTTTCTATCCGTATAGCTCGACGAACTGCCTCAGCGACTTCTCCACGTCACCCCTGACGGCGCGAGCCGCCGCCGCACCCACCGGACCAAACAGCGCACGCCCGCCCAGCTCAAGGCGCAAACCGAGGGCGGACCCGTCCTGGGTGGCCCGCACGGTCAGCGTGACGCCGTACCTGGTGCCGCCTTTCCCGGCTCCCGACATCGCGACCTCATGCGGTGGGTCCCACTTGGTGACCGTCCACGTCACCCGATTGCGCAGGCCTTTGGAGCGTGCCACGCCCACGATTTGGGTGCCTTCGGTGATCTCGTCGGGCAGCTCGCTGCGCCACCCCTCGTGCATCACGAGCCACTCGCCCAAGTCCGACAGATCCGCGACGTGGTCCCACATGTCCTCCGGGGCCATCGGCAGGTCGGCGGTCATGTCAACGGCGGCCACCGGTTGAGCCTAGCCCCGGCGACGATGCGGGCCGCTCAATGCGGCCCGCTGAGGAGCGGGGCAATCAGACCT
Organism: Mycobacterium sp.; assembly: GCF_052145595.1. Taxonomy (GTDB): domain Bacteria; phylum Actinomycetota; class Actinomycetes; order Mycobacteriales; family Mycobacteriaceae; genus Mycobacterium. The sequence continues at coordinate 20,244 of NZ_JBKQOI010000090.1, read as the reverse complement.
AGCTGCGTTCAGCGGCTGGGTCCGCCGCGAAATCGCTGGCCGATCCGCAGCCCTGGCAGCAGAAGGCTGCGCGGCACGTATCTGCCACCGGTGCTGACGAACTTGGGCACCACGCCGGGCACCACGCTGCGCTTGCCGTGCAGCATCCCCCTGATCGCGGCCTCGGCGACGTCTTGCGGAGAGACCTGTGCAACGCCGATACTCCACCGCTCGGCACTGGCGATCTCGGCCCACTCGGTGGGCACCGGGCCCGGGCACAGACACGTGACCGACACCCCCGTTCCGTGCAGCTCCTCGTGAACCGCTTCGGAGAATGTCTGCACGAAGGCCTTGGTGGCCGAATACACGGCCATGTAGGGCGTCGGCTGGAAGCCCGCGATCGACGCGATGTTCATTACCGCACCGGCACCGCGATCGACCATGCCGGGCAGGGCTGCGTGAGTCAGCTCCATCAACGCCAGCGCGTTGAGGGTGACCTCTTCGCTCTCGCGCTCGACAGGCAACTCGTGGAACACCCCGCTGGTGCCAAAGCCGGCGCTATTGCACAGGCCGGCAATCGGTTCGTTATGAAGCCGGGCCGCCAACTTTGCCCGGGCTTTGCCGTCGCTGAGGTCCAGCGGCATGACCTCAACCGCGATCGAGTACTCCTTACCCACCTCGTTGGCCAGTTCGTCGAGGCGGTCCCGGCGCCGCGCGACCAGCAGTAGCGGGAACCCGCGGCGGCCCAGGCCGCGAGCCAGTTCGGCGCCGATACCGGATGAGGCGCCGGTGATCACGACGGTTGTCTGATTGTCGGGTTTCGGAAGGCTCATCGTTTCACCAATGTATCCCGCGGGTTGCCCACACGAATGTCTCGCTCCGCCTATCGAATTGCGAAGTATCACTTGTTGATTCGCTGCCCTTGGCGGCGTCGGAGTCGTCGAACATGGCAAAGGCGCGGTTGCGTACGCGGTCCATGACCGCCGGATTGACGGCGTCGGCGACGGCGGCGAATTGCCCGAACGGCGAGCTGGCCCGGCGCGGCCGGTGCACGATCGCATCCGCGATCACGCCGGCCGCCTGATCCGGCGTCAGCGCTGGGAACTTGTCATACATCGTGGTGGGGCTGATCATCGGGGTGCGCACCAGCGCCATGTGCACGGTGGTGAATCGAACGTCGTCGTTCACGGTTTCGGCTTGCAATGCGTCGCACAGGCTGTCCAGCGCGGCTTTGCTGGCGATGTAGGCGCCGAAGCGCGGCGCGCGGGTCTGCACGCCGACCGAGGAGACGTTGACGATCTGCCCGAAGCCGCGTTCCCGCATCCCGGGGATGAACTTGAGGATGAGCTGGACCGCGCCGAGGTAGTTCAGTTGCATCGTCCGCTGGTAGTCGTGGATCCGGTCGTAGGAAAGCTCCAGCGACCGTCGAATTGACCGGCCCGCGTTGTTGATCAGAATGTCGACGGCACCGAGGTCGTCGAGCACCTGGCCGGCCATCGCGGCGATGGCGTCCATGTCGGAAAGGTCGCACGGGTACACGTGGGCGGTCCCCCCGTCGCCGCGGATTTGGTCCGCCACCTTCTCGAGGTTTTCCCGGGTGCGGGCGACCAAGGCCACCTCGCCGCCCGCTTCTGCGATCTTCTTGGCTGCCGCGGCACCGATGCCCGACGACCCTCCAGTGATGAGGGTGGTCCTGCCTTCGACGGCATTACCGAGCGTGCGGCCCTGCACTGCCTCGAGCAGATTCTTCAGATAAAACGGTCGATATCGCCCAGCCGAGTTAGGGGTGTTGATGATGTTGGAAACCGCCGCGAACGGCTTTTCCACCAAGTTCGTCAAGTCACCAAGGTTCATCGGTTTTCGCTCCTGGTGAGGGTCGTCCCCCGGGCCCCGCCGTCGACCGCGATCGCTCCGCGGGGCGGGTGGGTGATGTGACATGGGTCATAGTCCCAACCTAGGACATCGGTCGGCGCGAGGATGCAGATTGCCGCTATGTAAACGGGCTCACGTGCCTCACACGGCGGTCAAAGATGTGGCCACACCGGGGCAATCCGGTTGTTACGCAAGTAATCCGTGTGTGATCGCGCACTAACTGACGAGCAACGCCGAAATGTTCCAATCGTCGTTATGAAAATCCTGGCGCGCTTCCGCGAACCCCCGCCGACCACGATCTACGACCGGATCGGCGGGCACGAGGCCATCGAAGTCGTGGTCGAGGACTTCTACGTTCGCGTGCTCGCCGATGATCAACTGTCTCGCTTTTTCACCGGAACGAACATGAGCCGCCTCAAAGGCAAACAGGTGGAGTTCTTCGCCGCCGCCCTCGGCGGGCCCGAACCCTACACCGGCGCGCCGATGAAGCAGGTGCATCAGGGCCGCGGCATCACCATGCACCACTTCAGCCTGGTGGCTGGGCACCTGGTCGACGCGCTGGCCGCCGCGGGAGTCTCCTCCACGACGGTGACCGAAATACTGAGTGCCATCGCACCGCTGGCCCCCGAGATCACATCGGCCGAGCCCACCAAGGTCTAAGCGGCGGTCAACGCTCCCCCGCCACCACCGCCAGTCGCCGACGCAGGTACTGCACCACGCCCGCGTCGGTGGTGAGGTCGATCGCCCTCCGGTAGGCCTCCGCCGCGGCCGTCGACCGACCCGCTTCGGTCAGCAAATGCGCACGCGCGGTCCAAGCCGGCTGGAAGCGCGCGATGGCCGGGTCGGTAATCGCCTCGAGCGCGCGCAATCCCGCCTCCGGCCCGTCGACCTGCCCGTCGACGGCCGCCAGGGCAACCGCAGCGCCCAAAGACGGGGCGACGCGCAGCAGCGCCCGATGCAGTTTCCGCAACGCCACCCAGTCGACGTGCCCGCTACGCGCCCGGGCGCAGTGCGTCGACTGGATCGCCGCCTCGTACTGGTAACGGCCGGGGCGGCCGAAGCCGTGAGCGCGATGCAGCAGGGCCTCGCCGCGCGCGATCATCGCCGCATCCCACCGCCCGGTGTCCTGCTCGTCCAGCGGCACGAACTCACCGTCGTCGGTGCGTCGCGCCGGCCGGCGCGACTCGGAGAGGCAGATAAGGGCCGCCAACCCGAGGACCTCGGGCTCGTCGGGCAGCAGTTCGGCCACTACCAGTGCCAGATGCAACGCCTCGGCGGACAACGATTCGATCGGCGCCCCCGCCGGCTCCAGTTGCCAGTCGATCGCCCACGCGCCATACACGGCCTCCAGCACGGCCGGGAGCCGCTCGTCGAGGTCCGCGCGGGCCGGAACCACGAACGGGATGTGCGCGTTGCGAATCCGGCGTTTCGCGCGGACCAGACGTTGCGCCACGGTCGCGGGCGGCAACGAGAACGCCCGCGCGATGGCCGCCGAGTCGATGCCGAGCACCGTCTGCAGCATCAGCGCGGTGCGGCAGTTGGCGGCGATCGCCGGATGCGCGCAGACGAGCATGAGCTCCAGGCGGCGATCCGGAATTGCCGGCCGCACCGGCGAATCGTCGCTGGACTCCCATGTTTCGGGCAGCGGGGCGGTGATTCGGTAGGCGTGCGACTTCCACCGATCGCGTAGGCGGTTGCGGGCCACGGTAAAAACCCAGGCTTCCGGGTTGGCCGGTATCCCATCGACCGGCCAACGAGTCAGCGCGCGCTCCAGCGCATCGCCGATCGCATCCTCGGCCGCGGGGATGTCGGCGCTGGGCGCGGCCAGCACCGCCAGCAGCTGCCCGTAGGACCCGCGCACCAGCTCGGCCACCCGGGCCTGCGCCTCACTCAGGGCTGTACCAACCCTTGCCGCGCGCGTAAGTGACTGCGACGGGCCGGATTTCGATCGAACCCCAGTCGGCCGCCGGGCATCGCTTCGCCCAGGACAGCGCGGCGTCCAGATCGGGCACGTCGATGACGAACACCCCACCGAGGCGTTCCTTCGTGTCGGCGAAAGGCCCGTCCTGAATCCTGGGGGTGTCGTCACGGGCGGTGAAGGTGGTCGACGCTACGGCGGATTGCAGCACCTGGGTACCGATCAACACACCGGCCGCATCCAGATCGTCGGCATACTTGGCGAACGCGGCGCGCGCGGGCGCCATGTCTTCCTCGGTCAGCCCGAGTTCGCCGCCCTCCTGGTAGTGCATGAGCAGGCAGTACTGCATGGTGGTGCCCTTTCCATTGTCTCTTGGTTGTCTCTTGGACGATGCTTTCATCCGCTATGACGATTGAGGCGACGTCCGATCGACATTTGGGCGCACAATGCAGGCCATGGCCCGCACATTCGAAGATCTGGTCGCCGAAGCCGATTCGGCATCCGTTGACGGCTGGGACTTCTCCTGGCTCGACGGCCGCGCGACCGAGGAAAGACCATCCTGGGGCTACCAGCGCCAGATGAGCCGGCGGTTGGCGAGCGCGTCGGCCGCATGCGACGTCGATACCGGTGGCGGTGAGGTGCTGGCGGGGGCCGCGGAATTCCCGCCCACGATGGTGGCGACGGAATCGTGGCCGCCCAACGCGGCGCTGGCCACCAAACTCCTGCATCCGCGCGGCGTGGTGCTCGTCGTGACTCGCGACCAGGCATGGCTGCCGTTCGCCGATGCGGCCTTCGATCTGGTGACCAGCCGTCATCCCATCGCCGTGCGGTGGGATGAGATTGCCCGGGTCCTGCGATCCGGCGGCACCTACTTCGCGCAGCAGATCGGACCCGCAACGGTGTCGGAGTTGGTCGAGTACTTCATCGGACCGCAACCAGAGAAGTGGGCCGAATGTCACCCGGATACCCAGGGCGCGCAGGCACAAGCCGCCGGGCTGCGGATCGTCGACATGCGCATGGAGCGGACGCGGTGCGAGTTCTTCGACATCGGCGCCGTTATCTACTTCCTGCGCAAGGTGGTTTGGACGGTGCCGGACTTCACGGTGCAGCGCTATCGCGAAAAGCTGCGCGAACTTCATGAGCGCATCGAGGCCGAGGGGCCCTTCGTCGCGTACTCCACGCGGGTCCTCGTCGAAGCCCGCAAGCCGGACTAACCTCCGGTCACCCGTCCTGGCGCAACAGGTCCAGCGCGCGCTGCAGATCGGGTGGGTACGGGCTGACGATCTCGATCCGCCTGCCATCGGCCGGGTGGGCGAATGCCAGCGAACGCGCATGCAGCCACTGGCGTTCCAACCCCAGCCTTTGCGCGAGCTTCGGGTCAGCGCCGTAAGTGAGATCGCCACAACACGGGTGATGCAGCGCGGCGAAGTGCACCCGGATTTGGTGCGTGCGGCCGGTCTCCAGATGCACGTCGAGCAGGCTGGCGGCGACGAAGGCTTCCAGGGTGTCGTAGTGCGTGAGGCTGTGCCGGCCGTTTTTGGTGACCGCGAACTTCCAGTCGTGGCCGCGGTGTCGTCCGATCGGCGCGTCGATCGTCCCGCTGGACGGGTCCGGATGTCCCTGCACCAGCGCGTGGTAACGCTTGTCGACGGTGCGCTGTTTGAACGCACGCTTGAGCACGGTGTAGGCGCGCTCGGAAAGCGCCACCACCATCACGCCGGAGGTGCCGACATCGAGGCGATGCACGATGCCCTGCCGCTCGGGCACGCCGGAGGTCGTGATCCGGTAACCGGCAGCTGCCAAGCCGCCGAGCACCGTCGGCCCGGTCCAGCCCACCGACGCGTGCGCCGCCACCGCCGCCGGCTTGTCGACGGTGACGATGTCGTCGTCGGAGTAAAGGATCGTCATGCCTTCGATGTCGACGGGCGTGTTCTCCAGCGGCGCCGGCGCCTCGGGCAGCTGGACCTGCAGCCAGGCACCGGGCGTCAGGCGATCGGACTTTCCGGCCTGCACACCGTCCAGTTCCACACCGCCGTCTTCGGCCAGCACCGCCGCGGCACTGCGGGACAGCCCGAGCAGACGCGCCAGCCCGGCGTCAACGCGCATGCCCGCCAGTCCCTCCGGGACGGGCATCGACCGGTCAGCCATCAGCGCTGGTCGGCGTTACGCCGACCTACCGTGTCGCCGTCGGCGTTACGCCGACCTACCGTGTCGCCGTCGGCGTTACGCCGACCTACCGTGTCCCCGTCGGCGTTACGCCGACCTACCGTGTCGAAGTCGTAGCCGAAAATCGACAGCACCACCAGGAGGATGGCGCCGCCGACCACCGAGGGGTCGGCGACATTGAACACCGGCCACCAGCCGATCGACAAAAAGTCAACGACATGCCCGCGCAGCGGTCCCGGCGCCCGGAAGAAGCGGTCGACCAGGTTGCCCATGGCGCCGCCGAGGATCATGCCGAGCCCCACCGCCCACCAGGGGGACACCAACCGCCGCCCCATCCAGAAGATCCCGACTACCACGGCCGTTGCGATCAGCGTCAGAAGCCAGGTGTAGCCGGTCGCCATCGAGAAGGCCGCACCCGAGTTGCGCACCAAGGTCCAGGTCACCGTGTCACCGATGATCGATACCGGCTGACCCGGGGGCAGCAGTTTGACGGCAAGCACCTTGGTCACGATGTCCAGTGTCAGGACCACCGCCGCGACCGATAGCAGCAGGCGCAGCCGCCTTGGCGGGTTTTGCGGCGTCCGCGTTGGGGGAGCTGCGGGTTCGGCAGCCTCGTCGGCGTCCCCAGCCTTGCCGGCTGAGGTCACCGGCTCGGCCGGCACTATTGGTTCCTCTGACACTCTCCCATCATCCCCTAGTGCGGATGCTGCCTCGCCGGAGCCCGCGAGCGGCGTGCGCAATGATGCCACTATGGGCCGCCTCACCGTTATCGCCACCGGAGGGACGATATCGACCAGCACCGGTGCCGATGGGGTGCGCCGACCCGAGTACAGCGGAGCGGATCTCGCGGCGCCCCTTAGGAACGGCCTCGACGTCGATGTCGTGGACCTGCTGGCGCTCGACAGCTCGGAGCTGACTCCGGCCGATTGGGACCGAATCCGTGCTGCCGTGCGCGCCGCGGCGGATGACGGCGCCGACGGCGTGGTCGTCACCCACGGCACCGACACCATGGAAGAAACCGCCCTGTGGCTGGACCTGACCCATGCGGGGAACGTCCCCGTCGTGCTCACCGGCGCTATGCGCAGCGCCGACGCCCCCGACGCCAATGGTCCGGCCAATCTGCGCGACGCGCTGGCGGTCGCGGCCAGCCCCGCCGCCCGCGGCTTGGGGGTATTGGTGTGCTTCGCCGGCCGGGTGTTGCAACCGCTGGGCATGCACAAAGTGGCCACCGACGACCTGAGCGGCTTCGCCGGCGAGCTGGTCGGCACGGTGGACGGCGGCGTGACGCTGAGGGGCCCCAAGACGCGGCCGTACCTCGCCGATCTCAGCGCCGCCGGCGCGCCGCGGGTCGACATCGTCGCGGCATACCTCGGGAGTGACTCCGTGGCGCTCGACGCCTGCGTGGCCGCCGGCGCGCGAGCCGTCGTGCTGGAGGCGCTCGGTTCGGGCAATGCCGGAACAGCGGTCGTCGACGGAGTGCGCCGCCACTGCCGCGACGGGGTGGTTATCGCGGTGTCGACCCGAGTGCCCGGCGGGCGGGTCAGCGCGGGCTACGGTCCCGGCCACGACATGGCGACCGCCGGCGCGGTGATGGTGCCACGGCTGCGGCCGTCGCAGGCCCGGGTGCTGGTGATGGCCGCGCTGGCCGCGGGGCTACGCGTCGCCGACGTCATCGACCGCTGGGGCTAGCAGCGCGTCGGCCCGCAGCGCGCCGACGTAGTCGGGCCAGTCCAGGGAGTCGACCGGGTTGGCGCCGGTGAGGTCGCCGGTATCGGTGGGAAACGTCCGCGCCTGGCCCGGGCCCGAACTTCGCGTCTCGAACCGCACGGTCACCACACCGTGGCCGGCGCCCTGCACCCAGCCGTGCCCGAATCCGCGGTGCGCGACATCGTCGCCCACCCGCCACGGCGAGGCCTCCGGAGCCGAACCAAACATGGCGTCCGTCGCGGATTCAACGGAATGCTGGGTGTCCGATTCCGCATCCGACAAGTCCAAGTCCGGGAACAGCGACTCCTGGCGCACGTCGCTCAACCCCGAGAACCCAACGCCCAGCAGGCGAATGGGACCGATCTCGCGCGGATCCAGCAGCAGCCGCCGGGCCACCGCGATAAGCGCGCCGGCGTCGGTCGTCGCGTAGGGCAGCGTGGCTGAGCGGGTGAGTGTGCTCATGTCGGACTTCTTCAGCTTCACCGTGACGGTGCGGGCGCCTCGGCCGTCGCGCAGCAGGCGTTGGTGCGCATGCTCGGCGATCGGGTCGATCGCCTCACGCAACTGCTCCAGGCTGGTCAGATCGACAGCGAAGGTGGACTCGGAGCTAATCTGCTTGGCTTCGGCACGCTCGGTGACGGGGCGGTCGTCGATACCGCGGGCCAGGCGGTGCAGCGCCGGGCCGATCGTCGCGCCCAGGATGTTGGCCGCCTCGACGTCGGTCAGCGCCGCCAGTTGCCCGATCGTCTCTATGCCCAGTCGATTCAGCTTCTCCTCGGCGACGGGACCGATGCCCCACAGCCGCCGCACCGGCAATCCGCCGAGCATCGCCTGTTCTTCGGTGCGCCGGACCACCCGAATGCCGTTGGGTTTGGCCAAGCCGGACGCGATCTTGGCGATCTGTTTGCCCGAGCCCGCGCCAACCGAGGCGATAAGGCCGGTCTCTTCGCGAACCCGTCGCCGCAGGTCCTCGCAGAACGCCTCCACGTCCTCGGCCGAGGCCCCGGCGAGTTGGGGCGGTTCACCGAAGGCTTCGTCGAAGGACAGCTGCTCGACGACGGGTACCAGGCTGCGCACGGCGTCGAAGACCCGCCGGCTGGCCACCCCGTACACCGCGCCGCGCGGCGGCAACACCACCGCGGTCACGCCGATCAGCCGGCGCGCCTGATGCATCGGCATGGCCGACCGCGCCCCGAACACCCGCGCCTCATAGCTGGCGCCGGCCACCACGCCGCGACCACCCAAACCGCCAACCAGCACCGGCCGCCCACGCAGGGTCGGTCGGGTTAGCTGTTCGACGGAGGCGAAGAACGCGTCCATGTCCAGGTGCAGCACCCAGCGGGACTCCACAACTGCAGATGCTATTGGTCTAACGTCGGTGAGTATGGCGATGAACCTCTGCCACCGGATGTGCTGCAACTCGAACCGCTGGGCAAAAGAGGTTGAAGACCAACTGTTGCCATGGGTGCTCGCCGACGTGGACTTGGGAGACCACACCCTGGAGATCGGACCGGGCTACGGCGCAATTCTGCGGGTGCTGGTCGACAAGACGCCGAGGCTCACCTCGGTGGAAATCGATGCCCCGATGGCGCAGCGACTGCAACGGTTGTACGGCAAGCGGGCCCGCATCATCAACGGCGACGGCACAGACACCGGATTGCCGGCCAACGAGTTCAGTTCGGTGGTGTCCTTCACCATGCTGCACCACGTCCCGACACCGGAACTGCAAGACCGGCTGTTCGCCGAGGCGTTTCGGGTGCTTCGTCCCGGCGGTGTCTTCGCCGGCAGCGACGGTGTGCCGTCGCTGCGGTTCCGAATTCTGCATTTCCGCGACACCTGTAACCCGGTCCCGCCGGAAGCCCTGCCGGATCGCTTGCGGGCAGCGGGATTTCATGACGTCGACGTTGAAGTCCAAACCAGTAGACAGCGCTGGCGGGCCGTCAAGGAGGGCTGATGGAAACCGAGATGGGTGACGCGCCGACACCGCCCGGGCATTCGCAGCCCTCGACACGATTCGGCCGGCTACGCCACCAATGGGGCGAACGGTTGCAACCCGGTGAACAGGCCACGGTTCTGGCCTGGGCGTCATTCACGCTCACATTCGTTGGGCTGCGCGCGCTCACGCACTGGATCCGTGCCGGCCACGGGCCGTCAGGCGGCGGTGTCAAGCTGGGCGGCAGGCACTTTCACCATTACAACATCGGTATCGGGATGCTCACGACGGTGGCTGGCGTGGGTCTGCGCGGAACAGAAAGGCAACGCCGGCACCCCGTCTCGGCTGTCGCTTTCGGTGCCGCGAACGCGATGATCGTCGACGAGCTGGCCCTGCTGTTAGACCTCAAAGACGTCTACTGGGCACAGGACGGCCGTGAGAGCGTCGATGCCGCAGTCGGCCTCATTGCCACTGGCGCGACCGTCGTGGCCGGCATGCCCTTCTGGCCACATGCCCACCGCGCGCTGTGGTCCCGCGGTTGAACATCGGCGCCCGCGAGCCCGCGGGTTTTCCGACAGCCGCGAGAGTGCAATTAGCGACCGCGGCTCTCGAGAAATCGGTCGCTGGCTGCACTTTCGCGGTCAAAAGGATAGCCTGCGGCCCGCAGTGCTTCGCGGATCCGAGTTATGAAGATGTCCGGTCGATTACGCAACAAGTCGGCACTCACCCGAATGATGCGCCAGCCCCTTCGCTCCAATTCAGCGCCGCGGTCGATGTCGTTGGCACGGATGCGCGGGTCGGTCCAGTGTTGTGCGCCGTCGTATTCGACGCCGAGGCGCCACTTCTCCCACCCCATGTCTATACGGGCCAGCACAGCGCCCCAATCATTACGCACCACGATCTGGGTCTGCGGCCTGGGTAATCCCGCCGAGATGATCGCAAGCCTGGTCCTGGTTTCCTGTGGCGATTCTGCGCCCGCATCGACCAGGGCGAGGACTTCCCGCAACTGCTTCATACCGCGAGCGCCGCGGTGCGCCTCGGTCAGCGGTTCAACCTCGTCGACCGTAAGCCCGGTAGCCCTCGCCAACGAATCGAGAGCGATGACGGCGGGCACCAGTCCGGGACGTCGTCCCAGGTCGAACGCGGTGCGAGCAGCTGTCGTGACCGCTACGCCACTGACCATGGTGACCTCCCCCGCCAACAGGGATTCGTTCCGGGTGACGATCAACCGCGGAGGACGTTTGCGGCCGCTAATCAGTTCAGCCGGCGCCTGAGGATCGACCCATTCCGCGCCGAGCAATGCAGCTGCGGAGTTTCCGGCGACGACCGCCTTCTTTCCCGACCACAGCCAGGCGGCCACCGCCCTATCTTTCGCAGTCAGCCCGCTGTCGCGTCGTTGGTAGACATTGCGATAGATCCGCGTGCACGACCGTCGCAGCTCACGTTCCGTGAACGTGCCGGCGTCGACCGCCTGCGTGCCGACAAATGGTGTCCCCTTCCCCATGGCCGAAGACTGCCATTGCCCTCCGACACAGCGCGAAAGTGCAACTAACGACGCCTTTACTCGGGAAACGTGTCGCCAATTGCACCGTCGCGGCTAGACCTTGGCGATACGCACCCGCACGCCGTCGCCGATCTCCGCGCCACCGGCGGGCTCGCCGAACTCGAAGCTGGTAGCCAGGATTTCCCCGGCGATGAGGTCTCGATGGGTGCGCGCCCAGTCGGCCCGCTCGGCGGGCACCGACATCACCACGCTGATGCGATCGGAGACGTCCAGCCCGGTCGACTTGCGCAATTCCTGCAGTTCGCGGATCCGGTCTTTGGCCCAACCCTCGGCCTCCAGCTCCGGGGTCACGGTGCCGTCCAATACGACGAGACCGGTCCCATCGGGCAGCGCCGCGGTGTATTCCGGGTCCGCCGCCACCAGTCGTGAGCTGTACTCCTCGGGTTGCAATACCGCGGGACCCGCGGTCAGGGTGCCATCCGGGTTGACGACGCCTTCGCCGGCCTTGACCGCCTTGATGGCAGACTGCACATCCTTGCCCAGCCGTGGCCCGGCAACTCGTGCGTTGACGGTGAGCTCAAAGCGACCGTAGGTGTCGATCGCGTCGGTCAATTCGACGCGCTTGACGTTGAGCTCGTCGGCGATCAGGTCGGTGAACGGCTCCAGTCGCTTCGGGTCCTCCACTGCCACAGTCAGTTTCGGGAGCGGCAAGCGTACCCGCAGTTTCTTGGCCTTGCGCAGCGACGAGGCGGCCGAGCACACTTCGCGGACCTGGTCCATCGCGGCGACCAGATCGGGATCCGCGGGCAGGACCCCCGCGTCGGGCCAGTCGGTCAGATGCACCGAGCGACCGCCGGTGAGGCCGCGCCAAATGATCTCGGTGACCGAGGGCAGCAGCGGAGCGGCCAGTCTCGCCGTCACCTCGAGCACGGCGTGCAAAGTGTCGATCGCGTCGGCGTCTTCCTCCCAGAACCGCGAACGTGACCGCCGCACATACCAGTTCGTCAGCGCCTCGGTGAACTGGCGCAAGTGCTCGCAGGCCCGGGAGATGTCGCAGGACTCCATCTCCGCGGTAAGGTCGTCGCGCAGCGCGGCCAGCTTGGCCAGGATGTAGCGGTCCAGCACGTGGGCCGAATCGGTGCGCCAGGTGCCGACTTTCGGTGCGTAAAGAGCCAAGAAGCTGTAGGCGTTCCAGAGCGGCAGCTGGACCTGTCGCACCCCTTCCCGGATCCCCTGCTCGGTGACGATGAGATTGCCGCCGCGCAGGATCGGCGACGCCATCAAAAACCACCGCATGGCATCGGATCCGTCGCGGTCGAACACCTCGCTGACGTCGGGGTAATTGCGCAGCGACTTGCTCATCTTCTGACCGTCGGAACCCAACACAATCCCATGCGCCACACAGGTTTTAAATGCCGGACGATCAAAGAGCGCGGTGGCCAGCACATGCAGCGTGTAGAACCAGCCGCGGGTCTGGCCGATGTATTCGACGATGAAGTCGCCCGGGTAGTGGCTCTCGAACCAGTCCTCATTTTCGAACGGATAATGCACCTGGGCATACGGCATGGAACCCGAGTCGAACCACACGTCCAGCACGTCGGGGATGCGCCGCATCGTGCTATGACCGCTTGGGTCATCGGGATTGGGCCGGGTGAGCTCGTCGATGTAAGGCCGGTGGAGATTGTCCGGTCGCACCCCGAAGTCGCGCTCCAGCTCGTCCAGGCTGCCGTATACATCGATGCGCGGATACGCCGGATCGTCGGACTTCCACACCGGAATCGGCGTGCCCCAGTAGCGGTTTCGCGAGATCGACCAGTCGCGGGCGCCCTGCAGCCACTTCCCGAACTGGCCGTCCTTGACGTGTTCGGGATACCACGTAATCTGTTGGTTCAGTTCCACCATGCGGTCCCGGAACTCGGTGACCGCGACGAACCACGACGAAACCGCCCGATAGATCAGCGGATTGCGGCACCGCCAGCAGTGCGGATAGGGATGCTCGTAGGTTTCGTGGCGGATCAACACCGCGCCGTTGGCCGCCGCCGGACCGCTGCCGTTCTTCAGGTCGCGGATGATGTGCGGGTTGGCGTCGAAGACGCGCTGCCCCTGGTAATCCGGGACGGTGGCGTCGAAGCGGCCTTTGGCATCGACCGGGGTGACCGGCACGATGCCGACCTTGTCGGTGGTGGCCATGTCGTCCTCGCCGTAGGCGGGCGCCATGTGCACGATCCCGGTGCCGTCCTCGGTCGTCACGAATGCGCCCGCCAGCACCTGAAATGCCTTGGGGCTGTCCATGAAATACGGAAACGGCGGCAGGTACCGGGTGCCCAGCAGGTCGGCGCCGGTATACGTCCCGAGTAGTTCTTGTGCGACGCCGAGCTCACGGACGTAGGCGCCCAACCTCGCCTTCGCTAACACGAGACGTCGGCCCCCCACCCGCACCTGCACGTATTCCACGTCCGGATTGACCGCCACCGCTTGGTTGGACGGGAGGGTCCACGGCGTCGTCGTCCACACCAGGAGGTAGGCACCGTCCAGCTCGCCACCCCCGGTCACCTTGAATCCCACAGTGATCGCCGGGTCTTGGCGGCTTTGGTAAACGTCGTCGTCCATCCGCAATTCGTGATTGGACAGCGGGGTTTCGTCGCGCCAGCAGTAGGGCAGCACGCGGTAGCCCTCGTATGCCAGGCCCTTGTCCCACAGCTGTTTGAATGCCCAGATCACCGACTCCATGTAGCTGGGATCCAGCGTCTTGTAGTCGTTGTCGAAGTCGACCCAGCGTGCCTGGCGGGTCACATACGCCTGCCATTCGTCGGTGTAACGCAATACCGATTCCCGGCATGCTTCGTTGAAGGCGGCGATGCCCATGGCGTCGATCTGGGATTTGTCGGTGATGCCCAGCTGGCGCTCGACTTCGAGTTCGGCCGGCAGCCCGTGGGTGTCCCACCCGAAGCGGCGCTCCACCTTGTAGCCGCGCATGGTGCGGTAGCGCGGGACGATGTCTTTCACGTAGCCGGTGAGCAGATGCCCATAGTGCGGCAGCCCGTTGGCGAACGGCGGCCCGTCGTAGAACACGTACTCCGGCGCGCCGTCGCGGCCGGCGATGCTGGCCCGGAAGGTATCGTCGCGGGCCCAGTAGTCGAGAACCTCGAGCTCGAGCACCGGGAAATCTGGTGCCCCGCCGGCCAGCCTCGGATAGGCCTTGACGGAGCCCACGAACTGAACCTCGAGGTCAGCGTTATCGGTCACGATGCGCGTCGTCTCCTGTGCCCGCGTTGGTCAGGCCGGGGACGACGACGCGCCTCGTGCGCGAGCGCCGCGGTACCACCCCGCTTGCCGCGCTTTCGCGTGGCCGCTCGATTACGGCTGTGACGGGCCTACCCGTTCGGTTCTACTGAGCCAGGCCGGCTGTTCTTCCGAAGGCTCCCCGGTGATCGCCGGATCGATGCCATTGAGTCGATTCTACGGAACACCGCAAATCAAATACTGCACTCCAAGGGGTTACCTGGCCTCAGGGAAAACCTGCGGCCGGGTAGCCCCTCGGAGCCATGAGCATGGTTGGTCGCTGTCCATCGGACTAGGCCTGAACTTCGAGCAGACCAACCCGCCACAGCGCCGCGTACATGTGACGCAGCGGAATGCACAGCAGGCGTGCAGCGCCGTCCACCAGCGGGTCGCCGCCGGCGAAGAAAGGCTGGGTGTCAACCCGGCGCGTCGCCTTCTTGGGCGCGGGGGCCACGACGGTGGCTGCGTCGCGCACGACAGTCAGCTTGCGGGCGGGCGCTACGGTTACCACTTCGTCGTAGAGAAATGCGGTCATGTTCGCCTCCTAGACGGAATCCCAAACGAGTACTAACTGGACTGACGTGTCCCGTCCCGTAGTGGTTCCGATCCCAGAACGCTTGGCCGGTAAGCCAATTAGCGTTACGACGACTCAGCAGAGAACGTCGCGCCGGGGACCGGATCGGGACGAAACAAGCCCGGACTTCGACCCGGACTGTCGCTGGAACTCATACGTCCCTCACCTCCTCAACCGGCCACGGCGCGCGCGGTTGCCCGCACGATCTACACGCACTGAAGGAGTACAGAAGCCGACGACGGTCGGCGTTCCGCACCCCTCTCGTCAGAGCTTTGGCACTACACGACGTGTCCGGTAGTCCGGAAGCCACCTGGGCTCAACCCTTAAGCCGGGAGGAGCTGTCCTGACCCGGGGCGTCTTTGGACGTTCGGGGTCAGTGGCCTGTATTCGTGTAGAGGCCTCACCTAGCGAGGTGCTACCCGAACGATAATGCACGACGGCTATGGCACGGTCAATGTGATCTGCCCGGTGTCGCCGAATCTTTATGCACTTATTACGTGTCCACACAGCTCTTAGCCAGCTTCAGGACGGGTGACCTGCGCAAATAGGCTCAAACGCCGTCGATACCTGCCGTTACACGCGTGGGCGCAGCCCGTCGAGCACCAGTCCGACGACGAAATCGGCCACCTGAGCGGCCGTGACGTCGTCGTCGGTGCTCAGCCGCCGATGCGCCAACTGCCCGACCAGCGCCGCCAATGTGTACGAGACAATTCGAGGCGGGGCGGCCACCACCTCGCCACGCTTTTGGGCAGCGACGATGAAGGTTTCGAGGTCGTCGACGAACCGGTCATAGACCCCGCCGAGGTGCTTTTCGAGTCGCTCGCCGAGTGCGTAAGGATCGCGCAGCAGCAGCTTGACGGTGGCCTTGTCGGCTTCAAAGAACTCCAAGGTCGCCCGCACAGAGCTTTGTAAGACGGCCCGAAGCGGCGCCTCCTGCCCGACGTTTTCCGCCAGCACGCCCTGCTTTGACATGTGAGGCAGCGCCGCCGCGACATGGTTACGCAGCGCAGTCTCCTCGACGGCCATCAACGCGTGGAACAGCTCGTCCTGCGAGTCGAAGTACCAATAGACAGAGCCGTAGGCCAGGCCCGCCTGCTTGGCGATATCCGCGATCGTCGTGGCGTGAAAACCCTTGCACGCGAACACTTCTTTGGCGGCCGCCATGATCTCGTCGCGGCGCTGCGACTTGTCCTCGTCACTGACCGCGCGGCGCCGGCGCGCCGGGCTGGTCACCTATCGACCAGGCTCTCGAGCTGCCCGACGGTGTCGATGAACTCCTCGACCATGTCGAGCACCACCGAGCGCGTCGGCCGAACCCGGTCCAGCGAGCCGACCACCTGACCGACGAAGTAGGTCGCCAGCTCCCGGGCCTTGGCCCCAGGGTGAACGGCCGCCTGATTGATCCGCACCTGGGAGTCAGTGACCAGCGCGGTCTGCAGCGGCATTCCAAGGGGATCCGGGGTATCCGCACGCTCCCACTCGTCGGTCCAGGCCGTGCGCAGCATCCGCGCCGGCTTACCGGTCAGCGAGCGCGACCGCACCGTGTCCGAAGAGCTGGCGGCCAAAAACTTTTCCTTGACCACGGGCGCGGTCTCGGCTTCTTCGGTGGTCAGCCACACCGAGCCGCACCACACCCCCTCAGCGCCCAAAGCCAGGGCCGCGGCGACTTGGCGACCGCGGGCGATGCCGCCGGCCGCGAGAACGGGCGTCGGCGACACAGCGTCTACAACCTCGGGGACCAACACCATGGTCGCCACCTCACCGGTGTGGCCGCCGGCCTCGGTGCCCTGCGCGACGATCAGGTCGACGCCCGCCGCCGCGTGCCGCAGCGCGTGTTGGGTGGTGCCGGCCAGCGCGGCCACCAGCACGTCGTGCTCGTGGGCACGCTCGACGAGGTCCGCCGGGGGCGGCCCCAGCGCACTGGCGATCAGCCGAATGTCGTGGGCGAAGGCCACTTCGAGGAGCGGCTCATAGCCCTTGGGTGAGATGTTGAGGCCGCCAACCGGCGCACGCGGCTCATCGGCGGGCGCCGCAATGCCATAGCGGGCCAGCAAGTCGTCGACGAAAGCGCGGTGTTCTTCGGGCAGCAGCGCCCGGGCCTGCTTGGCGTCGATCCCTCCTTGCTCGGCGCCGACGTACTTGGGCGGCAATAACAAATCGACCCCGTAGGGCTTGCCGCCGGTCTGCTCGTCGATCCAGGTCAGCTCGTTTTGCAGCCGCTGAGGACTGTGCGCGACGGCGCCGAGGACCCCGAATCCGCCGGCGTTGGTCACCGCGGCCACGACGTCGCGGCAGTGGCTGAAGGCGCATATCGGGAACTCAACGCCAAGCATTTCGGCGGCTCTGGTTCGCATTGAACGACGCTAAGAGTTACTGATTGATAGGTCAATCTATTACGGTAACCCCGCGATTTGGCGTGAGCGCTACGGCGAGCGGCCGTCCGGCGGCCAGCTCGACACGCCCTCTTCCAACGGAACCTGCAGGCTGTGCAGAATCGACGCAACCATCCGCCATGCGCCGATGGCGGTGACGAGTTCGATGAGAACTGTTGTGTCGCCTTGCAATTCGCGCTCGCATGCCGCCCAGCTCTGGGCGCTTACCGCGCCGTCGCGCACCACGTCGTCGGTGGCCGCCAGCACCGCCCGCTCGGCGGGCCCGAACCCGTCGTATCGCTGCCAATCGCGCACACCGAGCAGATCGTCGCCCGTCACGCCCAGCCTTGACGCGACGCGCCAGTGTTGCGTCCACTCGTAGTCGCACGCCGTTAGCCAGCCGATCCGCATGATCACCAGCTCGCGCAACCGTGGGTCGAGGGCACCGTGCCACAGCATGGTGGCCAGCAGGTCATTGATGCCGCGCGCCAGTTGCGGATGATTCAGCAACACCTGAAAGATGCTGAGTTCGGCCATGTAGTCGGGCACCGCAGCTTCGTCGGCGGCGGCCCTGGCCTCGTCGAGCGGCAGTTTGGGCACCCTTGAAGTCGTCACGGTGTGAGCACTCCGGAGCGCCAGTCGACCACCAATGCCCGCGCCCTCGCGCCATCCGACATATCAGGACACTACGAATTGCTGCCTGAAGGGTCAATCGCGACCACCCGAGCTACCGGACCTGGCTGAACTGGTGAACCCCGAGCTCCGGCGAGGGCTTTTGCGAGCCGACTCACCCCTGTGGCACAGTCCGAGTCACCCCAGGCCGCGGGGTCGTGCGGGCGCCCTCGTGACGGCGCCAAATCGAGCCGTTGTGGGATAGATGACATTTACGCGAAAACAGCCCGCGGCGACAGGTACCGGGGTACCGTGCGGTTTGTCGTATAGCTGATTTTCCTCGGCTGGCGCAGGCGGCTAGCAATCTCCGCCTGGTTCCCGTCGGCGGGGCTTCGTTATGACATGGGCGAGCCCTGACTCGGGGCAGCCCGAGCCCAGAAATCCGCTTCGACGTTAATGAGGGGGAAGTGGACGTGCCGTGCCGCCAGCGTGCAGGGCTACTACCAGGGACTTTATCTGTGACTAGCCATCGACCGGTTCGTCCCGGGAGCTATTGACTGGTGAGTCAATCATGAAGATTTTGTGTGCTTCGTTACTTTTTCTGTACGGCTGCACGATTTTTGCACATGGGTGGAGCAAACCAGCTACGCTGCTGAGCACGCTACGCAGTAGAGGTTGGGTCCGATCCGCGGGTGGGCTTTTGCGCGATGTCGCGAGCGCTTCGCCCGGATCGGAATGCGCTCTTTCGAGGAGGTGAGCGACCGTGGACGAGGCACGCGGGCCAGTGCCGTTTGGCGGTGATGTGCTCACCGAGATTCCAGCCGGCCGTCGGGCCGCTCATCCGCCGGCGGGCTCGGTAAGCGCCTCGCTGGTCGACGCCGCCGACTTCCACCCCGGGCTCGTCGGCGACACCGAAGCGAAGGCACCGGCGATCGATGCGCAATGGCTCGTACTGCGGAAACCTGCTTGGGGGGCGATAGAGCGCATGGAAGTGCCGGCCGACGAGTGGCCTGCACGTCTTGGGCGCCCGATCTCCGATCCCGACCCTATCCATCGTCGAAACGTTGACCCGAATTTTTCGCTTTCCAAGTGTGGATTCGGTTCGCTCGGTAATCTCGAACTGCAGAGCCGCACTGACACCAAAACACAGAATCGCTTCAGCTCCACCGACGTCGCGGTCCGGGGCTTAACGGATCAGGTATACGAAAAAGTTATACGAAAAGCTGGCGCCGGCCGATGGCAGCCCGACGGGAAGTGATTGCGGGTCGTGACTCGGAATATCTCGGAACCGCCTGGGGAAGCAAGGAGGGGAAGTGTTTGCGATAGGTACGCTTGATTTTCGGTCTATCCACGAGTGGATGCCGGACCCTGGGTCCGTCATCTCATGGCAGCCGTCAAGTACAAGTTTGGAGAAGGCACAACAAGCACCGACGAACGAAGTGCCGGCCAGCTATATGCAGGCCGAACATCTCCGCGGCTTTCGCAAATACGCCGACCAGGGACAATCAATGTCACGGCAATGCATTGTCAGCTGGGACTTTCCGGGTCGGTGCGATGCGAGAGCAATGACATATGTTCTCAACGCTCACCTTCGTCGCCACGACACATACCGGAGTTGGTTCCAGTTCGAGGACGGAGAACAAATCATTCGGCGGACCATCCCCGAGGCCGGCGATATCGAGGTTGTCCCGACCCGGCATGGCCAGCTGGCACCCGAGGAATGCCGCGACGTAATTCGGGCTACGCCCGACCCGCTGCAATGGGATTGCTTCCGTTTCATGATCATTCAGCGTGCCAATCACTTCACGTTCTGCATCTGCGTCGATCATCTCCACATCGACGCGATGTTTGTGGGCACGGTGTATTCAGAAATTCACATGATGTACCTCAGCCTCGCCGGCGGCGGCGCACCGCTGAGGCTGCCCGAAGCGGGGAGCTACCACGACTTTTGCGTACGGCAGCACGAGTACCTGTCGTCACTGACGTTGGAATCTCCTGAGATCCGGGCGTGGGTCGAATTCTTAGAAACCAATGACGGGGCCCTGCCGGAAGTCCCGGTGTCACTCGGCGATGGATCTGGCGTAGCCGAACTCATGGATCTGCGTCTTCTGGACGAACAGCAAACGGCCCAATTCGAAGCCGCGTGCTCAGCGGCGGGTGCCCGCTTCAGCGGCGGTGTAATTGCTTGTGCCGCGCTCGCCGAATGCGAATTGACGGGCGCGGACCAATACCACGGCATTGTCGCCGTCGATACGCGTAACAGCCCGACCGATTTCGTGACAACCGGTTGGTACACCAGCTTCATCCCAGTCAGTGTCAAGGTAG
>NZ_JBKQOI010000089.1:0-2584 GCF_052145595.1 Mycobacterium sp. | reverse complement strand
GCTCGACTGGAACATCCCCTTCGCCGGCACTGCGGGGATGGAGATGCACCGGCCAGGAGGGGTTCGCGATGCGATCCGTGCCGCGCGACTCTACGAACAGCTCGGCTACGTCGCCACCGGCTACTCCGACCAAATGCAGTCGTGGATCTTCCGTTCGATCTGGTCGCCGGAGCTCATCCCGACGGCGGCACAGGTGCCGGACTACGAGGCGTGCTATAACACCATCCCGCTGCTCGCCGCCGTCGCGTCACACACGGAGAAGATCCTCCTCAGCACCATCGTGGACTGCTATCGCCGCAGTCCGTCGATCCTCGCCCAGGAGCTGTTGACCCTCGACCACATCTCACACGGTCGGGTGATGATCGCCATCGGTACCGGGGAGAACAAACAGTTCCTGCCCTACGGACTCGAACGCACTGAGCCGCGCAACGCGCATCTCGAAGAGGCGATTCGAATCATCAAGACCCTCATGCGCACAACGCGGCCCGTGACGGAACCCGACAACCGGTTCTGGAAACTCGACGAGGCACTCGTCGCGCTGCCGCCCTACAACCCCGAACACCCGCCGCTCGTTTTGCTTGCGGGCGGCGGCCCGCGCCCGATGCGGATCGCTGGGCGCGTCGCAGACGGCCTCCTCACCTATCTGCCCGGCGGATACGCCGACCAGGTCACGAGTTGGGAAGCCGACCTCGCGGAGATGTGGAGCGAAGCCGAGCGCCGCGACCGCGACCCCAAGTCGTTGGTCATCGCACCGGGCATGACCATGATCCTGTGTGAGAACGACCGCCAGATCTCCGAAGCCCTGGAAAGTCCGTTCGTCCGGAGTTTTGTGCTCAATCTGACCCCCGTCGGTCACCACTGGTCCAAATGGGGCGGCAAACACCCACTGGGCGACGACTGGGCGCTCAGCCTCACCCACCGTTCGACCAAGTTTTCCCGCGACGAGCTGCTCAGTGTCTGCGCCATGATGAGCGACGAGGACGTTCAGCACCTGATGTATGTGGGGACGCCCGAGGAGGTCGCGTCTCGGGCTGCGCCCTGGTATCGCAGTGCCGGCTTCTCGGTCGTGCCGCTGATCCAGGGGAGCTTCGGCACCGTGCTCTTCCCGGAACAGCTCGAGCCCGGTGACAACGGATTGCCGCGCTGGCACAACTTGAACGTCCGCTTCACCGACGAGATGAACCGTCTGCTCGCCACGTGAAGAATGCCCACGGGTCCGGCGACACGGCCGCGTTCCGTTGGAGCCGAAGAGGTACTCCGGGCAGGGAGTTCGCTGGTGCCCGACAAGCCGGACCCGGGACAACCATTAAGACTGCAAGAATGCGTTGCACATGACCGATATCGCGCGGCGCTCAGGTGCTGACCACGGTCAGCGACGCGCCTCGTTTCAGCAGGCTCGGTCACATGAGACGAAGCGATCCCTCGTGCAGGCGGCGATGGTGTTGTGGCGGGCGAACGGGTACCCCCGCGTGACCGTGGCCGACATCTGCCGGGACGCGGGCGTGTGAAAAGCGTTGTTCTACTTGTACTTCCCACGCAAAGAGGACATGCTGTTCGAGCTCGGCGTGCTGTCGACGGACGCCGCTGTCCGCACAGCACGCGAGATGCTGGCCAAGCCCCACGAGTTAGGCGCCATCATCGCCAACGTGCTCAACAGCCCGGAGAACACGATGCGCGCTAATCCGCCCGAGCTGATCATCGAGGCGATCCCCAACCGGGCGGTGGTGGGGGATCGCTCTACCACGCCCGACCCCGCCGTAGCGTAAGGAGCGAGATGAGTCAGAGCGAGATGAGTCAGACCTATTGGCAGGGCGCGGCCGCGGACGAGGCCATGCAGGACGAGCACGCGTTCGTCTGGAAGTCGATGCTCGAGACGATTGACGTCGACCTCGCCGGAAAGCGGGTCCTCGACGCGGGGCTGCAACCGGGGCGGGTTCCTTCGGCTGCTCGCTGATCGGTGCGGCATCGCCGAGGGTTTCGGTTACGACCCGGCCTCGGGCGCGATCGAAGACGCCCGGCGGCTCGTCGGGCAGCGGCCGCTCCAGTTCGAGGCCGGCGATACGGTTCCCGCCGGGTGGGGTGGTTTCGACGCAGCGTTCAGCCACGAGGTGCTCTACCTAATCCACGACCTTCCCGCCCACGCCCGAGCGATCTTCGGCGCTCTGCTGCCCAGCGGCGTGTACTACGCCGTCATGGGTGTTCACGCCGCCAGTCCGCTGATGGCGGAATGGCATCGCGCCAACGTCGAGGAGCTGCATCTGCCCGAGCTGTACGACATCGATGAGGTAGTCACCGTCTTCAAGGAGGCCGGGTTCGACGCAGCGGCCGCCCGGCTCGCGATTCGCTTCGTGCCGACCACCGGTCGCGGGCACCATGGTCGGGGCCGGCTGCTCGACTGGCTCGACTACTACTGCGACCAGAAGCTCCTGCTCCGCTTCAGCCGCGTTCGCTGAGCGATCCCCTTGCGAGCAGCCGATTGACACCTTGCCACGCTTCAAAAACGTTTTCGGGACAGCTCGGCGTTTCAGTACATCAAGGGAACAGCGCGGGGCGGCCAGGTCCGAACAGAACTGGAAGCCGTCTC